>DATCTT010000402.1:0-11310 GCA_036567845.1 Candidatus Ozemibacteraceae bacterium | reverse complement strand
TTCCGATGGGGTCTCCTGCCCGAGCACGGCCGGCCTGGTGGGGTCAGGCGGCAGCGGCGTGGGACGGCTCTCCTCGCTTTCAGACACGATCTTCTGAGGCAGCGCCGGGTTCTGCTGCGCCGCCTGTTCGGCTTTCGAGAGCCGGGTCATGATCTGCTGCGCGAGCGCGGGGTCGCGGCTGAGGGCCGGTACCGCGGTAAGCGCATTGAGAACGGTGACATGATCGCTGTTCATGGCAAAGCCTTTTTTCAGCCAATCCAGCCCCTTGTCGAGCTCCCCGATCTTGAACCAGTACAACGCCTCCATATAACAGGCGAGACTGCGCCGGGGAAGCCGGGAAGCCCATAAATCAAGCGCACGTCGGGCATCCTTCGCCCGATTACTGATGATGGCAAGCTGGACATACAGGGGCCATGCGTCGCGATCGAGGAAGGGAAGGCCGTTGCCGGCATCGTCGAGGATCGTCTTCGCCTCATCGGGACGGGCATTCGCCGCGGCGAGCAGGCCGGCCTTCAGATTCACCGACGGCAGATTGTAGCCACGCCGGAACGCGCGCCGCAGGATCTCGCTTCCCTTTTCGGGCTCGCCCGCCATGAGCGCGAGATCGAGGCGAAGCAGGTCGAGCACCGGGTGATCCGGGTCGCGCTGGGCGACCTGGTCGAGAAACACCTGGGCATTCCGAGGCTGCATCCGGTCGAGGGCGATCCGGGCCCGCACCAGCAGCCCTTCGGCACTTTTGGGAAACGTCTGCGTCAGCTGGTCTGCCGCTTCCTCGGCCTCCTTCCAGCGGTCGAGGTCATACAGGGCCCGCGCCCGAGAGGTCGCCGAGGTCTCGGGGTGGACATCGGCGATCATCGCCCGGATGAACAGCAGCAGCGCGTGGCAAGGCTCTTTCGCAAGCCCCTGATCGCACAGGAGCGTCGCATCCTTGATTCGGCCCAGATACAGGGCGCAGAGGGCCGTCAGCGCGCCCCCGTCGACCCCCGGATACCGCTTCTCGTATTCCTCAGCGAGAGCGAGCGCCTTGTAGAACTGGCCGCGCGCAATCTCGTCAAGAACGCTGTCGTAATGAAGCTTAGAAGTTTTGAGCCGGTTCAGAAGCTGCGGCAGCCGGCTCGTGATCTGCGCGAAATGATCCTGGAGCGCCGAGGGATCAACGGGAATCGGCCGTGGAGGCGGGGGAAGCCGCGCAAGCAGCTTCCGCGCCGTCGGGTCTTCCTGGTTGAGGCAAAGGGCCTTGCGCAGCCATTCTCCGGCGAGCAGGGGCTGGCCGGCCTTGATCTCGATGCCGCCAAGCAGATCGAGAAGGTTGGTGCTACGGAACCCGTCGAAGTAGATGCGAAGCGCGTACAGGCGAGCCTCGTCCAGGCGGTTCGCCGTGAATCCCTCGTGCGCGAGCCTGTATAAATCACGTGGAACCATCACCTGCTTTTTCAGGAAGACGCCACGGGCACCTTCGATGTCCGTCAGTTCGACGGGCGCCGTCTGAAGCGGTGCCGCGCAGGATACGCCGGCCAGCATCGCGACCACGGCCAGAACCCGCAAAAAAACCTTCCCTTCTCGCATTCCATTCATATCGATCATCCTCGCATCGGCGACAGGGTTGTCCTATTATAGACTGCCGCCCCAACAACGGCAACGCATCCAGACTCCGGGCAACGCCACGCATGTTCCCCGGCCGATCATCCACAGGCCATTCACAGGCACCGGTCAATTGGCACTTATAATATGTCATTCTCTATATTTTCATTCGAGTCATCCTCGCCATCGGGGAATCACCCGCTCTCCCAGCGGGCATCGTCGCCCCGTTTTCCCTGGTCAAACACGGTTGACTCTTCCCCCCGAGATGGGCGAGAATGGCCCGTGGCTTGGCCACAGGATGCCTCGAGAGGCCCCAGCGGGATGATCCACCTCAGGAGAGACACCCATGAATCCATCCACCTCCTTCGACCCCTCGAACATCCAGGGGCTTTCCTCCCCGCAGGTTCTCGAAGCCCGCGCCACCTGGGGCCTGAACGAGCTTCCCGCCGGCAAGAAACGCGGCATCCTCGATATCGCGGCGGAAGTGGTCCGTGAGCCGATGTTCCTGTTGCTGCTGTTCTGCGGCCTCCTGTATCTGGTGCTCGGCGACCACGAGGAAGCCCTGATGCTACTCGGTTTCGTCTTCGTCATCATGGGTATCACGTTCTACCAGGAGCAGCGCACCGAAAACGCCCTCGAGGCCCTGCGCAACCTTTCCAGCCCGCGCGCCCTCGTGATCCGCGACGGCATCCAGCAGCGCATCGCGGGGCGGGACGTCGTTCCCGGCGACATCGTGTTGCTGGCCGAGGGTGACCGCGTTCCCGCCGACGGCATCGTGCTGCACGGCGTGAATCTCACAACGGATGAATCCCTGCTGACGGGTGAATCCGTTCCCGTCCGGAAAAAGGCCGATCCGGCCATGGCGGAAATGGGCCAGCCGGGCGGTGATGGAACCCCGTTCGTTTTCTCCGGCTCGATGGTCGTCAAGGGGCAGGGCATCGTGCGCATGGTCCACACCGGCGTCCGCACCTCGATGGGCAAGATCGGCAAGGCCCTGGAAAGCCTTGCCCCCGAGCAGACACGGCTTCAGCGGGAAACGGGCCGCATCGTCCGGAACTTCGGCATCGTCGGAGCGGTCTCCTGCCTCATCGTGGTCGTCGTCTACGGCCTGACCCGGCATGACTGGATCCAGGGCTTTCTGGCCGGCCTCACCCTCGCGATGGCAACCCTGCCCGAGGAATTCCCCGTCGTCCTCACGATCTTCCTCGCCCTCGGCGCCTGGCGCATGTCGCATCGTAACGTGCTGACGAGGCGCGTTCCCGCCGTGGAGATCCTGGGTTCGGCGACGGTGCTCTGCACTGACAAGACCGGCACGCTGACCCAGAACCGGATGACGGTCACCCATCTCTCGACCGACAGCCTTGTACATGTCGTGGAACAGGGCGTCGCCTCGCTTCCCGAGGAGGTCCACGAGCTCGTCGAGTTCGCCATCCTGGCCAGTCCCGTCGATCCGTTCGACCCGATGGAAAAGGCGATGTGCGACCTCGGCAAGGTCACCCTCGACAAGACGGAACACCTGCACCGCGACTGGACGCTCGTCCGAGAGTATCCCCTGTCCGAGGAGCTGCTCGCGATGTCGCGGGTCTGGCGCTCCCCCACGGGAGACTCCCTGACGCTGGCCGCGAAAGGCGCTCCCGAAGCCATTGCAGACCTCTGCCATCTGCCGGAGGCCGATCTTGTCAAGCTCCGACAGCAAATCAACATCCTCGCCGACCAGGGATTGCGGGTCATTGGTGTGGCTCACGGCACGTTCGCCGAGCAGGAGCTACCGGACGGCCAGCATGACCTGACGTTCGAGTTCCTCGGCCTGCTCGGACTCGCCGATCCGGTTCGGCCCGAGGTGCCTGCGGCCGTCACCGAGTGTCTGACCGCCGGCGTGCGCGTCATCATGATCACGGGGGACTACCCCGGCACGGCCCGGAGCATCGCCCGCCAGATAGGTCTCCCCAATCCCGAAGAAGTGATCTCGGGTCCCGAACTGGATGCAATGGATGACGAGACCCTGCGGAAGCGGATCCGGAATGTCTCAATTTTCGCCCGGGCCGTTCCCGAGCAGAAGCTTCGGCTCGTCCAGGCGCTGAAAGCCAACGGGGAAGTGGTCGCGATGACGGGGGACGGGGTCAACGACGCCCCGGCCCTGAGGGCTGCAAATATTGGCGTAGCTATGGGCGGCCGCGGAACGGATGTCGCCCGAGAAGCCGCTTCTCTGGTGCTTCTCGACGACAACTTCACCTCGATCGTCCAGGCCGTCCGACTCGGCCGCCGTATCTTCGACAACCTGCGCAAGGCGATGTCATTCATCGTGGCGGTCCACATCCCGATCGCCGGCCTTTCCCTGCTGCCTGTGCTGCTGCGCTGGCCGCTGCTGCTGCTTCCGGTGCACGTCGTCTTCCTGGAGCTGTTCATCGACCCGGCCTGCTCGGTCGTGTTCGAAGCCGAAGCCGAGGAGCCGGACATCATGAACCGGCCGCCGCGCACCGAGAACGAGCCCCTGTTCGACCGCAACACCGTGATCCACAGCATTCTCCAGGGCGCCTGCATCCTGGTTCTGTCTCTCGTCGCCTACATCGCGGTCACGGGGGTAAGCCGATCCGCCGAGGAGGCGCGCACGGCCTGTTTCATCACCCTCATTATGGGGAATTTCGGCTTGATCCTGAGCAACCGCAGCATGAAGAAGAACTTCTTTTCGACCCTGCACACCCCCAACGCGGCCCTGTGGTGGGTAATCGGCGGCACCGGTCTCGCCCTGGTCCTGTGCCTGACCGTCCCCGTCCTTGCGAGCCTGTTCAAATTCGGCTCCCTGCATGGTCAGGATCTGGTCGTCGCGTTCGGTGCGGGCGGGCTTGCCATCGCCCTCAGTGAGCTGATCAAGCTGTTCTTCCACTCGGGGCGGCTCCGCACGGCATCATGATCGTTCTTTCCCGCCGCTTTCTGATCTCCTGGCTGGTCTTCGCCGCCTGGGCCTCGTTCATGCTGTTTTCCGGAAGCTTTTCCCTGTTCCGGGAGCACTGGCCGGTTTCGCTGACGATGACTCTGGGCTCGTTCGTGGCGGGAGCGACGGCGGAAGGCGGCGGCGCGGTCGCCTTCCCCGTCTTCACCAAGCTGCTCCACATTCCATCGGAAGCAGCCCGGGACTTCGCGCTCGCGATCCAGTCCGTAGGCATGACCTGCGGCGCCCTCATCATCATCCGGAGCGGCTATGCGTGGCTTCCGGGTGTCTACGCCTGGGCCCTGGCCGGGGCGGCCGCCACCCTCGTTCCCGGCCTTTTGTGGCTTGCGCCCCTCGTGCCGGCCCCCTATCCCAAGATCGTTTTCACCCTGTTCACGCTCTGTTTCGGCCTCTTTCTCTGGCATCTCAACCGCGGGCCAAGAAATATAGCTGAAACAATAGACACATCGCGGCCGCACCGGTGGTTCGCCTTTTTTGTGACGGGAGCCCTGGGCGGGCTTATCTCGTCCCTGGTGGGAAGCGGCGCCGATGTTGTTCTGTTTGTGGTGCTATGCCTGCGGTATGGCATCGACGAGAAGATTGGCACCCGCACGACAGTCGTGCTGATGGGAAGCATCTCGACGATCGGGTTCCTGTTCCGCCTGCTCTCGGGAACGCTCGCCCCCGGCGTCCTGCCGATGTGGCTGTGCGCCGCCCCGATCGTCGCGTTCGGAGCTCCCCTCGGGGCGGCATTCTGTTCGTGGCAGCCGCGCGAGCACGTCGTCGTATTCCTTCTTGCGCTGATCGCCATCGAGTTCGTGACCACCCTTCTGCTGGTGCCGTTCGACCGGAAGGCCGTCCTGTTCAGTCTCGTCTTCACCATCGTCGCGCTGACGGCCATGCGGCTGCTCCGAAAACGGACCGTCTGAGGGGCTTCTCAGTCGGCGGAACGCCTGGGCCCGGGAGCCCCGAGAACACGGCCCAGCAGAAGCAACGGCGAGGTTGCCGCAAGCAGGAGCGCCCATTCCCCGAGCGAAAGAGGGACGGTCCGGAACACCTCGCCCCCCATCTGGACGATGAGAATCTGGGCGACGAGCGTCACCAGGAACATGGCCCCGAACCAGGGGTTCTCGCCGATGCCGAGCCAGGGCGGGCGGCGTGCCCCGAAGCCGCGCGCGTTCACGAGATTCCAGAGCTGGACGAACACAAACAGACAGAAAAACCAGGTCAGGTGGCGGGCGTCGATTTCCCCGTCGGGCCGCTGCCAGGAGCGCAGGATGGCGACGAATACGGACATGCATACGGCCGACGTCGTCAGGATGGCTTTCAGCATCGGTTTCGTGACGATGAAGTCCCGGCTCGATCTCGGCGGGTCATCCAGAATGCCCGGGTGGGGCGGCTCGGTCGCCAAAGCGAGTGCCGCAAATATATCCATGATGATATTCACCCACAGCATTTGGAGAATCGTCAGCGGGAGGCGGACACCGATAAAGGGGCCGATCAGGTTGATGCCGAGCGCCATCACGTTCACCGAGAGCTGGAATACGAGGAATCGCTGGATGTTCAGAAACAGCGACCGGCCCCAGCGGACGGCAGCAAGAAGGGTGTGGAGCCCCTCGTCGAGCAGGACGAGATCGCCGGAGGCGCGGACCCTGTCGGATGCGCCGTTTCCCATGACCAGGCCGATGTCGGCCTGTCGAAGCACGGCGGCATCGGCTTCCCGCTCGCCAACAGCGGCGACAACCTCCCCCCGGTGCCGGAGCAGATCAACCAGGGACGAGCGATCTCTGGTCCCGGCGCGGGCCAGAACCCTGGGCAGTTCGGCAAGATGCATGCCGGAAGCCCCGACGACGCGGCGGAGAGCCTCACCGGTCATGATCTGGCACGGTGCGGCCTGGCCGCCGATGAGTCCCGCTTTCCGGGCGATCTTCTCTGCGTGCTCGGGAGTCTCGGAAGTCACGAGCGTTACCCGGATACCGGCACGGAGACACTGATCGAGGGCGGCGGCCGTCTCGGGAGAGATCGTCCCGGATATCAGAATCGCTCCCAGCCAGACAAGATCTTCGAGGGGATCGGCCGGCTCTCTTCCTGCCGTCGCGCGCATGGCAAACCCGATCACCCGGCCTTCTGCCGCGAGGCTACGCAGACGTGTCTCCAGGTCTTTTCGCGCCGGGGCATCGGCTGCGAGGGGGCGCGTGACGCCGCCTTCCAGAATCCTGCGGCACCGTTTCAGCAGGAGTTCTGCAGGCCCCTTCACATGAAGTCTCCAGCCGTCGGCAGGAATTCCGTCGCCTCCCGGCCGGCCGAGAGTTGCCATGAACCAAGTATCTGGTCCTGCATGCCATTGCCTGACCAGCTCGAAGCCGATGCGATGACCAAGATAGGAAATACCCCGCTCCCGCAGCCAGAACAGCAGAGCACCCTCGAGCGGATCGCCGATCGTCACGGGGGGATCGTCGCGCCGTCGGGCCAGATGGGCGGTCGCATTTACGGAGATGGACTCGGCAAGGAGCGGATGGGGCGGCTGGGTGGTGTCCCGCAACACGGTCCCTTCCAGGAAGGCACCGACGGAAAGGCGCGGTTCCATCATCGCCCCCGTGTCTCCGGTGCAGATGACCGTCACAGCGCCAACCGTCTCGCAGGCGTGCAGCCGGCGGACGATCGTCCGGCCGGCCAGAAGCCGGCGCATCCCCCAGGCCAGGCACAGAGTGATGCTCATGCTCAACCCGTCCGGGACGGCGACGACGATGAGGGCGATGGCCTGGAGCAAATCCTGGACCAACGCGGCTTCCAGGGGACGGGTTCCCCACGCAGCGGGGCTGAAGGGAAGAATACCGGCAGCCCAGCCGAAGAGGAGGCCGATTCCTGCAACCGTCCAACCCCAGCGTATTCCGAGCACCCAGGACGGCAGGCTGGCATCGGCGAACAGGTCCCGTCCCGTGATCTCGAACCCCGCCAGACCAAGGATATCGAGGGCTGTCGGAAGCCAGAACGGCAGCAGAGCAACCGCGATACCGACTCCCAGACAGAGATGGGCCCAGGCCTGGCCGGGCGAAATCACGATGCTGCCGGTCGTCACACGGCCAGCCACCAGAACGGCAAAGATGACGGCCGCGGCTGTGACACCGAAGAAGGCGATGGCACGGCTAAGCCCGTCGAGCTGCTTCCGGAGCGGAGATGCCTCCTCCCGTTCGGCAGAGGCCTGTCCACCCGCCCGTCCGAGCTCCGTTGCGTCGCCGACGGCCGTCACCCGCATCAGGCCACGACCCTGACGGACGGTCGAGCCCCGGAGCAGCCGGTCGGGGCAGGCCGTTCCGACCCCGATGACAGCCACGGAAAGCCGCTCTGAAGGCCATTTCAACACCGGCTGGAGGTCGCCAGTAAGCCTCGACTCATCGATCTCCACAGCTTGGCCGCGTATCAGCAGGCCGTCGGCGGGCACTTCGTCGCCCGCTTCCAGCCAGACGATGTCGTCGACAACAATCTCAGAACGCGCTACGGAAGCCAGGGCCCCATTCCGGACGACCCGCACCGGCACACACTCCCGGGCCACCGCGAGGAGATCGAATTCCCGATCAGCCCGTTCCTCGCTGACAAAGCCGATCAGCGTGGCAAGCGTGACGATCAGGCAGATGACGCCCGTCTCGATCATGCTTCCCTCGGATACGCCGATCAGGGCCATGATGCCAGCGGTTCCCAGCAACAGGCGAATGATCGGATCGTCGAACTGACGGAGCCACCCCCGCCACCAGGGCGGACGGGGCGGGAGAGACAGCTGATTCACACCGAACCGTCGGCGGCGGTCTTCGACATCCGGCTCTGAAAGCCCGCCGATCTGATCGGGAGAAGGGAACGCCGTTTCCGTGCGCGGGTCCGACGTCGGCGGACGCGATGCCTCCTCCCCGGACGGAGGCCGGGTGCGCGGACAGGCCTTGCGGTCGCTCTGAACGCCCCCCTCCACGACGGTCACTTGCTCCCGGAACCGGAATCGGACGGGGGTTCCTGCGGAGGAGGCGGTGTGATGATGACGGCCGGCGTCGCCTCGAGATCTTCTTCGGTGTAATTCTGCCGGTCTCTGGGCGCATCCCCCTCATCGGGAGCGGTGAGAGCCTTGACCTTCTCGTAGAACAGTTTCGGCGTCTCGAAGTCGAGGGCTTTCGCATGGCGCCGGCAGTAGGGGCTGCCCGGCATGGCCACCCGCGAACAGGGTGTGTTCAGATTGTCGACGAAAGCGCAACGGCGGCGCTCGATGCGGATTTTCTCGAGGTCCGTCCAGGAGGCCAGATCGAACCGGTAGATCTTCCGGATGATGAGGCCGGAATTCATGTGATACGTATTCGATGCGGCGTCATAGACGAACAGCGAGCCCGTCCGGTACCACGCGGGATGCACCGGCTCCCCGTTCTCCTCGATCGACCACCCGCGCAGGAAGCCGAGCTCCTTGAGCCGTCCGAGATCCTGATGCAGCTGTTCGAGCAGGCTTTCGTCATGGCCGTCGCTCATCTCCAGACAGGCTCGCTCGATCAGCGCCATCAGGGAAAGCTCCACCGCACTCGAGATACCGCCGGTTTCGGGGCCGGCCGAGGCGAGATCGATCCGGTTCCGCTCGACCAGCAGTTCCCAGAGGGTCAGGTAGATCCGGAACGCGAAGGGGTGGCGCCGGTCGTCGAGCGCATAAGCCACGGGGTGTGGCAGCTTCGGATACCGGTTCCGCAGATGCTCTTCATACAGCGGCGGCGAAAAACGAAACCGCCCCGCCGTGAACGTCTCGACTTCTCGGCCGGCGGAATCACGCACCCATTCGCGCTTCACTTGTTCCTCAAACGGAATCAGGGGGCAATAGGTGCGGATTACGGCACCTCTCGGCCCCGAAACCTGGAAGTAGAAGAACTCGTCGCACAGCTCGGTGAACGCAATCGAGAGCATGCCCCGCCGGCGGTCGGTGAGCGTCTCCTCGCCCGGCCAGAGCTGGGAGGCCATCTTCGCGAGATCGAACTCGAGACTGCCGTCCGGATGCCCCTTTGAGGCTGCGAAGGCCATTTCGAACACTTTCCGCTGGAAGGGGGTCATCGAACGGACCAGGCCGTACGGCTGCCGGGCGACCCCGTCCTTGTTGAACTGGCCGTACAGCCAGTGAAACAGCTTCCAGCGTCGTTCTGCACCGCCATAGATGACCCTCAGGACGATGAACAGAACGATGAAGAGGGCCAGGAAGAGCGCCCCGACGGACCGGACCAGCAGCCGCAGCACCATCAACCGCATGCGGATCAGCTCGATTGCCTGGTTATTCGGCGACAATCGCTCGGCATACTCGGGGAATTTCGTGATCCCGGCGCGGTCCTTCTCCATTTCGTGCATGACCCGCGTGAGCAGGGATTGCTCCGACATGCCGAGCTTCGTCACTTCCTTGCCGGCGAGATCGGCGATCTCGTCCTGGAGGCGCGGCCAGAAGACAGCATCGATGAAGAGGTCGGTGCGCAGCAGCATCAGCCAGGCAGAAACGGCGGCAAACAGTGCCAGTGCGACAATCGCCAGACGTAAAAAAGAATCAGATATATGTCTATCGAAATAATAAACCCGGTTTCGTGATCGGATAACCATGGCTCAGCTCTTTCGCCCAGCCCGGCCGGTCGGCGCCTGGCCGGCGAGATCGATGAACACCAGGAAACCACAATATGGACAGCGCACGGCGTTGGGCTTGGCATTGCAGCCCGGGCAGGTTTTGGTCACGGCACCGACGATCCGGTCACCGCAAACGTGGCAGGTGACGGTTCCCTCGCCCCATTCGATCCGGGCGCGACAGTTCACGCATCGCAGCAGGTTCATGCGGGCGACGAGGTGATACGCGGTGCGCACCATCAGGTTCACGGTAAGGAAAAACAGGGAGAGCACAAGGTAGATGGGGAGAAATACCAGCTTGAACACGAACCGGACCTCGATCTTCTCCTCAAAGATCACGTAGAAATCCGAGTTCACATACCAATTGTAGATCTTCACGTAGTCTTCGAGAATGCGGGGCATGATCAGCAGGACCAGGATCGCGGCCGTCAGACCGGCCAGCATCGCCACGGCAAGCCAGAAGAAGGCGCCGAGAACGCCCATACCGATAACGACCTGGCCCAGATGGGCAAAAAAGTAGCCGATAGCCCGCAGTTCGAAAAACGCCGTCACATCATTCATCCGTCTTTCCCATCCTCCCCTGCCGGCCCCATTTTATCACGCCGCCATTCCCGGGTGGCGACCTCCGACCCGCACGATGCGGGAAGTGGGCCGCCGGCTCCCGGATGGCGCAGTTCAGGCGAACTCGTCGTCGAGAGCAGCGGCGAGAGGCATCGCGAGGCGAGGGCGGCGCACGCCGTCCCCAGCAGAGCCATTTTTGCGAGGGCCACGGCGATGCCCGCCCCCCCCGCGGAACCGTCTCCCCATGCCGTGGCCGTTGCCGCCAGCGTCCCCAGCAGCGTGAACACCGCGTCTTTCCGATGGTGCCAGGCAAACAGATTGCACAGGGGCGAATCGAACTGTTCGTCGGTCCGGAACAGGCCGCGGGCGATCATTTCCTTCGCGATGCCGAGCACGAGCGCAAACATCCAGAGGCCGGCCAGGCCGACGCCGGAACCCGCGAGATCGGCATTCAGAGGGGGCGCATACGCGGTTGCCCAGACGGGAACCAGCCCCGGAACGATACCGGCAGCCAGGTTGATGGCCACGCCCAGCAGCACCCGCCACAGGATCAGACTCGCGATCAACGCCAGCAGTGCCTCGCCGGCTCGGCTTCGCCAGAGGGGCCGGCGCCACGCGCG
>DATCTT010000401.1:0-1749 GCA_036567845.1 Candidatus Ozemibacteraceae bacterium | reverse complement strand
GCAGCGCGGCGTGTGGTGCCGAAAGCCGCCGAACCGGCCGCTCCCTACGGCGCCCCAAGGGAAGAGGAAGACCCTCTCGATCTCCTGCTGAACCCGGGGCTGGATTCCCGACGCCGCGCATCCGTTTCCCATCTCGTTCGGCAGGCAGCGGCCTCCTACGGACCACCCTCGGACGGAAAGGACCAGACCGCGATGGAAGGCGACGAAGCCACCGATGCCTACCGTCAGGCCGCGGATGCCGTCCGGATCTGGTTCCTTTCGTTCTCCGACGGGGTCGCGATGCGCCCGCGGAGCGAACACGCCGAGCGACGGCGTGGAGGATGCCCGTGACGCGCGGGTCTCGGGCAGGCACCTGCGGCTGTGGGGCGTTGCTTCTCGCCCTGATTCTCGTGCCGGTCATTTCGGCGAATCCGTTCCTTGGCTTCATTCTTCTGGTCTTTTTCCTCGGTTCATCGAGGAAGTGAAAAGGTGATAGAATGATCGCCCCCTTGCCGGGGGAATTCGCAGAAAGAACCGTGTCTCATGACTCTGTCCGCCGGCAGTATCGTCGAATTCGAAACCCGTGAACGCTCGCCCGTGATGGGTGTCGTTCTCTCCGTGACGTCGAAGGGCGTCCGGGTGCTGCTTGCCAACCGCAAGGAAACCACGGTCACCGACCGGAGCATTCTTCATTCCGGGGGCCCCGCGCGGGTCGGAACCGGGAATCTCGATGCGGCCTGCGATGGCGCGCAGCGGATCGACCAGCGGCGCAACGAGCTGGCGGAAGGGATCGATCTGGCGGGGCTGCATGGGCTGCTGGCCGAGGATCCGCGTGGCTACACGCTGCGCGAACTGGCCGAATTCCTGGCCAGCCCGGCGGATGACGACTTCGAGGCTGCGCTGCTGCGCCGGCTTCTGTCCGACCCCTGGTATTTCAAGGCGCGCAAGGAAGGTTGGACGCCGGTTCCGGTGGCCGAGGCCGAAGCCGCGCTTGCGCGGGAACGCAAGCGTCTCGAACTGGAGCGCGAGGATGAAGAGCTCGTCACGGCTTTGAAACAGACACCGCGCCCTGGGCAGCCGCTTTCTGAGCCGATTGCGAAGTCTCTCGACCATCTTGTCCAGGCGGCGGTTTTCGGCGCCGAGGCGCCTGTTCCGAAGCGCATCTGGGATGTTCTCGAACGTGCCGGCATTGGCCAGGAGCGGAAACTGTGTGCCTATCTGGCGCGGATCGGCGTCTTCACGCCCGACGAGAACCTGCTGCTGCGGCGGTACCGTATTCCCACGGAGTTTTCCGAGGAAACCCTTGCCGCCGCCCGGGAAATCGCGGTGCGTCCCGCCGATCCGGCCGGCCGGCGCGATCGCCGCGGGGTCTCTACGTGGGCCATCGACTCCGAAGGGACGCTCGATCGCGACGACGCGTTCTCAATCTCGCCGGATCGCGACGATGGCCTGATCCTCGAAGTGCACATCGCCGACCCGGTGTCATTCATTGCGCCGGGCTCGATTCTCGAGCGCGAGGCCTGCCGGCGTGGCGCCACCCTGTATCTGCCGGATGGCAACATCCCCATGTTGCCGCCGCTCCTTTCGGAGGGCGCGCTCGGGCTCAATCAGGATGCGGACCGGCATGCACTGACCGTGCGGATGCACTTCGGCCCGGCCGGGGAAACGATCTCCTCGGTGATCGAGCCCACCGTGGTCCGGGTCACCCGGGCGACGGATTACCTGTCGGCTGACGCCCTCCTCGCCGCAGGGGATACGGAGCTCGCGGCC
>DATCTT010000400.1:0-3335 GCA_036567845.1 Candidatus Ozemibacteraceae bacterium | reverse complement strand
CGCGACTCGATCACCCCGTCGGTGTAGAGAATCAGCGCGTCACCAGGCCTCAGATCGAGCTCGCCCCGCTCGGCCCGAACCTTCCGCCGCACGCCGAGCGGATGTCCGACCAGCTCGACCTCTTCGGCACGGCCCGTCGCGGTCCGGAACAGCAGCGGGAAGTTGTGACCGCCGTTCAACACGGTCAGAACGCCGGTCTCCAGGTCGAGGATGAAGCAGAACACCGTCATCATGTGCTTGCGCCGCGTTCCCTGGGCCACGAGGAGGTCGTTGAACGCCGTCATGAACTGTTCGAGCGGCCGGTCCGGCCCCGCAAGCAGGGAAAACGCGCTCTTCGCCATTCCCATGATCAGGGCGGCAGGAACGCCGTGGCCGGCCACATCGCCGACCAGTCCGATGAGATGCCGTTCGCCGACCACGCGGTAGTCGAAGTAATCCCCGCCAATGTCGGTCATGGCGCGGCTCGCCCCGTAGATTCCGTATTCCCCCACATCCAGACCGTCCCCCGGGAACAGGCTCTCCTGAACGACCCGCGCGACCTCGAGATCGTGCATCCCCTCGGTGACGCGGTTCAGAAGCCCGGCGATCTCGCCCAGCTCGTCATCCGCCCGGATCGGCACCCGGTGCCGGAAGTCGCGCCGGGCGATCGCCTCGATCCCCGTGGCCACATCCCGCAGCGGCAGCAGCACCTGCTCCGTCAGCAGCCAGGCCATCAACGCGCCCGAACAGAGCAGCATGCCGGCGAGCAGCCAGAGCTGCCGCCACAGCTTTTCAATAGCTATTGTTATACTGCCAAGGGGCGCCTTCGCGACCAGCGTGTAGCTGTCGAGCATCCGACAGGGGAAGCCGATCCAGAGGACCTCCTCGCCCCGCTCTGTCCGGACCTCGCGCGCGATGACCCGCCGCATCTCGGCCAGCCGCGCAATTTCACGCGTGATCGTCCCGTCCATTCCCTCGTCGATGATCGTGCGGAACTGGTGCACCCCGTGAACGGCGCTCAACCGGATCGGCAGATCCCCTGCCCGGCGGAGACTGCGGTATTCCCGCAGGCAGTATTTGTTCTGGAACGCGTTCCGGTCGATACCGATGTGCACCAGCCACTCGGGCCGACCATCCGGCCCCAGAAGAGTGTTCTCGTAGAACATGCCGTTGCCCGAACCGAACCGGATCGTCTGAAACCGCTTCATGCCCTGGATGAGCACTTCCGCGTTCAGAACCCCTTTTCCCATGATCCCGCCGGCAAAATCCGTGACCGCGTCGGCCGACAGCGTCGCCGCATCGACCTCGGACGAACCCCGCAGCTTCCGGACGACCTCCGTTCCGACGGCGCTCACCAGCTTCTTCTGCACCTCGGGAACGGCGCTGCCCTGGATGAAATGCTCGACGAGGCACCGTCCCTTCTCGTCGATCACGAGCATCTGGTCGGTCACCTCGGTGTTCCGGAGCGGCTCGAACACCGCCGCGCGGGCGGCATCCGTCGCCTGTCGCTGCGCCTTTTCCACGAGACGCGCGAGCGTCACTTCGAACGCGGTGACCCGCTCTTCGGATCGCTCGTCGAAGTTGCGCACACGCGAAACGACGAAATCCTCGATCATCTGACGCCGCACATGCGCGTGGTCACGCAGGGCATACGAACCGCTGACTACCAGCAGGAGCGACGGAACGCCGGCTGCCAAGAGGAATAGCGCTCCGAGTTTGAGGGGAAGACGAGCGCTAAAGCCGGTTCCGATCCGGTCGCGCCGGAGGAAGATCAATACCACCCAGCCCAACCCGATCAGCCGCAGCAAGACTCCGATCTCGTCGGATACCAACCGGGGCCGTTTTGAAACGGCGATCAGATGCCCGTTCTCCCGGCGCGGCGCCAGAGTGGCAAAGGACTCCTCGGTCTGGATCTGCCGGTCGAACCGGGAAAAGGCAGCCAGCGTCTCGCGCATGACCCCCGGGTCCCGGGCTATAAAATTCGGCGTTATATATATCTGACCACTTTCATCCTGCCGGCACCAGCCAAGCGCGATATCCTTCCGAAGCCGGTTTATGCGGCGCAGCAGCAGCCGGAGCGGACGGTCCGGATCCGAAATTCCGTCATGGAACACAGCGATGAAGCCCCGGACTCCGGTATTGCGCTTCAAATGGCAGTCCCAGATGACCCCCGAGTCCCGGGGGCGCGGAATGAGGGGCTTGTACAAACCCCGTGCCGAGGGCAGGGACTCGGCCGAACTGACCTGGAACAGCGCACAGAGCAGACCGTGCTCGGCTGCCGGCATTTTTTCCGTTCGACCGCATCGACCAGCGCCCGGAATCCCCGCACCAGGGCGCCTTTTCCCCGCGGCCCGCGACTCAGTTCCGGGATGATGCCGTCTTCCCCGAATACGTAGAATTCAAGCTGGTCCGGGAAAAAACGGTGCACGCGCTCGACCAGGGCCCGGGCCCTCGCTGGCGGCTCCAAGGCCGACGCGCAGTCCGGCACCAGCCGCTTCAGCCGCTCGAACACCCGGTTGATGACCCTGGCCCGGAGGGCCGGCTCGTCATCCAGCGCCTGGATGCGCGTCAACAGCCGCCCCTGCTCGATGGCCAGTTTTGCCGTCGCGCGTTCCTCTTCGAGGAGGGCGATCTGACGCAACCCATAAGACCCCGTCAGAACGGGAAAGAGGCCAAACACAAGAACGATGAAGAACCCTCGCAATGCACGCCCGGCGCCGGGAAAAAACTCCGTCATGAACGCCCGCAGCTCCTCTGCATCGCGGCTCAGCTCCGCCCGGCTCCGAATTTCGCGATCAATTCCTTCCGCAGCGACCCTGCCCCGCTCTTGTGGATGAGCAGAAGAGCCTGGTCGGGCTTGATGCAGGCCCGCGTCTGGAACAGGTGCAGGTGGCCGGCATACGCCGTCACCACGACCACCACGTCACTCCGGCCCACAATCTCGCACGTGCGCGACAACGGAATCGTGTGATACCCGTCATACCACTCGTAGTCGCCCTCGATCACGCCCGCCTCGCGCAGAACGGGCCAGTAATGGTCGACGCCAACTCCGCCAAAAATCGCCACCCGCTTGCCCTTCAGCAGCCCCTCGACGGATTTCGCATTCTCGTCGGGCAGGGCGTGCAGTTCGCGCAGCTGCCGGGTGAGCTCCTGGTTCTCCTCGTCGAGCTCGCGGAGCGCCTTCCGGATCTCGCCATCCTCCTCCAGCGTCGCCTGCATCTCGCGCTGGGTCTGGTTCATCTTCGCCTCGATCGCCCGCATCTGCCGCTCGACTTCGACGGGGTCGAGCTTCTTCAGCTTCTGCTGGGCCTCCTCGGCCTGCTGGCGGGCCGCGCGCGCATCTGCCAGCGCTGCAT
>DATCTT010000399.1:0-5571 GCA_036567845.1 Candidatus Ozemibacteraceae bacterium | reverse complement strand
CGGGCGCGCCGTTTTTTCCCGTTCGTTCAGGCCTCTTCGAGCAGGTCGGGGGCGTAGATGGCCGCGTCGCTGTCGGGATACTGCGTCATGATGATGTCGACATGGCGGCGCACCTGGTCGAACCGGCCGCGCTGCTTGCAGATGACGGCCAGGTTGTAATGGGCGTTGTCGACGAGGTCGCTGTCGGGATACTTCTCGACCAGCTCCTGGAAGATCCGCTCGGCCTCCTCGGTTTTCTTCTCCTTGAGTGCCATCTTCCCCCGGAAGTAGCACTCGTCGGCCGTCTCGGCCGGCCCCTTCCCGAGCTGGCGAAGAAGCTCGATCTTCTCGTCTTCGGCGAAGTAGGCCGCATCGCTGCCGGGATAATGGACCAGCAGATACTCGAGCCATTCGAGCGCTTTCATCGTCTGATTCCGGCGCATATGGATCTTCGCGATATTATAGCATGCGTTATCAGCGAGATCGCTTTCGGCATACCGGTGCAGGAACTCCCGGAACAGCTCCTCGGCGCCATCGAGATCCCCGGCCTTGAACCGCTCCATCGCTTCGGCGATGCGCTCCTTCTGTTCGGACGGACTGGTCATCGTTTTTCCTCCCTTGCCAGATAGGTTGCGAGAAACTCGCTTTTGAGCCGCTGGAACGTTCCATCCGCCAGCGCCGCGCGGATCCTCCCCATAAGGGTAATCATGAACGTGATATTGTGCAAACTCGCCATGCGCAGCGCGAGGATCTCCTTCGCTTTGAACAGGTGGCGCAGGTAGCCGCGGGAAAACGTGCGACAGGCCTGGCAGCTGCAGGTCGGGTCGATCGGTTCGTCAGATTTCTGCCAGGCCAGTCCCGTCAGGTCGATGCGGCCGGTCGGTGTGAAGACGGCCCCGTGGCGGGCAATGCGGGTCGGCATCACGCAGTCGAACATGTCGATACCGCGCTCCACGCCATAAAACAGATCCTCGGGACTGCCGACCCCCATAAGATATCGCGGAATATTTTTCGGCATTTCGGGCATCATCCCGTCGAGGGTGTCGATCATCAGCGCCTTCGGCTCGCCAACGGAGAGACCTCCCACGGCCAGGCCGTCGAAGCCAATCTCGGCGGTCCGGGTGATCGACTCCTTGCGCAGGTGCAGATAGGTCGAGCCCTGGACGATGCCGAACAGCGCCTGACCGTTCCGCCCCGTTGGGTGATCCTCGCGGCACCGTTTCGCCCAGCGCGCCGAACGCTCCATTGCCTCCCGGGCGAGCTTTTCATCGGCCGGCCACGGGCAACACTCGTCGAACACCATCATGATCTCGGCCCCGATCGAACGCTGGATGCGCATCGACTCTTCGGGCGTCAGCCACAGCTTCGCCCCGTCGAGGTGAGATGCGAACTGCACGCCCTCGTCGGTGATCTTGTTCAGTTTCTTGAGCGAGAACACCTGGAATCCGCCGGAGTCGGTCAGCATCGGCCGGTCCCATTTCATGAACGTGTGCAGGCCGCCGAAATGCTCGAGGATCTCGGTTCCGGGGCGGAGCCAGAGGTGATAGGTGTTTCCCAGGATAATCGTGGCGCCGGCCGTCCGGACTTCCTCCGGGGACAGCGTTTTGACCGAGCCACAGGTACCGACCGGCATGAAGACCGGTGTTCGGATCTCGCCACGGCGGGTCCGGATCGTCCCAACCCTGCCCCAGCACTCGGAGGATTCGGATTCGACGGTGAAGGAAAAGAATCGTTCGTTCATCGGTATGCCCCGTTCAGATAATCGCCATCGCGTCGCCGAAGCTGAAGAACCGGTATCGGCGCGCGACGGCCTCGCGATACAGTTCAAGGAGTCTCTCCCGGCCACAGAGTGCCGAGACAAGCATCAGCAGGCTCGAGCGCGGCAGATGGAAGTTTGTGATCAGGTGATCCACCGCCCGGAACCGGTAGCCCGGGGTGATGAAACAGGCCGTCTCGTTCCAGCCCGTCCGCAGCCGTCCATCCTCCCCCATCGCGGACTCGAGCGACCGGACCGAGGTCGTGCCGCAGGCCCAGACCGTTCCGCCTTCGGCCCGCACCTCGGCGTGAACCGCCGCGAGATCCTGGCTTATATAATATCTTTCGCTATGCATAACATGTTCCTCGATCTCCTCGGTCTCGACGGGCTTGAACGTCCCGAGGCCGACATGGAGAACGGTTTCGGCGATCCTCACACCCCGCAGGCGCAGAGCGTCGAGCAGTGGCTCGTCGAAATGCAAACCCGCGGTGGGAGCGGCGATCGACCCCTCCTCGCTGGCGAACACGGTCTGGTATCGCTCCGGAGTGCTTTCACGGGAGGTGATATAGGGCGGCAGCGGCATCTCGCCATACCGACGAAACGTCTCGACAGCGTCGCCGGTCCCCTCGAACCGCAATACCCGCAGTCCCGACGCGAGCACCTCTCCGACAACCACCGTCCCTCCCCCGGGAACACGGTGACGGGCACCGGGACGGAACCGCCGTCCCGGTCGAACCATCGCCTCGCACGCTCCTCCTCCGAGATCCCGAACCAGCAGAATCTCGGCAGGTTTCGCCCCCTCGGCCGGAATCGTGAACAGACGGGCAGGAATGACCCGCGACCGGTTCACCACCAGCAGATCGCCGGGGTTTATATATTCTACAATATCCTTGAATGCACGGTGTTCGGCCGTTCCCGAGGAACGCCGGTAGACGAGCAGTCTCGAGCCGGACCGGACCGGCGCCGGCGTCTGGGCAATCAGCTCCGGGGGGAGGTCGAACTCGAACAGGGAGGTTTTCACCGGCGGCTCACGGGGTCCGGCTGGCGATGGCGGGCGTGTAGCTCGCCTCCAGATCGAGAAGGGACAGAGTCGCGTAATGTCGGGCCCCGATCGCGACCGCCTGATCCTTGTAGGGCAGATAGTAGCTGATCTTGTCGATATACCGGGCATCCCCGGGAAGCGACATCGTCTGCACCGAGATCTGGCCCCCCTTGAGCGAACCGGCCAATTCGAGAATCTCGGCAACACGCAGATCCGTCTGGATGTTCCGGTAGACCTCCTGGATCAGCGATGGAAGCCGCATCACGATCGCAGGAGTCTTCAGCTTCTCCAGAATGGCCGCGATGAAACGCTGCTGGCGTTTGATGCGGCCGAGATCCGCCGCCGAGTCGGCGCGGAAACGAACGTATTCCAGGGCCCGTTTCCCGTTCAGGTGTGTCTGGCCAGGATCGAAGTGGATATGCACGTTTCCCCAATTGTCGTCGTAGTGCATCGGCTGCTCGATCATCAGATCGATGCCCCCGAGCAGATCGATCGTATCGATGAAGCCCTGAAAATCGACCAAAACCGAGCGATCGATGCGGATCTCGAGCAGCTCCTCGAGCATGCCCCGCAGGACGTTCTCACCATGCCGGGCGTAAATCTCGTTGATCTTGTGCGCCGAACCGTTCACGAGCACGCGCGTGTCGCGGGGGATCGAAAGAACCGTGACGCGCCGGTCGTGCGGTTCGACGCCAACCAGCAGGATGGTGTCGGTCCGGTGCGTGCCTTCGACGGAGTCGACACCGAGGCAGAGGACGTTCATCCTGCCAGAGGCGGAAATTCCTGCGGAGCCCTGGCTTTGCATCTCGCTCAGACCCCGCGCCCGGTCTCCCGCCTCACCGGTAGGAAGACGCACGAGAAACCAGTGCTGCATCCAGATGATGAAAAACAGACAGGTGACAACGAGGAACAGGAGTTCCAGAACGGTCCAGACGACCCTGCCCCGACGTTCAGCACCGGCACTCATCCTCTGGGTCTTCATGGGATCAGCCTCCCGCCAATTGCCCGACAGCACGCGCCGTCGCGGAGGAGGGATCTTCACCACGGCGGTCTGCACGGCCGGCACAGGCGCGCTTGAGGGACACGACTTGTTTCCAGCGAGCCTCCGTCGCCAGCTGCTCCTGTCGCAGGCGGTTGCGCTCGGGATCGACGCGGGATGGGTCGAGGGCATCCGCCATGACGAGGGCTTTCGTCAGAGGGGCATGGTCATGCTTCGGAAAGGTGTGCCATCGAACGGC
This sequence comes from Candidatus Ozemibacteraceae bacterium, assembly GCA_036567845.1. GTDB lineage: Bacteria > Muiribacteriota > Ozemobacteria > Ozemobacterales > Ozemobacteraceae > MWAR01. The sequence continues at coordinate 1,556 of DATCTT010000399.1, read as the reverse complement.
CCGGCGCAGCGCAAGCGGCGGAAGGGGCGTCAGGGTGGCAAGGTAGCCTGCAGCCGCGGCTCCGTGCGCCAGCATGGGCACGTCGCGCTCAACCGGGCTGAGACGCATGTGGAATCCCTGGGCCGCTGCAAGAATCTGCTCGGGCGGATCAGCCCGATACAGGTCGTGCGCCAAGCCGGCCAGATATCCCAGACGCGGGTCCTGGCCCAGGTCGAAGGCATACTCGGCCGCAAGCCGTGCAACGCTCTCGATATGTCCCCGCAGGCCCGCATGAATTGAGGCACAGCGCTCCAGCAGCGCATCACGCCAGATGCGGTGTCGTCCCTGCCAGCAGCCATAATGACCGGCCTCGACGATCATCGCCATCACGCGCGACGGCATGGGAAGCCTTTTCATGCGGCCATGCCGGATCGCCTCCCGGATAGCGGAGGAAGAGGTCCGATCGGGTTCGAGCGGCACCCAGACACTGCGATCATTCGGCAGTTCGAGGGTGATCTCAATGCCGGGCCGCACCACGACGGCAAACCCCGTCTCGGCCATCAGCCGGGCCGCCGATTTCCAGCCGGGCAGGTCGCGCAAAGAGTCGGCGCCGATGACGAGCAGGAACTCGTGCTCGGGAAAGCGCTCCCGGAGATGCTGCAGCGTCCGGATCGTATACGACGGCCCGCCCAGCTCCCGCTCGGCGTCACAGATCCGGAGACCGTCGATGTCCCGGATGGCCGCTTCAAGCATGGCACGGCGGTCTTCGTAAGGCAAAAAGCCTTCGCAATGTTTGTGAACCGGCTGATGCACGGGAATCAGCCAGACCTCGTCGAGGCAGCAGGTCTCGCGCACGGCTTCGGCAATCCGGACGTGATGGCGATGGACCGGGTTGAAGCTGCCCCCGAAGAGGCCGATCTTCATGAAAAGAACTCCCGCCAGGCGAACTCCATCTCGCCGATCGAGACGGTGTCGTCGGGGTCGGCTTCGGTCCGGGACATTTCGTCGATCAGCCCCATTTTCTGGATCTTCTTCCGGAACCGGGCAACGCTTTCGTCGCTGGTAAAATCGGTCATGGCCACGAGGCGCTCGATCTCGGGGCCGCGGATGATCCAGGCTCCCTCGTCGAGTGGCTCGATGCGGAAGGGGGGAAGATAGGCAAACACCTTTTCGGCAGGCGCGGCAGGCTTCTCGAGGTCGACGGCAGGCATCTTCGCGAGCTGTTCACAGATGCGCGCGGCGAGCTCCTGCGTTCCCTCTTTCGTCGCACCCGACAGCGGAAACACCGGCAGCTTGCGCTTTTTCAGGGCCTTCACGAACACCGGCCACATCTCGCGCGCCTCGGGCAGATCCATTTTGTTGCCGACGACCAGCATCGGCCGCCTCAGCAGCGTCGCGTCGAATTCGCCCAGTTCGCGCATGATCACATCGAAGGAGGCGAGCGGCTCATCAGGGTCGATACCACTCAGATCGACGAGATGCACGAGCAGCCGCGTGCGTTCGATATGCTTGAGGAACTGGATTCCCAGGCCCGCGCCCATGTGGGCGCCTTCGATCAGGCCGGGCAGATCGGCCAC
>DATCTT010000398.1:0-1747 GCA_036567845.1 Candidatus Ozemibacteraceae bacterium | reverse complement strand
CGACGATCTCGGTGACGGTGCGCTTCTGCTTGTCCTGGGTCTCGTAGGAGCGGTTCTGCAGGCGTCCCTCGACGAAGACCGGCCGACCTTTGGAGAGGAATTTGCTGCAGTTCTCGCCCGACTTGCCCCAGACCACGATGTTGAAGTAGTTGACTTCCTTCTTCATTTCGCCGTCCCCGCCCTTGAACTGGCGGTTCACGGCAATCGCGAATTTGGCGACGGCCGTTCCCTGGGGGGTGTATTTCAGCTCGGGGTCACGAGTGAGATTCCCCATCAGGAAAACTTTGTTCAGATTGGCGGCCATGCGCGTCGATTCCCGATTACTGCTGGCGGGACGTGGTCATGAAGCGCAGGATGTTCTGATTGATCAGATAGAAGCGCTCCAGTTCGCGGAGAACGTCGCCGGTGCCTTTGAAGTCGATGAGGACGTAGTAGCCCTCAGTGTGCTTCTCGACGGGATAAGCGAGCATGCGCTTGCCCCAGCGGTTGACCTTCTCGACCTGGCCGCCGTAGCGGTTGATGGCGCCTTCAATCTTGGCGACGACGGCGTCAACGGCATCTTCGGCAATGTTGGGTTCGGTAAAAAACAGGGTTTCGTACGGTTTCACAGGGTCGTCATGACCTCCCTCCGGATGAATGAACATTCAGCCCCCGGCCTGACCCGGACGCGGGAGCAGGGAATGGTACCCCGTAAGATACCACGAATCAGCCGCCGTTTCAAGCCCCGTGTTGCCGGCGACTCGATCGGCCACGGGAGAGTGCTCCTCCATGAAGATGCAAAGAACGTTTCACCACAGAAACATCGAGAGAGAAAGAGTTTTGAAGAAGTTTTTCCTTTGTGCCACCATAGCCTGCCATGTTGAAATATCCGAAATCACCACACCGTCTTCATCGGTGATATATCTTCCGTTGTTTTTCACGCCTTGGCGCCCTCGTGATGAAACCTTCTTCACATTTCTATGGTGATACGGTCTTTCGGGCGGATGGATCACTCGATCGGCTTCAGGGGGCGGACGGGGGTGCCGTCGCTCCAGGTGCCGGTTTCGCGTGAGGCGGGGGTGCGCAGAAGGGCTTCGTCACGGCTGCCGCCATGGAAGGCGGCGGCGATCAGGCGGTCGAGGCACCGCCAGCTCACCCACAAATCGAGCGCGTCGGGCGGACGGAGGGCATCGCGTTCGATGTCGGGCGCGCCGAGCAGCTTCGCGAACGCCTTTCCCATCAGCTTTTTCAGTTTCGGGAAGCGCGGCTGTTCTGGCGGCTGCCCCGTCATGCCATCTATATCATACGATATATCAGCAGCCTGCGGGAAAAAGTGGTCGGCGATCATCGGGGGTTCCCCGTGCCGGTCGGACTGAACCAGCGCGAGGACGTTGTCAGCCGAGGCGACTCCGCTCGCCCGGTCGTGGAACACCCTGCCCCGTTCCAGCGTGACGCGCCGGTCCTCGTCGCCGATCAGCGTCAGCAGCATCGTGCCTGAAGGGATGAGCGACAGGTCCTCGATGAGGCTTTTCGGCTGGAGATGAAGCCTGGCCGCCGACTCGCTCCCCTTCGCGTCAGCGCCCTCGACACTCAGCACAGCGAGCGGCTTTGGCAGCCCTTCACGGGCCGCCACTGCGGCCAGATTCATCGCCATGCAGCCGCCGAGCGAGTGGCCTGCCAGCACCATGCCCTCGGGACGCGGCCTGATCCGTCCGGACGTTTCGAGCTCGGCCAGCGCCCGCTTCAGCGCCGCCACGGCATGGCGCAC
>DATCTT010000397.1:0-4635 GCA_036567845.1 Candidatus Ozemibacteraceae bacterium | reverse complement strand
CCTGGAAGGCTTCAACAGTCTCCTCCAAGCGGCCAAAGCCAGAGCACGGGGATATCGATCTGATGAAAATCTCATTGCGATGGCATACCTGATTGCTGGAAAGTTAAATTTTGGCCTACCCACGTAAAATAGCGAGGAACCAGAAGTTCTCACCTTGTTGAATCTTGAGAATATCTACGAGAATAATTCATGTCCCGTGTACAGCTAAACTCGGGAAAGTGCGCTACATTCACCATCAATGATGCGGCAGAGTTCGAACCGTTACGGATTGCCCTGGGAGTGCTTCTCGGAAAGATTCCGGGCCTTTCCCTCTATTCTGATCTCGAGCCCCCTTCCGGTTCGCGTCCCTCGCGCGATTCACAGGAATCCTTTTCTTTTCCTCAATTCATGAAGTCCATCTTTGGGAAATAAGAGCCTCACCGAGTTCGGCGCAACTGACGTAATAAATTGCATGCTCTCTCATTTATACGTACCGGCTTGGACTATTCCCTCGTGGAATGCGGACGGCGACACTCGCAGGCTGCAGGACAACAAAAGCCCTGCCCTCCTCCCAAGCCGGGGCCACGTTCCAAGCCAGAATTCAGTATTCATGCTGGAGACTGACTGAAGGAAAAACCGCCCTCCAAAGGGAGGGCGGTTCTGAGAGCGGGAAACGGGTCTCGAACCCGCGACATTCAGCTTGGGAAGCTGACGCTCTACCAACTGAGCTATTCCCGCGTCAGGAACGAGGATAGCATACCCCGGCGACGGCGTGCAAGAGGGTTGGTGGCAGGATCGCAATTCCGGTTCCGATGAACTATACTTCCCCTCGTGGTCCCGACCCGCAGGAGGCGGGAAGTGGGCCGCCGGCGCCCGGATGGCGCAGTTCAGACGGCCCCGGCAGATGGACCCAAAAACAGAGTGAGGATCGTCGGGAAGGGGGGAAAGACTGGTCAGCGACGAGCACGGCAAGCTCGGCCACAACACCGAAAGCGGCGATATCTGCCGCCGGATGGTCGAAAAGCGGCTGGGCAAGTTCGCCGCGATCGCCCGCGACGCCGTCCCCCCGGACCTCTACGGGCCTCCAAACGCGCGTCATCTCCTCGTCTGCTGGGGTTCGACCCTGGAAGCCGTCCGTGGGGCCGTCAGTCTGCTCCTGCTGAAAACCCCGGGTGTGGCCATTCTGCATTTCACCCAGATGTTCCCGCTGACCCTCGCAGGCAGGGAGATCGCCGAGTCGGCCCCGCACCGGATTCTAATCGAGGACAACGCGACCGGCCTTTCAGGTCGCGAAAGGCCGGCCGTCATGTCAATTGGTTCAGGTTCAGGGCGTGGCCGGGGCAAGCTCCTTGATGCTGCCGAGGCCGCTGATGCCGGCGGTCCATTTCGTGCCGGGGCGCATCTTCTCGAACGTCGCCGCATCGAGCTTTTTCGAGCCGATCTCGGTTATTTCATATATCTTGCTATCTTTCAGAGATTTGAGCGTGATTCTGTAGGCCTCGGTGCGGACGCCCTCGCGGCGGGCCCCCAGGCGGTTCTCGACAGGCTGCTTCACGCCGGTCGAAGGCCAGGCCGGCAGCTCGGTCGTGCCTTTCGCCGCCGCCGTGTCCACCTTCACCCACTCGTCGGCCTCATACGTCATCCAGGTGCCGTACACTGGCTCCTGCCGGTAGACCGGCTTCGTGACGCGGCGCCGTTTCTGGACATCGCGATAGACGGGCTCGTCCGACCAGATCTCCTTGAACCGGCCGTTGCCCAGGTCCTGCACGCCCGTCTTGACGCGCCGCGTGCCGACCTGCTGCTGCTCGGTATACGTCTCCTCTACCTCCCGATGGCCGACCAGCACGTCGCGGTACGAGCGGATCTTCTCCTCCCGGCCCAGCACCCGCGCCCCGGCCGGCATCCGGTCCGACCAGTCCTCGTGCCGGACCGCCTTCAGCTCCTCGACCTCGATCGTGCGCTCCCACGCCAGCCCCGTCACCTCGACGACCTGGCTCCAGGTCATGCACTCCAGGCCCATCAGCGAGACGATCAGCAGCAGCAGACCGCCGCAGCCGATCTTGAAGAACCACGCCACCGCTGGGGAAACCGGCCGCGCGCTCGAGAGGCCTTCCGCGGGCAGCACATCGGAAGCCATCCGGGCCGCACCGCCGCCCTGTCCCGAGCCGCCACCAGAAGAGGCGCCAAGATTCCTTACCTCGCGCTGCTTTCCCTCGGATCGCGGGGCCGAGCAGCCCTTGCACACCGTCCCATCGAAGGGGTTGCTGTCGCCGCAGAACGGGCAGACCCAGTCTGCCCCGCCCAGCGCGCGGGCTTTTTCCGCCTCGTCGGTGACCTGCCGCCCGTCCTCTTCGTAGATGAACGCCACATTGCCGCGGATCGCCCCGCAGGCCGTGCATGTTTCCTGCGCGCCGCGGTTTTTCGTGCGGCAGTTCGGACAGATCCAGCTTCCCTCGCGAATGATTTCTTCCGCCATCTCTCGAGCTCCTCTCCCGTTTCAGCCGCTTACTTGCGGCCCTGGTAATCGTTGATTTCCTTGTCGCACTCGTCTTTCGTCACCCAGCCCATCTCGACCATCTTGTAGAGATAATGACGCATCTGCGAGAACTTTCCCCGGTCCCTGCAATGCTCGACCATCCCCTCATAGGCGGAGCGGTCTTCCGGGTCGAGACTGATCAGCATCCGCCAGCCGCTCTCCTGCTGCTCCGGCACCGATGACTCGGTCATCTCGACATACTGCTGCCGGCGGGCCTCCGCGGAATCGGCCTCGGTCCTGGCCTCTTTCTCCTCCTCGGGTTTCCTCTCGCCGGTTCTGGCAGCCGGCTTTTCGGAATCGGGCACCGGGGTCTGGGGAACCGGCGCAAGCTCGTCCGGCCGCTCCGTGGGCGGAGCGATGACCGGCGCCGGCGCGGTGATGAAGCCGGACTCGGTCGCAATCCCCTTCGCCGGCGTCACCAGCGAGAACATCGGATTGATCTTCCGGAGAGCCGTTGCCAGCTTCTCATCGAGCTCCGACACTTTCAGATACTCCTGCGCCGCCTCATGCGGCCGGTCGGTCCGCAGGTAGACGAGGGCAAGGCTGTAATGCGCCTGGGCATTGGCCGGCTCGAGCTGGATAACGGTCCTGAGGAGCGGTTCGGCCTCGGCGTATTTTTTCTCCCGGCCGAACTGCGCCGCCTGCTTCATCAGGGTTTCCACGGCCACCGGCTCCGCCGCCTCGAGGCAGAACGCGGCCACGAAACACGATATAATAGCTATAACAATATAATTCCGCACTCCCATACCCTCTCCCCCTTCGGTCAATGTTTCGGAAATTCTACTACCGGCGGGCTCCCTCCGCCACCGGGAGCCCGCCCCTGCATGATACAATCGATACAACATCCAGAACTTCTCGAGGAAGGAAGGACCGAATCATGAAGCGCACCCTGCTCGGCGCCACCGCCGCCGTTCTGCTGTCCGCCACGACCCTTTTCGCCGCCCCGATCCACACCGCCGCCGGAAAGGGCGATCTGGCCAGGGTGCAGAGCCTCATCAAAGCAAAGCCTGCGCTCGTGAGCCTGAAAAACGCCGACGGGGAGACGCCGCTGCACACGGCCTGCGCGGGTGGCCAGAAAGCGGTCGCCGAGTTCCTGCTGGCCAGCGGCGCGGACGTGAAAGCAACCGACGGGGAAGGCATGACGCCGCTCCATCACGCCGCCACGGCGAGCGAGCCGGCCGTCATCTCCCTGCTGCTCGCCAGGGGTGCCGAAGTCGACGCCCGCGACAATGAAGGCGTCACCCCGCTCCTGATCGCCATCGCCGGGGGCGAAATGCCGCAGATCAACCTGCTCCTCGCCGCGAAAGCCGATGTAAAGGCCGCCGACAAGACCGGGATGACCGCCCTGCATTATGCCGCGGGGGACGGGGAAAGCGACGTTCCCGACCGCATCGAGATCTACAAGCTGCTCGTCGCGAAGGGGGTCGCCATCGGCACCGCCGACGCCGACGGCGTGACGCCGCTGCACCTGGCCGCCGCCGCCGGGGAAAAGGAAGCTGTCATGTTCCTGCTCGGCCATGGGGCAAGCTCCGCCGTCAAGGACAAGGCCGGCAAAACCCCGGTCGATTACGCCATCGAAGCCGAAGAGCCCGAAATCGCCGAGCTCCTGAAGAAAGCCGCACGGTTCGACGCCCTGCACCTGCAGTAATTATTGCGTCTCATTTACATGTTGAAGGGGCGGGCTTGAAACCTGCCCCTTCCTCATTATTGCCGAGGTTCCCTAGCGGGAGTCGGCGGGAAGGGTCGCCGGCAGCGAGGCGGGGCGCTCGACGGGCGGAGCGGCCGGCTCGGGAAGCCAGGGTTCGCGGTAGACCTGGATGCGGCAGTTCTGGGTGTCGAGCACGAACAGGTAGCCGTACGGGCCGAACCGGGCCTCGCGGGGCAGGGAGAAGCAGCCCGGCTGCACGCCGAAGCGGCCCAGGATCTGATCGATCCCGCCGTTTTTGCCGACGATCAGGACACGGTGGTTGCCGGTGTCGGTGATGGCGAGACGGCCGGCCCCATCGCCGTGAATGCCCTGCGGATACCGCATCGAGGCGAACGGCCACTGCCGAAGCACCCGCTTCGTGCGCAGGTCGGCGTCGAGCTCGAGAACGCGGTGGTTGCCCGAGTCGGTGACC
>DATCTT010000396.1:0-9697 GCA_036567845.1 Candidatus Ozemibacteraceae bacterium | reverse complement strand
GCCGCCGTCGTCGCCGGGCCGGGGTGGGGGCGCTCCCCCGCATCGCAGGCTTCGATGAAGGCGCTCGTCTCGGCCTGGGCCGGCGGCATCGTGCTGGATGCCGATGCTCTTCCCGACCCGGTCGATCTGCCTGCCCTGCGTGTGCATGGTCCCGACATGGTCCTGACCCCGCACGTCGGGGAGATGGCCCGTATGAGCGGACGCACGATCACGTCGATCCAGGACGACATGATCGGTGCCGCGAAGGAGTTTGCCGAGCGGATGGCCTGCGTCGTCGTACTGAAGTCTTCCACGACGATCGTCGCGGGGCCGGACGGCCAAGTGTATATCTGCAGCCGGCCGAACTCGGGGCTTGCCCGGGGAGGCTCGGGCGACGTGCTGGCCGGTCTCATTGGGGGGCTCATTGCCCAGGGGTTGCCGGCGCTTCACGCTGCGATCGTCGGGGTGTTTATCCATTCTGAGGCTGCCGAAGCGGCCCGCGGTGAGCTCGGCGCCGATGCGATGAGCATCACGGATATCTTGAACGCGGTTCCCCGCAGCTTCAAAAAGCTGCGCGGCGATGAGACCCCCTGACTCCTGAAAAGTTCGGAAGATACTGGAAAAATCGGTGAAAACGGTGCATACTCCCCTGTGTCTATGAAACGAAATCCGTGCCCCGGTTGTTGCCCATGATCGCCGTGACCTTTCTCGGGTCGGGAAGCCAGGGGAATGCAGCCGTTCTGGAATTCGGGAACCGCCGGTTCCTGCTCGATGCCGGGCTGAGCTGCCGCCGCATCACCCAGGGCCTGGAAGCTCTGGGCATCGCCCTGGATGAGCTGGACGGGCTGTTCATCACCCACGACCACGAAGACCATCTCAAGGGGCTCCGCGTGCTGCTGGGAAAGCGCGAGGAGCTTCCGGTCTTCGCGACCCGGGGCACGATCGCCGCGGTCGAGCATAAAGGGGTCGATATTGGCCACGCTGTGCACCTTCCGACGGATAGGGAGTTCGAGTTCGCTGGGCTGCGCGTCTGGGCATTTCCGGTTCCACATGATGCCGTCGAGCCAATAGGGTTCCGGTTCGAGTATGCCGGCCAGACCCTTGCGATCGCCACCGACCTGGGCCACGTGACGCCGGTCGTGATGGAGCATCTGACGGATGCCGATATTCTCTGTCTCGAAAGCAACTATGACGAGGAGATGCTCGCGGGGTGTGCCTACCCGGATTGGCTGAAGCGCCGGATACGCGGTCGCAGCGGCCATCTCCCGAATACGGGAGTCCGCGGCGTGCTGACCCGGCTTCGGAAGGAGCTGAAACACCTGGTGCTGGTGCACGTCAGCCAGGAGGCGAATTCCCCGCTGCTCGTCCGGAAAAACGTGGAGCCGCTGATGTCGTCCGCGAAGCTGACGGGAACCGCGCTTACGGTCGCGGGACAGGATGTGGCGACCGAACGGTGCGTGTGCCGGCAGCCGGCGGTGCGTCGTGCCCCGTCGGGCATGGCCGTTCTTCCAGGCGTCTCGCCGAGTCAGAAACGGTTCGATTTCGCCGACACCTCCGCGCGGGGTGCCTGAGATGCGTGTCGAGATCCTGATGGTCGGGAAATACACCGACAAGCCCTACCAAGCCCTCGTTGAGGAGTATCTTGGCCGGTGCCGGGGGCGTCTTGCCGCCAGCATCGTGCACTGCCGCGACGAAGCCGAGATGCGCCGCCGGATTGAGGGGGCCGAGCGGGTCATCGCCCTCGACGAGCGGGGAAAGGCCCTCGACTCGATGAAGTTCGCCGGCTGGATCTCAGAACTGCTGCGGTCGGGTCTGAACCGGGTGACGTTCTGCCTGGGACCGTCGGCAGGTCTGGCAGCTGACATCAAGGCTGCGGCGCATGAAAAACTGGCCCTTTCGCCGCTGACGCTGAATCACCAGCTCGCCCTGCTGGTTCTGGCTGAGCAGTTGTACCGCGGTCTCAGCATCCTGGCGGGCGAACCGTATCACAAGGCATGATTCGGATCACACCTCAGCACCGGAACACCCTGGCCGAATTCGTTCGCGAGTATGCCGGCATTCTGTTGTCGCGTGTTTCACCGCGGGGACTGGACGAGAAGATCTCGCGGCACGCGGAAGAGCTGGGCTTCAAAACGATGGACGAGTATCTCGGCTTTCTTGAAAGCGGCATTGGTGCACGTGCACGGGATGATCTGATGTCGCGGATCACGGTCGGCGAAAGCTTTTTTTTCCGTAATCCGGGCCAGTTTCGATACCTGGCTCGCACGTTCCTGCCGGAGATCTACCGGGAAAAACGCCGCCTGGGCCTCGACTCCATCCGCATCTGGAGCGCTGCCTGCGCCACCGGGGAGGAAGCCTACTCGCTGGCCTACGTCGCTGACTGGTTCCGCAGCCGAAATGAAGGTGTGGAGATCGAGGTGTTCGCGACGGATATCAACCAGCGGCTGCTCGAGCAGGCGAAAGCAGGTGAGTTTCGGGGTCGCTCGTTCCGGCGCCAGTCTCGCGAAATCCGGGACGAGTTCGCGTTTCCTCTACCCACGGAGGCCGCGGAGGATGCCAGCTTCCGTGTAGGAGACCGCATCCGTCGCCTTGTCCGGTTCCAGATCCAGAATCTCAAGGACGTGGGTGGGTTGAAAAGCCATGCGGGCTCGGATATCATCATGTGCCGGAACGTTCTGATCTACTTCGATGAAGAGTTCCGTCAGAGGCTGGTCTCGGCATTTCATGGGCTGCTGAATCCCGGCGGTATGCTGTTTCTCGGCGAAACCGAGAGTCTGCCACCGATGCCTGGTGTTTTCGAGTTGAAGAGTTGCAACGGTGCCTACGGGTACCGAAAAATCACGACGGGGGCCTAGACCGACGAAATGAGCGCTGGCAGCAAAATCAGGGTGCTGATCGTCGACGATTCTGCGTTCATGCGGACGGCGATTGAACGCATGCTGAAGGAAGACCCCCAGCTGGAGATCGTTGGCTCTGCTTCGAACGGCCAGGAGGCCGTCGAGAAGGTTCAGCGTCTGCGGCCGCAGGTTGTGACGATGGACATCGAGATGCCGATCATGGACGGACTCCATGCGTTGCGCGAGATCATGCGGATCTGTCCCGTGCCGGTCATCATGGTGAGTTCGATGACCCAGGCTGGCGCCAAGGTGACGCTTGATGCCCTCGACCTGGGGGCGTTCGATTATGTCGGCAAGCCGGGATCGGGGTTTACTTCGAACATTCTGACCCTGAAGCAGGATTTGCTTACCAAGATTCACGCCGCCGCTGACAGCCTGCCGCGGCCGCCGCGCCTGACAGTGATCGATGTCGTGCCGAAGCGGCCCCAGGTGTTGGGCGAGGGGAACACCCTGATTGACTGGGTGGTGGTGATCGGTTCCTCGACGGGTGGCCCGCCGGCCATCCAGCAGATCCTCGCCGGCCTGCCGGCGAACCTGGCGGCCCCCGTCGTGATCGCGCAGCACATGCCCGGTTCGTTCACGGGTGCTTTCGCCCAGCGGCTGAATCTGCTCTGCAACATTCGCATCAAGGAGGCGGTCGACGGCGAGATCCTGCAGCGGTCGGTCGCCTATATCTGCCCGGGCGATGCCCAGACCCGCTTTCGTCGCCGGGATGACGGCCGGTACCAGTTCGTCGTCACCTCGAACGAGGTGGAAAAAGAGCGGTATGCGCCCTGCATCGACGCGACGTTCTTCTCGGCGGCGGAGAGCTTTGGAAGAAAAACGCTTGGTATTATATTGACCGGCATGGGTGAAGATGGTGTGCGTGGCCTGAAGAATCTCAAGCTCGTTGGCGGCTTGACGATCGGCCAGGACCGGGCCTCATCCGTTGTCTACGGCATGCCGCGCGCGGCCCTCGAACAGGGGGCGGTCACCCGTATTCTCGCTCTTGCGGATATCGCGGGCGAGATCGAGCTGACGCTGCGGCGGTAGGCCGCCGGATGGAGCAAGGGGCATGGTGACGACCTTCCTGCCGGACGAACTGTTCGCCCTGGCCGATCGAATTGAGCGGCGCGGAAGACTGTTCTACGAGAAGATGAGTCGTCTTGCGCCGACCCCGCGTTCCCGGCAGTTGTTCGATCGGCTTGCCCGGGAAGAGGTGGAACACAGCGGGGAGTTCGAGCGGATCACCCGGGAGGCCCTGGCGATGTCGTTCGAGATCCCGGACGGATATGCGTCGCCCGAGCTTTTGGCCTATCTCGAGGCGTTGCGTGAGGGGCGGGGCCTGCCGGACCTCGCCGTAGCGCCCGAAGCTGTGGCCACGGATGAACGGGCCCTGTTCCAGGCCGCCGTCGCCTACGAGAAGGATGCCATCCTGCTGCTCCACGAGATCTACGACGTGCTGCCCCCCTCGATCGCCGCGCGCCGCGCCGTCGGCGAACTCATCCGCGCCGAGAAGGGCCAGCTTGCCCGCATCTGCGCCCTGCTGTCCGGAAAACACCCATGACAGCAAACCGACAGTCGCGCCGGCGATTTGTGATCCGCCTCTCCCCGGGAGCCGAGTGGCTGTTCGGCATCCTGCTCGCGATACTCGATGCCGTGCTGTTGAACCTCGTGTTCCGGGGCGTGTTCAAATACTGGCTGTATGAAGTCTCGGGGCGGATGATCTATATCAATGCATATTTCGACGTCCGGTGGTATCTGTTTGCCATCTTCATTGCATTCGGGGTGATGTTCAACGCCTTCCGCATCCGTTCGTTGACGGCGGCATCGGATGTCTTTTCCCACACGGCGGCGACGCTGCTGTCGAGTTTCGTGGCGTTCAACCTGATGATTTCGATGTACCGGCCGATGGCGACGCTGGCCTACACCTTCCCGCGGCCGGTCATTCTGTTCACCACGATCATCGGCATTGCCGCCCTGTTTGTGTCGCGCATCCTGCTGTTGCGGTGGTTCCGTCCGCTGCCGCTGCTCCGACGGGCGGTCATCATCGGTGACGAGGAGGAGGGCCGGCGCATCATCCGGCACTTCCACCGACGTGGCGGCGTGCGCTACCACATTCTCTCCACCTTCGCCCGGGACCAGGTGCGTGAACTCGCCGCCGAGGTCGTGTTCCGGAACATCCACGAGATTCTCGTGACCGACGCGCATATCCGACTCGATGCCTTCTGGGCCGAGATTTTCTACCACCGCAAGACCGAACCGCACCCCTTCCTGGTGCGCATTTCCTATGATCCGACCACCGCCGCCGGTACGGCTGGCCTTGAGAGCCTCGAGGATCTGCCGCTGATCACGGTTTCATCGTTGCCTCTCACGCGGACGCAGCGGGTGATCAAACGGGCGTTCGACATCGGCTTCGCCCTGTTCGCCATCGCGATCACCTCGCCTCTGATGCTGCTGACGGCCATCCTGATGCGCCTCGACTCGGCCGGGCCGGTGTTCTACCGGCAGAAGCGGGTCGGTCGGTATGGCCGTGAGTATGATGTGATCAAGTTCCGGTCGATGCGCCCCGGTGCCGAGGCGGGAACGGGCCCCCAGATCTCGACTGCCGATGATCCCCGGGTCACGCCCATGGGTCGCTTCATTCGGCGCGTCGGACTCGACGAGCTGCCCCAGTTTTTCCTCGTCCTGACGGGCGAGATGTCGGTCGTCGGCCCTCGCCCCGAACGCCCCTTCTTCGTGAACCAGCATCTCGAGTTTCAGGGCCGGCGCCTTTCGGTCAGGCCCGGCGTCACGGGCCTGGCGGCCGTCAACGCCCGCTATTATCTCCGGTTGACGGACAAGGTCGGATACGATTACTACTATCTTGATCAATATAGTATCATTCTCGACATCAAAATCGTTTTCCAGACGATTTGGGTGCTGCTGTTCGTTTCGGGCCAGGCAAAAGCCCTCGAGGATCGGCACCACTCGATGGACAACATGTCGACGCCGCCTGACGGCGAATCTCAATGAATACCGGACAAACGAAAGGGCATACCATGGCTGAACAGATCACTTCCGACATGCTGATCGGCGACCTTCTCCGTACCCGGCCCGAAGCGGCCCAGATCCTCATGCAGTTCGGCATGCACTGTCTGGGCTGCTCCGTCGCTGCCGGCGAAAGTCTCGGCCAGGCCGCCGACGCGCACGGCATCTCGATCGAGAAGCTGCTCGCCGCCCTCAACGCCAAGTAGGCCGAACCGTATCGGTGCCCGCCTCTTCTGTGATATACTCACCTTTCCGCCCCGGACGGGCGGTTATGTCATAGCGTCATCGCGGAGGCAGGCATGGATCTCGATCAGATCCGTTCCCCGGAAGACCTGAAGGGGTTGTCCTACGAACAGCTTCGCCGGCTGAGCGAACAGATCCGGGAGCGGATCATTCAGGTCGTTTCCCGCAACGGCGGCCATCTGGCGAGCAATCTCGGCATCGTCGAACTGACGCTGGCCCTCCACCGCGTTTTTCACACCCCGGAAGACAAAATCATCTTCGACGTCGGCCACCAGTCCTACGTTCATAAGATGCTGACCGGCCGCATCCGCCAGTTCCCGACCCTGCGCACCCTTGGAGGGATGAGCGGTTTCCCGAAAATCACCGAGAGCGAGCACGACGCGTTCGACACCGGGCACAGCTCCACCTCGATCTCGGCGGCGCTCGGTATGGCCATCGCCCGCGACCAGAGCTCTCAGCGCCATAAGATCGTCGCGGTGATCGGCGACGGGGCGATGACCGGCGGCATGGCGTTCGAGGCCCTGAATCATGCCGGCCACCTCCACCCCGACATGGTCGTCATCCTCAATGACAACAACATGTCGATCTCCCCCAATGTCGGGGCGCTGTCCCACTACCTGCATTCCCTCCGCATGGAGCCGTATTTCACGACGCCGAAGGATTACATGGCGCACGTGGTGAAGCAGATTCCGGGAATCGGCTCGCGCATCTTCAGCATGCTCTCCCGCATCGAAGGGAGCCTCAAATACCTGTTGACGCCCGGCATGTTGTTCGAGGAATTCGGATTCAAATACATGGGCCCCATCGACGGCTACGACTTCGAACGGCTCGAGAAGACCCTCGCCTGGGCGCGCGACCGTCATGGCCCCGTGCTCGTGCACGTGCTGACCGAGAAGGGCCGCGGCTACAAGCCCGCGATCGACCAGCCGCCGCTGTTCCACGGCGTCGGCCCGTTCGAGATCTCGACTGGCGAGGTGAAGAAGACCAAAGCCCCCGCCACATATACCGCCGTGTTCGGCCAGACCGCAATCGAGATGGCCTGCGAAGACGAGCGCGTGGTGGCGATTACGGCCGCGATGAAAGAGGGAACCGGCCTCGCCGGCTTCGCGCACGATTTCCCCGAGCGCTTCTTCGACGTCGGCATCGCGGAAGAGCATGCCGTGACGTTCGCCGCCGGCCTTGCCCGGGGCGGGAAACGGCCGATACTTGCATTGTACTCGACCTTCCTCCAGCGGGCCGTCGACCAGGTGATCCACGACGTGGCTCTGATGAACCTGCCCGTCCTGTTCTGTCTCGACCGGGCCGGCTTGGTCGGAGAGGACGGCCCGACGCATCATGGCGTGTTCGACATTCCGCTGCTGCGGCCGATTCCCAACCTCGTGGTGATGGCCCCGAAGGATGAAAGCGAGCTCGCATCAATGCTGCGGTTCGCTGCGGCGCTCGAGAGACCCGTCAGCATCCGGTATCCACGAGGTTCCGGCGTTGGCGAGGCTTCCGGCATCCCGCAGGAACCGATCGTGCTCGGCCGCGCGGAGTGCTGCCGCCAAGGCCAGGACCTGGCGGTCTGGTGTTTTGGAACGACGTTGCATCCAGCCCTCGAGGCCGCTGAAAAGCTCGCTCTGGCCGGCATCGACGCGGCGGTCGTTAACGCCCGTTTTGTTAAGCCCCTCGACCGTGAGCTGCTCGAGCAACATCTCGAACGGCGCATGCCGATCGTCACCGTCGAGGAAGGGGTGCTCGATGGCGGATTCGGAAGCGCCATCCTCGAGGCCGCGACGGATCTCGGGTATACCCCGAAGCTGCTTCGCATCGGGATCAATGATGGTTTTGTGCCGCATGGAAAACAGTCTGAACTGCGCGCCATGCTCGGTCTTGACGCCCCCGGCATCGCCCGCCGCATCCAGGAATGGATCCCGGCAAGGCGGACGCTGAAGGCGGTCTCCTGATGCGCTCCCTGCTGCGGTTCCTCACTTCGCTTCGGACGGCGATCATCCTGATCGGGCTGCTCTGCTTCGTTTCGATGCTCGGAACGGTTATCCCCCAGAGTCGTGAAGCAGCCGAATACTTGCGCGCTTACCCGCGTGCCGGCCAGTGGATTCTCGATTTCGGTCTTGATGACGTGTACCACGGCTGGCTGTTCCAGGGTCTTCTCTGGCTGCTCGCGGCTTCTTCCCTCGTCTGTACCGCCACCCGTCTTCGGCTGACCCGCGTCCGGCTCGGCTCGCGATTGAGCCTTGCCTCGGCCGCTGAGATCGCTTCGATGCCGGTCCGGACCGACTGGCCGACGGGTCGTCCGATTCCGGAGCCCACCGACTGGCAGGTGAAGCCCCTCGAGGAGGGCGGGGAGTTGCGCCTGCGTGTGAGCGGCAGCATCTCCCTGATTGGCGGGGTGCTGATCCACGTCGGCCTCGTCATCATTCTGTCCGGAGGGCTGTGGGGCTCGTTTGCTGGCGTCGAGATGGCGATCCGGGGAGTCGCCGGCGAAACCGCCGTTGTTCCGCCCATTGAGGCGATTCGCGTGGCCGCAGCTTCCGATCGTCTCCGGCGCCAGGCGCGCCTGATCCAACAGCAGAATCCCGCCGATCCCCGTCTCGACGAGATCCGGCGGCAGGTCGAGACCATGGATGCCCTCTTCCAGGCCGGCATGGCCAGCCCGGCCTGCCGGGTTACCTTCGAGGACCTCTGGGTCGAGTATTACGAGGCGGCCGGCGGCGAACCGGTCGTCAAGGGCTGGAACTCGCGGGTCTCGATTTCGGGGGCCGCCGGAGAGCCTGCCAGTGGCGTTGTGCGGGTGAACCAGCCCATCACCTGGGGCGCGTTCACGTTCTACCAGGCCGACTGGTCGAAAAAATACCGAAGCGTCAACCTGCAGGCCATGAAAGCCCTTGCGACGGAGACGGACGCCGGCCTTGTCGCAACCCTGACCCTCGAGTTGGGAAAGCCGTACAAACCCGACTGGAGCAACTACACCTTCGTTCTGATCGATTTTCTGCCGGACTTCCGGATCATGGGCGACCAGTTCGTGAGCATTTCCGACGAGCTCCGCAACCCGGCCGGTCGCATCGTCGCCTACGGGGCCGACGGAAAGGTTGCTGGCCGCGCCTGGGCGTTCTCCCACGACATGGCCGAGCTGGGCGGCCACTCGAGCAATCTACCCTACCGGTTCGAGGTCATGTCGGCCGAACCGATCTATGAATCCGGCCTCCAGGTCGCCAGCGACCCCGGCGTGCCGTTGGTCTGGGCGGGCTGTCTCCTGATGACCCTCGGCCTCTGTCTCACGTTCTATATTTCATACTATGAAGAATGGATGTGGCTCCGCCCTGATGGCCGGGTGCTCGCAGCCGTCTCGGGAAACAGGCCTGCGATCATGCTGAAACCTGTTCTCGAACGGCTCAAGACCGGTCCGACAGCGCCGCCCGCACCGCCCATGGATGCCACACGCTCGGAGGAACAGGCTTGAACCTGGAAACCGGTTGCTTCACCCTCGCTATGATTCTGTATCTGGCCGCCTTCATCGGTCACGCCGTCGCCGCGACGCTGGATCGCCGCAGCCTCTACACGCCGGCCCG
>DATCTT010000395.1:0-2054 GCA_036567845.1 Candidatus Ozemibacteraceae bacterium | reverse complement strand
ATGGTCACGGGGACGGCCGACACGCTGCACGATCAGGCTCCCGCCACCACTGCCGACCAGCCCGGGCCGACGGCATCCCCCATCGGCGCGTTTCTGATGGGCCTCGCCGGTCTCGCCCTGCCGGTCATCGCACTCCTCGGGGCTCTGGATGGACGCGTGAACGGGGCTCTCGACCGCATCGTCCGCGAGACGCAGGAGAGACAGGAAATCACCCTGACGAAGCTTCGCGTGACCAGCCCCGTCATTCACCTTCTCGAGGACCGGCTGGAGCTCCTCTCGAACCGGATCGCCGGCGTCTTCCAGAGATCCGATCCCCGAACGGGGGCGGCGGAACGCCAGGCCGTCTGCCGGAAAACGCTGTCCGAGCTGACACGACTGGGCTTTCCCCCCGTGCGGGCTGCGATCCTGTACCGGTCTCCCTTGCTGCCACCAGCCTCCTGGCCACTCGAACTTGTCTCAGGCACCGACGCATCGGCAACGGCGGATGTTCTGCACAACCTTCTCGCTCACACCACGTGCAGCTTTGCCGATCAGCCCCGCAAGGGTCTGCACGACCCGACTCCCGACCTGCCCGCGCTTCTCGGTCGCGGCATCTCGATCAGCAACCTGGAAAACAACGCCACCAACCGCGTCATTCCCATCGTGCGTGGGGACGGAAACGGCTGGTTCTACTGGCGCCCGCTTCTGATCACGCCGTCCCTGCCTCCCGCAGCCGTGACCACCTCGGCGGTCGGTCTCTCCCCAACACCGGATTCCTCCCTCACCGTTCGGGGCGCGCTGCTCTTCAGCATCCCGCGCCGCCTGGGCGACGAGGAGTCACCCGCCATCCTCCTCGAACTCCTCCGCACCCCCCACCAGGAGATTGCGATCGGCACGGCTTCATCCGGCTCGTTTGTCTCGACCGGCGGTTTTCCTCGCGAGCTCCTCGACGCCACGCCCGGTGTCCATAGGGTGAACGGCAGCCGGTTTGTCGTTTCCCGTAGCGATGTGCGCATCGCGGGAACCTGGCAGCCCCTCTCCCTCGCCACCCGCATCCCGCCCCCCCCGTCTGCCGGCGCCCCTCTCGAAGCGGCCCTGGCGGTCGGTTTTCTGGGCTTGTCAGCCATCTGGTATCAGACCGTATTCCGGCGCCGCGCCCTCGCCACGACCCTGTTCGGCCAGCTCCTGGCAGGCTTCCTTGCCGCCGCGGTCCTGCCCTTTTCGGCCATTCTTGCCGGCACCACCCGGTTCACGGCGGAGGATCTCGAGACCCGGTTGCGGGTGGAGCGACTCGATCTGACCCAGATGATCGACGAGCTCGACCGGCGCCACCTGCTCATGTATCCCTTTGCCTGGGACCGCATCGCCCGCCTCAGCCATCATCCGAACCTCATCCGGGCCGTGACCCGGCCGCACCCGCCCCAAACCAGAAACAAGGCCGATCCAGCCCTCGAAGCATTGCTCTCCGCCCTGAAGAAGTCCTCAAAAACCGGGCCAGCCCCGTATTTCACCAACCGCATCATTCTCTCAACCCCCGACGGGTGGCGGTATGAACAGGGCGTTTCTCCGTCAGAGACGCGACAGCCGGACATGTTCACCTTCTACCTGACCACCATCGCCCAGCTGATGTTCGATTCCGTCGGGGACACGCCGGGCCGCAACACCCCGGATGAGGCGCTCGGGAACGCCGCCAAGAGGGAAATGGCCGTCGAAGTCGGCTTCTCGATCTTCCGCTCGGTTTTCAGCCCCGAAGTCTCGTATGACATGCTGTATTCTCCCGTATCCAATGTTTTGCTGCCCGGCGGGAACGGGGTGGTCACGATTTCGAACCATCTTCTCCCGGACATCCTCCACCCGCGCGGCTTCATTTCCTGGGTCTGGAATGCATCCTGGGCCGAAAAGAGCGCCCTCAACCGCATCATTCGCGGGAAGCCCTCACGCTTCGCCCTGTTCGGCTGCCAGTCCCAGCACGCCGCCACGATGATCCGGGCGGATCTGGGCGGCTCGCTTCCAGCCATCGCGGGCGTCGCCCGCTGGACCCAGGCCGGGAATATGCCCATGAGCGTCCGCCTCGG
>DATCTT010000394.1:0-11662 GCA_036567845.1 Candidatus Ozemibacteraceae bacterium | reverse complement strand
AGATACGGCAGCATCATCAGGAGATTCGGCGAGATGCCGTAGGGCTGGAGAAAATACTGGCCGACGAACAGGCAGCCGAACAGCAGCGATCCTCCAAGGGCGCGTGCCGGGTTCCACAGCGAGAACATCGTCAGGGCCACGACGATCCAGCCCCGGCCGGCGGTCATCCCCTCGATCCAGGCCGGGATGTAGGCGAGCGAGAGATACCCCCCCGCCGCGCCCGCAAATCCTCCGCCTATCATGACAGATATAATACGAATACGAATGACATCGACACCCATCGCCTCGGCCGCGTGAGGGTTCTCCCCCGCCGACCGGATGGCGAGGCCGGGCTTCGTGCGGAACAGGAACAGCCACAGGGCGAGGGTGGCGGCGAAGGAAAGATAGACGAGAAGATCCTGACTGAACACGGCTTTCCCGACCACCGGAAGTTCGCTCAGCAGAGGCACGGGGGCTTCGGAGAACCGGCAGGGAAGGGGCTTCCCGATCAGGCTTCGGCCGATCAGGCCGCTGAGACCGAGACCCAGCGTCGTGAGGGCGAGGCCGGACACCACCTGGTTGGCGCGTAACAGGATGGTCAGGATGGCATGTACCAGGGCCAGCAGGGCGGCTGCGGCCACGGCGGCGGCGAAGCCAAGCCAGGGACTCTGGGTTTGGAGGCCGACGGCGAATCCCGTCACAGCGCCCACAGCCATCATTCCCTCGACGCCGAGATTCATGATGCCGGCGCGTTCCGCCAGGATCTCACCCAGCGTGCCCAAAAGCAGGGGCGTGCTGGCGGCGATGCTGCGCCCGATCACCGATGTCAGAAGCTCCGTCATCGTGGGCCTCCTGCGGGGGAGAGACGGATGATCCGGTGGGAGATGAGATACTCGCCGGCGAGAATCGCGACCAGGACCAGTCCGTTGAAGATGTTCACCGTGGCGAATGGCAGCCCGAGCGACGTCTGGATGATGTCCCCGCCGACCAGCAGACCGCCGAACAGGAGGGCCGAAAGCCAGGTCCAGCCGGGGTGGAGGCGCGCCAGGAACGCCGTGAGGATCGCTGTGAAGCCGTAGCCTGACGAAATCGACCACGGATAGGTGAGATGATGATGGAGGCCGGCGATCTCGGACGATCCGGCGATACCAGCCAGAATGCCGCTCAGGGCCATCAGCGACAGAACCGTGCGGCCGAGGGGGATTCCGGCATACATGGCGGCGGCCGGGTTTTCCCCGACGACCCGCACGTCGTAGCCGAACCGGGTTCGGTTCGAGATCAGCGTCAGGACGACGACGGCCGAAACGGCGAGCACCAGCGGAAACCAGGAGAGGCGCGAGCCGTAAAAGGTCGGCAGCCACAACGCGCTGGGCAGATCATCGGAGTAGGGGAAGCCGAATTGGGTCTTGCCTTTCAGCGGTCCGTAGATGAGATACTGGACGAATTCGGCGGCGACGTAATTGAGCAGCAGCGAACTCACGGCCTCGTTCACGCCCCAGCGGATGCGCATCAGTGCGGGAACGGCGGCCCATGCCCCACCAGCCGCGGCGCCGGCGGCGAACATGAGGAGGATCCCGGACCAGCCGGCAAAGGTGGGGCCGAGATGGAGCCCGACGCAGGTCGCGGCAACGGCACCGAACAACAACTGCCCTTCGGCGCCGATATTCCAGACGCGGGCCCGGAAGCACAGGGCGAGGCCGGCGCCGATCAGGGTCAGGGGGACCGCCTTGGTGACCGTTTCCTTGAAGCCATACCAGCTTCCGAACGATCCTGTCGCCATTTTCACCATCGCTGTGACGGGCGGGATGCCCATCAGAAGGAACACCAGGCCGCCAAGGGTGAGGCCGGCGGCAATAGAGGCGGCCATGCACACCGTTATCCGGAGCGTGCCGGGGGAGGTGACGGGAACGGATCGCAGCTTCATGGCCGCTCCTCCGGGGTGGGTTCGGCGCCGCCCATGAGCAGGCCGATCCGGTTGCGATCGGCGCGGGCAGCCGGAAGCACGGCCCGGATCTTCCCGCGGAACATGACGCCGATCCGGTCGCTGATCGTCAGAAGCTCGTCAAGATCCTCCGAAACGAGCAGGATGGCTGCTCCGGCCTCGCTCCGATCGAGGAGGACCCGGTGGATGAGGGCGGCGGCGGCGATATCGACCCCGTAGGTCGGGTGGGCGGCGAGAAGCAGTTTCGGGGCTGCGTCAAGCTCCCGGCCGAGGAGAAACTTCTGGATGTTGCCGCCGGAAAGAGTTCGGATCGGGGCGTGAGGGCCCGGGGCGGCGATCTCATACTCCGTGATCAGGCGCTGAGCCCGTTCCCGGGCACGGTCTGTCGAGAGGAAACCTTTCGTGGAAAAGGGGGCGCGATGGGCATCTCGCAGAATCGCATTGTCGGTGAGACTGAAGGCCGGTATGGTACCGCTCTGCAGGCGGTCTTCGGGAACGAACGCCATTCCGGCAGCGGTGCGGGCGCGGGTCCCGAGAGCGGTCAGATCGACCCCGTCGAGCCGGATCGTTCCGGTGGTGGCGGGCCGCAGGCCGGCGATGGTTTCGAGCAGCTCCCGCTGGCCGTTCCCCGCGATGCCTGCGATCCCGAGGATCTCGCCTTCATGCACCTGCAGGTTGACGTTTTCGAGCGTCGCAGGGCCGCGATGCCCCGTGGCGGTGAGGTCGCTGAGCTCGAATACGACCCGGTCGCGCGGATTCATGAGTTTCCTCCGGGGCCGGTCGATCTGGCGGCCGATCATCAGGCGGGCAAGGGTCTCCTGGTCGGTGTCGTGCGTGATGCAGCTTCCTGCCGGGCGGCCATGCCGGAGCACGACGACGCGGCTGGTGAGAGCGAGAACCTCGTCGAGCTTGTGACTGATGAAGATGATCCCGTGCCCTTCGTCGGTCATGCGCCGAAGGAGGGCGAACAGGTCGTCCGCCTCGCGTGGCGTCAGGACCGACGTCGGCTCGTCGAGAACCAGCCACTGCGCGCCCGTCATCAGAGCCTTCAGAAGCTCGACCCTCTGCTGCTCGCCCGCGGAGAGCGTGGCGACGACCGCATCGGGGTCGATGGCGAACCCGTATCGGGCCTCGAACGCGCGGATTCGTTCCCGGGCATGGCGGACGGGGTTCCAGAACGGGGCGTCGGGCAGAGCCAGCGCGAGATGCTCGGCAACGGTATGGTTCGAAACGAGCATGAAATGCTGGTGAACCATTCCGATGCCGAGGTCACGGGCAGCGCGCGGGGAAGTGACAGAAACAGGGACGCCGTCGATGGAGATTGTGCCCGCATCGGGCTGGTGCAGGCCGAAGAGGATATTCATCAGCGTGCTTTTCCCGGCGCCGTTCTCGCCGAGCAGGCCGACCACTTCACCGGCCGACACGGAAAGATCGATCCCGATGTTGGCCTGAATGTCTCCGAACCGCTTCGAGATGCCGCGCATCTCGAGGCGTTGGGTGCGGCTCGTCACTTGGGAAGCGTCGCGTCGACGCCTTCGACGAACCAGTCGATCGCCCAGAGCTGGTCGTGGGAAGCGCGCTCGCCGGCCTTGATCCGCACCGTGCCGGCCTGGTCCTTGATCGGCCCGGTGAACGGGTCGAACAGGACGGTAGGCTCGCTCATCTGGGCCAGCCTTTTGAATACGAGATCGTATATATTTGTGGCACCGATGACAGGGTCGGTGATCGGCACGGCTTTCAGAGGCTCGATAAAGGCTGGGTTTACGGGGACGTCGGGAGCACCGCCGATCCGGCAGGCGCCCTCCCCGAGCAGCCACCAGTGGTCTGCCGGCTTCCAGGTTTCCGTATGGAGAGCGGTCAGGATCGACTCATACATCACGCTCCAGTCGACGAGCTGGCCCGAGACAACCGAGTGCTCGCCGAATTTTTGCATCGGGCTGTAATGCGAGAAGGTGAAAACCGGTTTCCCTTTCTGCGTGTGCTCTTCGCCGACCTGGATGACGGCGGGGGAGTCCTCGGAAAAGGCGAGCGCGTCGCAACCTTCGGCCACGAGCGCCTCGGCTGCCTCGCGAGCTTTCGCGGGGTCATACCACGAGAACAGCCACTTCACCTGCACGCGGGCCTTCGGATTCGCCTCGCGGGCGCCGAGGGCAAATGCGTTGATGTGGCGCACGATCTCGGGGATCGGGTGAGCGGCAACATACCCGAGTTTTCCCGACTTCGAGAGCGCCCCGGCCATGAGCCCATTCAAATAATATGCCTGATA
Organism: Candidatus Ozemibacteraceae bacterium; assembly: GCA_036567845.1. Classification (GTDB taxonomy): domain Bacteria; phylum Muiribacteriota; class Ozemobacteria; order Ozemobacterales; family Ozemobacteraceae; genus MWAR01. The sequence goes on along the minus strand of DATCTT010000394.1, from coordinate 7,475 downwards.
TAATTCGGCAAAATATGTACCGAGATTAGGGCCTCGCTTGTAGCCCGAGCAGTGCATGAACGTCCGGTCGGGATACCGGGCTGCGGCTGCGGCGGTGTCGTTCATGTATCCGAAGCTGGTCGTGAAGATGACGTTGCACTGCTCCTCATTGACGAGCCGGTCGATGACCCGCGCGCAGTCCCCCTCGGCGACGGATTCGACGAACGTCGTTTCGAGCCAGGGAAACAGCTTCACGACATGCTGGCGGGCGAGCTCGTGGGCGTTTGTCCAGCCGAAGTCCCCGATCGGACCCACGTAGACGAAGCCGGCCTTGATCTTTTTCCCCGCAGCGGGGGCGGTCGCATCCTGGGCCGAGACGGCCGTGGAAAGAACGACAAGAAGTGCTACGAGTACGATGCGAAGAAGGGCACGCATGGTATCCTCCCGGTAATCTGATCTGTGACGTATTGTCACGCAGCCGCCCGGAAAATGCAACTTTCGAGAGTGCCGGCAGCCGGTGGAGGATCAGCGGAATTGCGGGAGGTAAGAGGCGAAAAATTCCTTCCAGGCGGCAGTATAAGCGGGCAAGCGCCAGACGGGATCATTATGGCCGACACCCCGGAGCTCGCACAGAGCTTTGCGTGATGAAGGGCAGAGGTCGAACAGGGCTTTGCCGTCTTCGAACGGGATGATCCGGTCGTCCCGGGAGTGGATGACCAGCAGCGGGCCGTCATAGCTGGACAGGATCCGATCGGATGGCAGGTCGTCCGACAGGATGAAAGGGCCGATGATAGGGAAGCGGCTGCCGGCACGGCGTTTCAGTGAACGAAAGCTGGATTCGATGACAACCCCGCCGATCTCGGCTGGATGAAGACCCGCAAGCCAGGCGGTCACGCCCCCCCCGATTGATTCGCCGTAGAGAATGATGCGATCCAGGGGAATACCCCGCGTGGTCCGCAGATACGCCAGGGCCCCCTCGGCGTCGGATTTGATCCCGGCGACGCTGGGACGGCCTTCGCTGCGTCCGAAGCCACGGTAATCATACAGAAATACGTCGACAGGCAGGGATGCAAAAGCCTCGACCAGCCGGGGAAGGCGATCGGCGAGGTTCCCAGCGTTGCCGTGCGAGAAGAGCAGGATCGGCCGGGACACCGAGGCTGCGGCAGGAGAGAAGGCAGATGCCGTTCCCATCAGGATGCCAGTCAGTGGCACACCGTCGGCGGCCGTGAACGTGACGTGCTCGAAGCTGCGCCCCGTGAGGACCGGCAGATCGGGAGGAGTGGGAAGGCGGACCGGGAAGAACAGGATGTGATCCTGCAGCAGATAGAGGGCGATCCCGAGGAAAAGCGCGAGTTTGAACAGGGTTTTCAGCAGATGCATGGCATTCGGGGCTTTACTGCTGGGGCCGGGGGCGGGCATCCGGCTTCTCGGCGGTCCGCCGGGCTTTGCCGAGAAGGCAGATCACCGACGCGATCTCGTTGTTGGACTTTTTGACAGGCATGAGCGAGACATTGAGGTCGAACGAGTAGGCTTCGCACGAGATGTTCAGCGGCTCGTTGTCGGGCCATTCGCGGCGGGCGAGGGCGCCGTTGATCTTCTCCTTCAGCTTCGGGTGCAGAGGGGCGTGGCCGAGATCGACCTCGTAGATGTCATCCCATGCGAGTTTGAACATCCCGAGAAACTCGTTGTTGGCGAAGGCGACCTTGTTCTCGGCATTGATGAGGATCAAGGGCACGCCGATGTAATTCGAAAGCATGGCGAACCGGCGCTTCTCGAGATCGATCTTGTCGAGCTTGAGCCGGTCGCGGATAGCGATATGCTCCGCCATGTGCGAGAGCGAGGTGAAGATCTGGCTGATCTCGTCGGAGGAGCCGCGTGTGCCGACGGTGATCTCGTAGTTGCCGTCCCGAATGGTATTGATGATGTCCCGGAGCCGGCGGACGGGGAGCGAGATCTGTTGGGAGAAAAAGATGGACATGAATATCGCGAGCACGACGGTCAGGACAGCGATGACGCCCATGCGGGTCTGGAAGGATTTGCTCACGGCCGCGAGGTTGGCCTGCCGGGTCGTCAGGACTTCGAGATTCGTTGAGACGAAGGTCTCGAGCTTGCCGAGGAAGCTCCGGTGGCGGTCGGTGACGAGGAGATACCGCTCCGGCAGCGGGAGAATGGTCTCCGATGCCAGAGCCTGGATCGAGCCGGCATACTCGGTGAGATCTGCGAGCAGGGCTGCGGCGCTGGCCTGCCGCGCGGGGGTCATCAGAAACCCGGATTCGAGATGGCGGCGGGCTTTCTCGAGCGTTGCGACCGCCTCGGCAAGCTGGGTGGGGGAAGAGGCCTGACAGGCTGCCGTTACCCGATACTGGACGTCGTTACACAGGCTGCCGGCCGCGTCGGCGAACCGGATCAGCGTCAGATCGTCCGTCAGCTGGGTCTGGATCTCCTCGTTGAGATAGTGGAGATGATAGATGGAAAAAAGGCCAAGAAATATAACAATGAATATAGAAAATCCGGCCCCGAATCTGAAGCGGGTTGCCATCGACATCCGGATCATTTCTGTCCCTCCTGTTCAAACGAGCGGGAGAGGGCCGAGATCCGCTCATCCTGGCCGACGACGACGAGGATGTCGTCATTGGTGATCTTCTCATCGGGCGAGGGGAGGTCGTTGAGGACGACCTTGATCGTGTTCTCCCCCTTTTCGTTGATGGACGGGATCTTCCGCTTGATCGCAATGACGTTGATCCCGGCCTGGGCGCGCAGGTTCAGCTCCTTGAGCGTCTTGCCGATGAAGGACCGAAGGGGCAGGATCTCGACGAGCGAATGGCCCGAGCTGAGCGTGATGCTCTCGAGGATATGCGGCGCGATGAGGCGGCTGGCGATCTGTTCGCCCATCTGGTCTTCGAGGGAGAACACCTCGGACGCCCCTACCTCGGTCAGGATTTGGCTCTGTGACTTGTTGACGGCGCGTGAGAGAATGCGCCGCACGCCGAGGCGGTTCAGGAGCGCCGTTGCCAGGATGCTGGTTTCGATCATTTCCCCGATCGCCACGACGGCGACATCCATGTCCTGGATGCCGAGACTGCGGAGGGCGAGCTCATCCGTCGCGTCGGCGATGGCGACGTGCGAGACGTGATCCTTGATGCGCTCGATGGCATCCGGATCGGTGTCGATCGCAAGAACTTCCCCGCCGCGGGAAAAGAGAGAGGTGGCGAGCTTCGAACCGAAGCGGCCGAGACCGAGAACGGCATACTGCATGGCAACCTCCGGGGCTATCCGACAAGGATACGGGTCGTGGGATACCGCACGTCTCCGCGTTTCACGGGCGCCCGGACCGAGAGCGCGAGCGTGAGCGGGCCGATGCGGCCGATGAACATAAGGGAGATGATGAGGAGCTTTCCGAGCGGCGTCAGGCTCGGCGTCAGGTTCGCCGATAGGCCGACGGTGCCGAACGCCGAGGCCGTCTCGAACAGCAGACGGATGAGATCCTGGTCTTCGGTGAGGGTCAGGAAGAAGGTGTAGAGGGCGACGAGTGTTGCCGAGATCGCCGTGATCAGGAAGGACTTGAGCACGATATCGGCCGGTATAGAACGCTCGTAGACCGTCACCTCATTTTCGCTCTTCATCTGCGAATCGAGCGCCAGCAGCATCACGGCGAGTGTCGTCGTCTTGATGCCGCCCCCGGTCGAGGCTGGAGAGGCTCCGATGAACATCAGGATGACCATGAAGAACAGGCTGGAAGTGCGCATCGCGCCGATATCGATCGTGTTGAAGCCTGCGGTGCGGGTCGTGACGCTCTGGAACAGGGCTGCCATAAGTTTTTCCGGCCCGTTGAGCGCCCGCATCGACGGGGCCGCAAACTCGAGGAAGTAAATGACGATCATGCCGACGAGGATCAGCAGCAGTGTCATGATCACGACGACGCGGGTGTGAACGTCGGCCGGACCGCGCCGGTTCCCGAGCAGCCAGGCGTTGAGGACGCCTAGAACGGCGAAACCGAGGCCGCCCGCCACGATCAGTCCCATCACGGTGAAATTGACGATCGGGTCCCAGGAGTAGGCCATGAGATTGTCGGGAAAGAGGGTGAATCCGGCGTTGCAAAAGGCGGAGACGGCGTGGAAAATTCCAAGATAGGCGGCATGCCGCGGGGTGCAATCGAGGATTGCATGAAACCGGAAGCCAAGGATCAGGGCGCCGGCAGCCTCGACGATGAGTGTCCAGCGGATGATGTCACGAAGAACGTTTCGGAGTCCGGCCAGATCAGACTGGTCGAGCACGTTCTGCATGACCGACCGCTGACTGATGCCAATCCGTTTCCCGACGATCATCGCGACCCCGGCGGACATCGTCATAATGCCGAGGCCGCCGATCTGGATCAGACAAAGAACCACGATCTGGCCGAACAGAGTGAAATACGAGCCCGGGTCGATCACGTTCAGCCCGGTGACGCAGACGGCCGAAGTGGATGTGAAGAGGGCCGTCAGGAAGGACGGGGTGAACTGAGGGGACACCGACACGGGCAGGACAAGAAGAAATGCCCCTGTCAGGATGACGCCGGCGAAGCTCATCGCGATCAGCCGGGCTGGCCGTTCCGAGATGCTCTGTGCGAGATTACTGAGGGTGCCCTGCTCGAGATAGCGGTTGAAATAATGGATGAATTGGCGAACGACCAGCAGATGCGTCGGGTGAACCCCCCCAAAGGTCATCGTGAAGAGGGGCAGGAAAAACACGAGGTCGAGGGGAAAATCCCAAAAGAAGGAGAATAGTGATCGTGACCGGAGGAACCCGAGCCCGAGATGCAGAAGAAAAATCGCATTAACCGGGAGAGTAAGAAAGGCTTTTGCCGTGTTATACCAGGCATGACTGCCCAGGTCCGGGTCGAAGGCCAGGAAAACCAGCCCGAGAAAGGCGAAGGCATTCATCAGGCGCCGTACGGCCCGAAACAGCGAATCCAGTTGTGAATTCGTATGGTCGACGGGGGGCTGCAAATCAAGCATGCCAAAAGTCTGCCAACCGGCCTCTGCCGGCATGGCGACACCCTCCTTCAATCTGCCTGCGAGGTTAGCTGACGGGTTCGGCGTTGGGAGGTCGCCTACTTCGGACGAGCCGAAGATTCACCCCGGGACATGGGTCCCCCGCTCCCGGTGTTGCCGGGACTCGGCGTTTCAGGCACAAATTATACTCTTCCGAGATGCCGATGTCAAGCTGAGGGACGCCATGGCCGTGCGGGAGGTCATTTCATTCGTGTCCGCGTCCGGGAAAGCAGCTCTTTCGCGCGATCGTTTCCCGGGAACCGGTCGAGGAGGGCGAGGCACTCCTCTTCGCACCGGGGAAGGTCGCCGAACTGATACAGGGCTTCGGCAAGCACCATCCGTGGGGCAAAGGCCTCCGGGTGGCGGGCGGCCATGGCCGTCAGCTTCTCGATGCCGGTCTCGCCCTCGCCGAGGTAATACGTCGACTTGAAATACAGCGCGCCTGCCTCGGTGTCGTCGGGGCGGATCGCGAGGGCCCGCTCCAGTGCCTCTTTTGCGCGGGCAAACTTCGAGTTTGCGACGGCGTTTTTCCCGAGCAGCAGCCAGGACTCGAAGTGGTTCGGGTCGGCTTCGGTTGCGCGACGCAGGAAGTCGCGCGCGGCGGGCTCTTCCTGCCGGTCGAAGGCCTTGAGGGCCTGCTGATAGAGATCCTGCGCCTGTGTGGTCGTGGCGGGGGCCGGAGTCACGGAAGGCGTGGAAGCCGTCATCGCGGCGGGGGATGCGTCGACGGGCGGCATGGACAGCGAGAGGGAGGCGGGTTCGGAAGGCGCCTGCGCCGTCGGGGGGGCTCCGGTGCTTCCGAGGGCATCCAGCTTTGCCGTGATTTCGGCACGGAGAGCCTCGTTCACCGAAGCCGCAGGGGCTGTGTCCAGAGCCAGAATGGCTTTGCGATACAGCAGTCGTTTTCCCGTCACGGCGGTGGCGGGCATGGCGTCGGCCCTGGACATCAGCGCGCCGGCAAGCTGGGCGGCTTTGGCGGTGCCCGACGGGGTGGAGGCTGTTACCGGTGTGACCGGGGGTGCTGCCGTTGCGGAGGCTGGAAGTCCGGATGCCGCTTGCGGGGTGGGCTGAAGCTCCTCCCCGGTCGCACGGATGGCGAAATCGAGCGTCAGGCCCGTGACGTGGCTGCCCTGTTTTGTAAACTCGTGCAGGACGATGGTCAGACCCGCGGTATCACCCGCTCCGGCGGCCAACACGCTTCCCGGCGTGAGCTTCTTCGCGTTCAGCTCGAGAGGCTGGATCTCGACGGTCGAGGTCTGACCGTCGGGAGATGTCAGCCGGAGCCGGAACCCGAGCTTGTCGAGAGAAGGGACGTCACGCTCTGCGTTCCACGTCTCGAGGAGTTCGATCGATGCTGTGACGGGAGCGCCCCGGAGCAGGAACGAGCCGGGCACGTCGATCATCGAGGGGTGCGGCTCGAATCCGATCATGCGGGTGATCGACGCGAGCGGGGCCGAAGCGCCGGCGGAGGACGGGGCGATAGCTGGCAGGAGGAGCGCGGTGCACAGGACAAGCACGGAAACGCATTCCCGGATTCCCAGGGTCCTGGTTGTGCGGTATGACATCAGAGCCTCCTCATTATTCGTGCGGGTCATCGGCGGATCAACTGGCCGCCATTTTCCGCTTTCTCGTTCTCACCGGCATTTCCGGAGAGGGTGTTCGCGCCAAGGACGGCGGAGCTGCCGCTGCCATGCGCGTGGATGCCGTGCTTCCGGTTATCCGTGATGCGGTTGTCCGCGACGAGCACGGCTGTTCCGCCCAGACCGGCCTGAATCCCAGACCAGCCATTCCCGGAGAGGGTGTTGCCCCGGATGGTGCCTTTGCCCCCCTGGTAAACGAAAATCCCATTTTCTGTGTTGTTGGATATTGTATTGTTTGATATAGTAGGGTTTGCCCCACCTTTGATGCCGATACCGGATTTGCCCGAGCCGGTAACTGTGTTGTCTTCGAACGTACCGCCCGCGCCGTCGGTATACCAGGCGCCATAGATGGCGTTGGCCTTGAAGGTGTTGCCCGACACCTTCGGACTACCGCCGCGGGCAAGGAAGCCCATCCCGCGGCTTCCCGACAGATTGTTCCCTGTGACGGCGGGGGAACCACCGTCTACGGCGATGCAGGCCGACCAGGTCGGGGCGGTTGCGGCCGCGGTGCTGGTGACCGTGCATTCACGGATTGTTGGAGAACCGCCCGTGATGCGGACCGCATCGGTCTGGGAGGAGCCCGTGAAACGAATCGTGAGGCCGGACACCCGAGCATTGCCAGACAGAGTCAAAACGGGGCCGGAGTCGGATTCGAGGATGACAGAGCCGCGGGGGCCGTCCCCCTGGATCGTGACCGAGCCGGTGATGACGGCTGAGCCCCGATAGGTGCCGGGTTTGACGTGGATTGTCTGGCCCGGTTTCGCCGACGCGATCGCCTCGGCGAGGCTGGCGTGGCCACCGGGGCCGACAACGGGTTCGCGCGGGG
>DATCTT010000393.1:0-11355 GCA_036567845.1 Candidatus Ozemibacteraceae bacterium | reverse complement strand
CGAGGCGCTACTCGCCCTCGGCAAGATCGGCGACCCCGCCGCCCTCGGCATCCTGCGCAACGCTCTCGATGGCTGGCCGGACCGCATCGAGCCGATCACGGCGCTCGGCCATCTGCGCGATAGCACCCCCGTTCAGCGGCTGCTCGAGCTGCTCGACGACCCCGAACACCCGTTCAAGGAAGAGATCGTGCGGGTGATCGGGGTGATCGGCGATCCGATGGCCGCGAAGAAGCTGATGGAGCTGCTGCACGACCAGGACCGCATGGTGCGGTATGAAGCCGCCTGGGCGCTGTACCGTATCGGCGGCCGCGACGTGGCCCAGAGCCTCTGTCGGCTCCTCTCGGATCCCGACGAGTGGATCGTCATCAACATCCTCGAGATCCTCTCGCGGCTGAAGGAAGCTGACGCGATTCCGGCCCTGGTCGGCCAGTTCGAGATCGCGCGCGACCCGCGCCTGAAGGCGATCATGATCTCGTCGCTGGCGATGTTTGCCGAGCCCCAGCTGCTCCACATCTTCGAAAAGGGCCTTGAATCCTTTGACCCGCGCATCCAGGCCAATTCGGTCGAGGCGATCGCGATGCTCAGGATCCCCGCGCCCGAGATGCGCCGCAAACTGAAAAAGTTCTTCTCGCACCCCAACAATCGCGTCCGCGCCAACGTCTGCATTGCCCTCGCGAAGGCCGACGAGACGAAGGTCGTCGAGGAGATCGACGCGATGCTGGCAAGCCCCGACGTACCCACGCGCCGCTCGGCCGGCTATGTGCTCTCGCGCGTCCAGATCCGTGGCCGGGACGGGCTCATCGACCGGCTGCTGGCTGACGAGGCCTACGTCGTTCGGAAAATGGCGCTCAAAGCGGCTCTCGCTCTCGAGACCGAGGTCGGCCAGGCTCGCATCGTGCCCCTGCTGCGTGATCCGAACCAGTGGGTGCGCCGCGAGGCCGTCGACTGTGCCCGCAAGATTCCCGGCTTCCCGGCCGAGCCCGTGCTCGAGGCCTTCAAGGCCGAGTCCTCCCCTCCGGTCTGGGAGAGCATGCTTGCCTTCTTCACCGAACGCCATCTCGACGGCTGCATTCCCCTGATCGTCCAGAAGATCAAGGCCGAGCCGGAAGAGGGCCTGCCGCGCCTGATATCCGCCCTCGGCCACCTCGATGCGCGCGACGCCATTGCCGAAGCGAAGCGGTTCGTCGGCACCCAGAACGCCGAGAACATGCGCGAGTTCTTCATCGCCCTCCTTCTGCACGGGGATCTGACCGTCCTGACCGACCTTGCGAATCTGCTTCGCGACAAGACCCGCGAGGAAGAACAGGCCATCCTGCTGCGCGTCGCCGGGGATGTCGGGGAGTTCGTCCGGAACCCCGATGGCTACTCGCGCCGGCTGCGTGAGGTGCTCGCCGCAGAGGTGAAAAAGGACATGGAAGGGGTCGCCGCGCTCGACGCAGCCCCGACTGCCGCGCCACCACTTCCCGCTGATCTTGCCTCGCTTCCCCGGGGGCTGGCCCTGCTCGAAGCCGGAAAGCTCGACGAGGCCCAGCGCTTCTTTGAGAGCTTCGTCGGCATCTTTCCGCACCACCCCGAGGGGCTGTTCAGCCTCGCGTCGGTGTATTTCAAGAAGAATCTCGCCGAGCGAGCCCTGCCATACCTGGTGACGCTGATGGACAAAGCCCCCTCGCACGTCGCGGGCGGCCTGCTGCTGGGACAGATCCACTTCCAGAAGAAAAACTGGACCGCGCTGCTCGAGCTGTATGATCGGCTACGCAAGCACGTTCCCGCCGACGACCGGCGCACCCTCGGCCAGGTGAACGGCGCTCTCGGCCTTGCGTATTTCCATCTCAAAAAGTATCAGAAGGCGATCGAGGTGCTGAATCAGGCAATCCGCGAAAATGCCCGCGACCTCTCGTCGGCCTATCATCTCGCGCTTTCCTACTACGCGGTTCGCGAGCATGGCGCGGCGCTCAAGCTGCTTCGGGGGCTGAAAAAGAGCCTCCCGCCCGACAGCCGGGTGTTCCGCAACGTCGAGGAGCTGCTCCAGAAGCTCGAGGATGAGAACTGAATTCGAAGTGCAACTTTTCTTCGCAACCTGCCGATAACGAAGGTCGAACTCTATCGATATTCGAGCGAGAAAGGCCACAGGCATGGACTTGTTGATGAAAGCCCTGGGACAGGTTGCCACATCCCGGGCATCGGATCTCCATATCACCCCGGGGGAGAATCCCTTCATCCGTATCAACGGGGTTCTGCAGCGGCTCGCCGGCATCACCTTCACCGAGGACGACGTGAAGAAAATCATCCTCGGGACGAGCTCGCCCCGTGCGCGGGAGATCCTCGGCAAACAGCGCCAGGTGAACTATGCCTGGGAATCGGGGAACGAAGGCCGGTACCGGTTCTCGGTCTTCTTCGACCGCGGCAAGTTCGGGATCGCCATCCGCGTCATTCCCCTGACGCCGCCCCGGTTCGGCGATCTCGGCCTGCCGGAGCCTATCAAGAAATCGCTCGCCAAGCCTTCAGGGCTCATCATCGTTGGCAGCCCGTCGGGCCACGGCAAGACGACGACGATTGCCGCGCTGCTCGACTTCTTCAACACCCATTTCGAGAAAAATATCATCACCGTCGAAAACCCCGTCGAGATCAAGTTCAGGGATGACCGCTCGACCTTCATCCAGCGCGCCATCCCGCTCGACGTCGAGAACTTTTATTTCGGGCTGAACGAGGCATACCGCCTCGATCCCGATATTGTCGTGACCGACTCGCTCAATTACCGGGATGTGCTCGATGAGGCCCTCTTCCTCTGTGAATCAGGCTGCACCGTGATCGGGGCGACGGACGGAGGAAGCTGCTCGCAGATCATCGAGCGCATGATCTACTCCCGCGATACCTCGGAACGCGATTCCCTGAAGGGAAAGCTTGCGACCCACGTCTCGATGGTGATCGGCCAGAAGCTCGTGCCGAAATCCGACAATCTGTCGCGGTGCGCCGCGTTCGACGTGCTGATCAACACGCCGCAGGTCAAAACGCTGATCAGAAACGAGAACCTGGTCATGATGAAAACCCTGCAGGAGCAGGATCACGCCTCGGGCATGCAGACGTTCGACCGGCATCTCGCGGCGATGGTCCAGAAAAGCGTGATCACGTCCCAGACCGCGATCGCGTATGCCGACGACCCGCACGAGATGGCGGGCCGGTTTGCCCGCAAGTGAGGCTGCCATGGATCTGACACAACTGCTTACAACGGTTCAGGAAAGCGGTGGAACCGAGATTCACCTCAAGGTTGGCTCGCCTCCGCTCGTCCGGCAGAACAAGTTTCTGCGCAAGCTGGCATTGCCCGCCGTCCAACCCGGGGACATCGCCGGGGTGGTGAAACAGGCTCTCTCCCCCGAGGAGCTGGCGAAGTTCAACCAGCAGCGGCAGTTCGAAGGGAACTTCTTTGGCGGGGCGCCGTGCAACTTCCGGTTGAACCTTTTCCAGGCCCAGTCTCAGACGATGGCGATCATCCGGCTGATCCGGAAGGCGGTGCCGAACTTCGCCGAGATTTCCCTGCCGCCGGCTCTTGAGGCCCTCACCGAGGCCAAGGCTGGCCTGGTGATTCTCGCGGGCCCCTGCCGCTCCGGGATATCGACCTCCCTCGCCGCCTTCGTCGAACGGATCAATCAGGGGCGCTCCGCCCATGTGCTGCTGTTCGAAGATCCGATCGAGTTCTCGTTCGAGCCGAAAAAATGCCGCATTACACAGCGGCAGTTCAAGAAGGACCTGTATTCAATAGAGTCTGGTATAAATTTTGCCAAGCGCATGGATGTCGACGTGCTCGTGATCGGCGACCTGAAGCGCGAACTGCCGTTCCGGAGCATCCTGGAATACGTCGCGGGCGGCAACTTCGTCGTCCTCTCGATGCAGACCCTGGGGATCCAGAACACGCTCGAGAAGATCCTGTATGCCTTCCCCGAAAGCGATCGGCCCTATATCGGCAACGTGCTTGCCACAAGCCTGCTCGGCATCTGCTCCCAGGCCCTGTTGCTGAATCCCGGCTCGAAGAAGCTTGTCCCGATCCACGAGGTGTTTATCTCCAACAGCACCATGGCCGGCATTCTCCAGAAGGGCCGTGTGAATCAGATCGAGCCGAACCTTCGCAGCGCCGGCGAGGGCAGCATCACGTTCGAGCAGAGCGCCGGCCGGCTGATCCGCGACGGCATGCCGAAAGACGTGCTTGACGCCTTCATGACGATGTACCGCGGGGTGAAGAGCGCGTGAACGCAATGAAGAGCCGCTCCGGCACGGGGTTCACTCTGATCGAGATGAGCGTCGTCGTCGCCATCATCGGGATTCTGTATTTCACGATTGCCCCGATGTACGGAACCACGATTCTCCGTGCGCGAGAAACGGCCCTCAAAGAGGATCTTCACGTCTTGCGCAAGGTGCTTGACCAGTATTACAAGGATCGGCAGGTCTGGCCTACCGATCTCGACAGTCTCGTGCGGGACGGCTATTTGAGGGCGATTCCGGCCGATCCCATCACCGGTCGCACTGACACCTGGCTGGTCATTCCTTCGGAGGAAGGAAGAGCGGATGTGTTCGACGTCCGTTCCGGTGCCACGGGAGCCTCGAGCGAAGGTTCGGCGTATGGCTCCTGGTGACCCGGCCTCGAGAAGGGGGATGGACTGCGCCATCGTGGCGCCGCCGGCCAACTTCCCGCATCGTGCGGGGCGGGGTGTTGCCCTCCTCGCGCTGACGGTTGCTCTCCTTCTGTCCGGGATTGCCCTCGCGCTCTGGCTGCCTCGCGCCAATCTCGAGGTGAAGCGGGCGAAGGAGGAGGAGCTGCGATTCGTTCTTGGCGAATTCCGGCGAGCGGCGGAAAAATTCACTCGGAGGAACGGCCGGCCCCCGGTTTCCCTCGAGGAGATGTGTCGTGACGGCCAGGGGCGCCGGTTCCTGCGGCGGATCTACGAAGACCCGATCACGGGGCGGCCGGACTGGAACGTGCAGGTCTCCTCGGTGGGCATCATCGTCTCCTCGTCTTCCCCTGAAACATCGGCGGGCGGTGTCCCGTATTCCCGTTTCCGGTGATAAAGATAAAAAAGGGACAGAAATAAAAAAAGAGCGCCAGTAGGCGCTCTTTTTCATGGGGCGATTACTTGCCCTTGTTGACCTGGTCCTTCAGCTCCTTGCCGGGGACGAACTTGGCAACGCGCTTGGCCGGGATCTGGATGGATTTCTTGGTCTTGGGGTTGACACCCTTGCGAGCGGCGCGCTTCACGGTCACGAACGAGCCGAAGCCAACCAGCTGAACCTTGTCACCCTTCTTGAGGGTGTCTTTCACGGAGTCGACGAACGCCTTGAGAACGGCTTCGGATTCGACGTTGGTGATGGCGGCTTTCTTCGCGACGGTCTTCAAGAGTTCCTGCTTGTTCACGGGGTGAACCTCCTCGATCAGATGAAGTGATGGTGATTATCTGATAGCATATTTACAGGGGGGTACGCAAGGGGAAAGTCAAAAAAAAGCCGTAGGATCGGCTTTTACGGGTCAGTTTGATTCGGCAGCGGCTCTGGATGAGCGCTCACGGCGAAGCAGCGCCCTGGCGAAGGCCAAACCTTCAGATCCTGTTCTGCCCAGCATCCGGGCAATCTCGGCTTCGCGTTCCGCCTTTTTGACTTCTCCGATTCGGACCTCGGTGGCGCCGTCGACCACCCTCTTGGTGACGGTGAAATGCCGGTCGGCCTCCTTCGCGATCTGGTGGAGATGCGTCACGAGCACCACCTGCTTTTTCCGGGAAAGCCTCTCGAGGCTCGCCGCTACGGCCTCGGCCGTCGTGCCTCCGATGCCGGCGTCAATCTCGTCGAAGAGCAGCGTGGGCAGATCATCGCCCTCGGCGAGCACCTGCTTGAGGGCCAGGGCAACGCGGGAAAGTTCGCCTCCCGACGCGATCTTCCGGAGCGGCCCACCCGGCGCGCCGGGATTCAGGGCGACGAGGAACTCGACCGCTTCCTGGCCGGTCGCCGTGATGGGAACCGGTTTCATTCCGATACTGAACCGCGCCGCATGGAATCCGAGCTCCTCCATGACCGTGGAGACCTGCTTCTCCAGCTTCGCAGCGATCGCCCGACGGGCCGTGGTGACCTCACTGGCGGCAGTGGAGAGGCCGCGTTGCGCCTCGTCGAGAGCCTTGCGGAGACGCGCCCGGCTCGAGTCGGGCGCTGTCAGGTCGCCGATCTCCTTGCGGATCTCCTCGATGAGCGGAAACAGGCCGGCGAAATCCGTGCGGTGCCGGCGGCAGGCCTGCTGAAAGGCCGAAAGGCGCGACTGGACAAACGAAAGTCGGTTGGGGTCGCACTCGACGTCGGCTTCGCGACGGAGGGCGCTTGATATATCAGCTGCTTCATAATAAAGGGCTTCGAGACGTCCGGCGAAGGCGGTCAGGCCTGGATCGATTGTGCCGGCATTCCGGGCAGCATCCAGCGCCCGGTGGAGAAGCCGGACGGCCCCGGTTGTCTCATCGCTGCCATCGAGAGATTGAAGAGCGTCAGCTATTGTTTCGGCCAGTTGCTCGGCATGGGCGAGCCGGTGGCATTCCTCTTTCAGCATCGCGTCCTCTTCGGGGTCGGTGAGACGGAGCGCATCGAGTTCCCCGAGAGTGGCCGTGAGGGTTTCGAGCCGCTCGGCACCTGAGGCAAGCCGTGTTTCGAGCTCCTCGAGCTCATCGGAAAGCCGGCGGTGCTCGGTAAACGCCAAGGATAGCTTCTCGAGACGCTTTAAATGTGTATCCCCCCCCATCCGGTCGAGGAGCTTCCGCTGGGTTTCGGGCATCAGGAGGGTCTGGTGCTCGTTCTGGCCGTGAATTTCCATCAGGAAGGCTCCGAGCTCGCGGAGGGCGGAGGTGGTGGTCATGATTCCGTTGATCAGCACCTTGTCGCTGCCTTCGGTCTTGAAGGTCCGGGAGATCAGCAGGGTGGTCGGATCATCCTCGTTTGTCAGCCCCATCTCGGCGAGCTTTTGCTGGAGCAGCGTTTTGCCGCCGATCTCAAAGCGGGCCTGGAGTCGGGCGGCGGTGCGGCCCGGTAGGACAAGGCCACTGCGGGCTTTCTTCCCGAGAATGAGCTTCACGGCTTCGAGAAGGATGCTTTTGCCGGCTCCCGTTTCGCCGGTGATGACGTTGAGGCCGGGGGTGAACTCGATGTGCGTGTCGGGCATGAAAAGAAACTGTTCGAGCTGGAGTTCGGTGATCATGGATGTGCATTCCTGCGGGCGGATTTGCGCGGCGCGGCACTCACGGCTTTTTTCGTGGACATGCGGGGAGCAGCGGCCGTGACGGGCTTCGATGGGGACGGTTTGCGGTTCTTTTTTGGGGATTTGAGGGCAACCCGCTCGGGAACAGCCGCCAGCGTGACATCGCGGGGCGAGTCATGTGGTGCGAGGGCCGTCCAGAACCATTTCCGAAGATTCTGATGAAGTGGGGAGGTCTCTGCCTGCTTGCGGGAGGGCGCTGCCGTGGAACGCGCGATCGGGAGGCGCGTCGGAACGCGGGGTTTACGTGCCGCGATGCGGACGGGACCCGATCCGAAGCGGGGAGACGCGATCGGAGCCGTGGAACTGCCCGGGGCGCGGGTCAGATGGGTGAGTTGGGCCGGAGAGGTCAGCCCGGAGAGCGTCGTTCCAGGGTAATAGAAGCCGAGGATGGTCACGGCTGAATGCCCCGCTTTGGCCATGCCGATGGCCCCGTCCTGGCACATGCCGACACGGTGACCGCGGCTCGGATGACGGTCTTGGACGGCCGGAGGGGCATTCTTCCCCGACCGCTTCGGGGGGGCGGGGGCGCAAAAAAAGCCTGTGGTTCCGAACGTGTCGGGATGGTCTATCAGGTAGGGAACGGCAGCGCCTTTCCAGACCTTCTGGGAGGAAACCAGATTCCCGCCGCAGTTCGCGTGATACACCGTGTTTGCCATATACGAGTTGTAGGTGAGCACCCAGCCGGCCGTCCGGTGTACGGCTTTCGAGGACGCCGCCGTCTCGGTGCGAACACCGCGATACACCTGGCAATGCACCTCGTCACAGAGATCGAAGCCGTTCATGGAGTGACGGAGATGGTTACGAAGAGCATAGGAACGTGCCGCGACGGCCTGAGCTTCGAGGGCGGCCGTGGGGGCGCTTCCGCCAATCTCGGCTGGAACGACGGATCTCAGATACTCCTCGATATCGATCAGGTTAACGGCGAACAGGCGGTCGCGCCAGGGGGCGATGGCGACCGATCCCCGGTAGGTTTCTCCGCGATACGGCGGAGTGCGAAGATGAACGAAGGGGGACGTTTTTCCGAGGGACGAGAAGACGAGGGGATAGGGGGCCGAGAGGCCTGGAAGGGAATCCATGAAAATCTGCATGGAACCGTTCTGACAGAGGACCGTGGCCGAGGAGGCCGGCCCCGAGAGGAGGACGCGGCGTGAGAACGGATCATACACCTCAAGGGGGCCGTCGGCCGAAAAGACCTGGAACTGGCGCGGCACGCCGAGATGATACAGTCCGATGCGCATCTGATACTTCAGGGGCTGGAACGCCGAAACCGGGATGGCGATGAAAACGGCCAGAAGAAGGACCACCGTTGTCAGGAACGGACGAAAATCACGCATATAGGGCAGTGTACCGCAGCCATCAGTGACGGTCAAGGGTTGTTCCTGAGTGATTCAATAATTTTTGCTATAGCATCGCGGCGGCCGGCGAGGGCCTGGTCGAGATGCTGGCGTTCCTTTTTCAACCGCCAGGGGCCGACAAGCTGGATGACGACGTAGTAACAGGTTGCGCCGGCGAGTCCCCAGGTTAGCGGGTCGACGGCGGTGGGGCCCCACAGCCAGACCCCGAGAATGCCTGCTGCCAGCGACGACCAGATGAGAAGCCGGGCCAGCCACCAGCCGAGGGCTGAAAACCACGCATCCTGGGCAGTGTGGAGATCCCGCATCAGCCGCTCCTGCCAAGTGACCAGGAGCAGATCCGTGACGAAGGCATCATCGCCCAGCACGCGGCCAGCTTCCTTCAAAAGCCACTGCGTGTCCTGGCGCGCCCCT
The DNA here is from genome assembly GCA_036567845.1 of Candidatus Ozemibacteraceae bacterium. Taxonomy (GTDB): domain Bacteria; phylum Muiribacteriota; class Ozemobacteria; order Ozemobacterales; family Ozemobacteraceae; genus MWAR01. The sequence continues at coordinate 2,316 of DATCTT010000393.1, read as the reverse complement.
TCCTCGGAAAACAGGGCGGCCAGGCGCTCGCGGTCGGATTTCGAGAACGGCATCAGGCGGCGGGGGTGTCGACCGAAGCCTGGTCGTCGGGAAAGTCGTCGTGGCTCTTCGCCGGCACGTTGCACATCTTGAAGATCGTGAAGCCGCAGGCGCCGAAAACGAGCGACCATGAGACCGCCAGCAGGATCATGCCGTTCGTGTCGACCCCGAATAGGCCTGGATACGAGGCGATGAGCAGCAGCAGCGGATATCCCCAGAGTGCAGCGGGGAGCCAGTAGGAGTCCTTGTCCTCGTCGTGGAACCGCTTCCAGATGAAGTGCATGAACAGCGCGATCACGGCGAGCATGCCGGCACGGCAGGCCCAGATGTAGGGGCGGTTCGCCACTGGAACGGCCTGCATCACGAGGATACCCCACCCATCCTGGACGCCCCAGGCGAACAGCAACACGAGGATGTAGATCGGAGTGATATATTTCATAATATAATAGAAAATGCGCGGGATTTTCATGTCGCAGCCCTTGTGAATCTCTTTCCAGGCATTCTCTCCGCCGAAAATCCACATGAACAGGACGACCTCGAGCAGGGCGAACACGACGAGGCCCAGGGTGCCGACCCAGTAGTCCATCTCGTCGACCATGCCGTATTCGAAGAAGAACACGCAGGCATGGGAGAAGACAAGGGTGATCGAGGTGACGAGCAGCACCGCCTTCGAGTGAGACTGCTTCATCTCGTCCTTCAGGAACGTGATGGCCGGCGTCAGAAGCGCGACCGACGAGGTGATGCCGGCGATGAACAGCAGGCCGAACCAGATGGCCCCGAAGAACCAGCCCATCGAGATGCGCGAGAAAATGAGGGGCATGCACTGGAATCCGAGATCGAAGGCGCCGCTGCGTGCGATCTCGGTTGTCACGCCAGGGCCAAAGAAGGCAACGGCGGCGGGGATCGCGATTGAGCCGCCTAGAACGACCTCGGCGAATTCGTTCAGCGATGCCGTCGAAAGACCGGTCAACACGACGTCATCCTTGTTCGAGAGGTAGCTGGCATACGCCTGGATCGCCCCCTGGCCGAGCGAGAGGGTGAAGAAGATCTGGCCGGCCGCGGCGAGCCAGATCGAGGCCTTGCCCAGCTCGTCGAACTTCGGCACCCAGAGAAAGTTGAGACCGTCGTAAATGCTCCAGGAGCAGCCGACAGGGTGGCCCATTGTCAGAACCCGGATGGCGAGGATGATTGCGAAGACGAACAGCACTGGCATGCCGATTTTCCCAAGCTGCTCGATGCCGGCTGAGAGGCCGCGGTACAGAAAATAGAAGTTCAGGAGAACCGTAATGAGGAAGAACGTGTAGGCCGTGCTGCCGGTGCTGAAATACTTCGCCTTCAGCGGCACTTCGACATACGGCTTCTTCTTCTGGTCGAGACGAGTGTCGAAGGCATCCCAGGCGCCGTCGCGCAACGGGTCATACTTCAGGAGCGGGGTGACTTCCGAGGCGTTGGTGCAGTTCGTGACGGTCTCGATCTCCTGCACCGTGGCTGCCCTCGTCAGTTTCACTTTTTCCCGGACCCCGAGGAACTCCTTGAAGAACCGGCCCATCTCCATGCGCTTCTCGACCATGGTGGCGCCGGGAATTTCGTTGTACTGGCCCGTGACCGAGAAGTAGCTGAATGAGAGGGTCCAGGACTCGATATAACAGTAATACACTGCGGTCAGCAGCCCCAGGATGATACCGAGAACGCCGAGATACTTCGCGATCGGTTTTTTCACGATTCGGTGCATGACACCGGGCATCGTGCCATGGCCGAGTGTTCCGCCGTATCGGCCGATGCCCCATTCGATCCACATCAGCGGAATGCCGAGGATCAGAAAGGCAATGAAGTAGGGGATCATGAAGGCGCCGCCACCGTTGGCCGCCGCCTTTGCGGGGAATCGCAGGAAGTTGCCGAGGCCGACAGCGTTGCCGGCCATCGCCAGGATGAGCCCGACCCGGGAACCCCAGTGTTCGCGTTTCACGGGAGGTTCGCTTCCGTTCTGCGGGGCGGGCGGATGGGATTTTGCTTTGTCCCTGTTCGGCATACTCGATCGACTCCTGGTAAAAGGATGAATCAGCTCGAACCAGGAAATGCGGGCCAGCTTCCGGACACGGGAGCCGTCATGAGCTTCAAGGCGCCTGATTCCCCTCGATTTCGGAGCGTCTCTGATCTGGCCGCAACCTGGCGCGGGAAAATGCTACACGACTCCGGCCCGTTGTGCAAGCGGTTTGGAGTGGGTTTTCTCAGCGCATGCCGCGTTCGTAGGGCAGGCCGAGCGCCGCGGGGGCGCAC
>DATCTT010000392.1:0-6639 GCA_036567845.1 Candidatus Ozemibacteraceae bacterium | reverse complement strand
CCGGGCCGGCGACAACCCCGTGCCGCTTGCCGGCGTGCCCTACCACAGCGCAATGACCTATATCGCGAAGCTCGTCCAGAAGGGCTTCACAGTTGCCATCTGCGAGCAGATGGAAGATCCGAAACTCGCCAAGGGGCTCGTGAAGCGGGAAATCGTCCGCATTCTGACACCCGGCACGATCAGCGATCCGCAGCTGCTCGAGGAGAAATCGAACAACTGGCTGATGGCCTTCGGGAAGCGCGGCGAGCGGTTCTGCCTTGCCGGCGCCGAGCTGTCGACCGGGGAAGTGATCGTCACCGGCGGCGACCGGGCCGAGTTCGAAAAGCTGCGCGAGGAACTCACCCGGCTCGCCCCGCGCGAGATGCTCGTCCTTGGCGTCGAAGCCGAGGACGGGGACGTGGACGGAGCCGCTGTCCCGCCCTGGAAAGGGCTTCCAATCGAGATCCTGATGCGCCGCATGCCCGAACAGACGGCGCTCGAGGCGCTGACGAACCTGTATCCAGGCGAGCCGCGCCCCCGCTTCCTTGCCATGCCCGCGGTCGAACTGCGCACCCTGGGCCTGCTCGCCGATTATCTGCTCGACACGCAAAAATGCGCCCTCTCGCATCTGCGGTTCCCGGCCCCCTACCGGCTCGGCGACGGCATGGTCCTCGACGAGTCGACCCTGCGCAACCTCGAACTCCTGCCCGATGGCCGCGACCGCAGTCCCGGCGGCACCCTGTTTGAGGTGCTGAACCGCACCCGCACCTCGATGGGCGCCCGACTCCTGAAGAGATGGATGCTCAAACCCCTGCTCCAGCTCGACCGGATCCGGGAGCGGCAGGACCGTGTCGGCGCCCTCGTCGACGACGGGATGCTTCTTGCCGACCTGCGCGAACAGCTCCGGGATCTTCCCGATCTCGAGCGGCTGCTTTCCCGCGTCATCCTGGGCAGCCGCAACCCGCGCGATCTGCAGGCGCTGTGCCGTGGCCTCGAAGCCCTGCCCGGCCTCCATGCCCGTATCGCCGATTCCCCGCTGGCCGCGCTCGCCCCCGAACTGGAACCGCTGCCGGAGCTCGCCACACAACTTCGCGCCGGCCTGCTTGAGAATCTCCCGGCCACCCTGGCCGATGGCGGCGTCATCGCCGACGGACTCGATCCGGCGCTCGACGAGCTCCGCCGCCTGCGCCGCGACGGCGACAGCTGGCTGACCGAGTATGAGGAGCGCGAGAGAAGCCGAACCGGCATCAAGACGCTGAAAGTCCGCAAGAACAGCGTGTTCGGGTATTTCATCGAGATCTCGAAAGGCATGACCGACCGGGCCCCGGCCGAGTATGTGCGCAAGCAGACCCTCACCAACGGCGAGCGGTACATCACCGCCGAGCTGAAGGACTACGAGACGAAGGTGTTCAGCGCCACCGACAAGGCCATCGCGCTCGAGAAGGAGCTGTATGAAAACCTCGTCCAGGCCGTGAAGGAGCGGATCGGGCCGATCCAGAGGGCGGCCTCGGGGCAGGCGCATCTCGACGCCCTTTGTTCGCTCGCCCAGATCGCCCGTGAACGGGATTTCGTGCGGCCAAAGCTCGTCGACGAGCCGGTCCTCCGGATCCGCGACGGCCGCCACCCGGTTGTCGAGGCGTTCCTTGGAACGGGGGAGTTCCATCCCAACGACTCCACATTCGACGCCGGAAACCGCCAGGCCGTCATCACCGGCCCGAACATGGCGGGTAAATCGACGTATCTGCGTCAGAATGCCCTGATCGTGCTCCTGGCCCAGATCGGGTCGTTCGTTCCGGCACGGGAAGCCGAGATCGGCCTCGTCGATCGCATCTTCACCCGTGTCGGCGCCTCGGACAACCTCATCCGCGGCCAGTCCACGTTCATGGTGGAGATGATGGAAACGGCCCTGATTCTGCGTCACGCCACGCCGCGCAGCCTTCTGGTACTCGACGAAATCGGCCGTGGCACCTCGACCTTCGATGGCCTCTCGCTCGCTTGGTCGATCCTCGAGTTCATCAACCGGCAGCTCGGCGCGCGCACGCTGTTTGCCACGCATTACCACGAACTGACCGATCTGCAGCCCATCCTGCCGGGCGTCTTCAATCTGAACGTCGGGGTGCTTCACGACGAAAAAACCGGGGACATGGTGTTCCTGCACAAGATCAGCCAGGGCCCCTCGAGCAAATCCTACGGCATCGAGGTCGCACGTCTGGCCGGTGTACCCGCCCCGGTGATCGACCGGGCCCGGGAAATCCTGTTCGAGCTCGAAAAAACAGAAGAGGAGGAGGTTGGCCGCATGACCCGGGCGGTCCGCACCGTGAAAACGCCCCAGCCCCAGCAACTGTCGCTCTTCGTCCCGGCCAACGAGCTTGCCGAGACCCTGAACGCGGTCAACCTCGACGAGATGACCCCGCTCGAAGCGCTGAACCTCCTCGCCCGGCTGAAGAAGATGGCCCATGGCTGACGCATTCTGGGAACCGATCTTCGCGCGTCTGATCGAGGACCGCGAGGCCATCGCCGAGATCGTCCGGGACACACCGGACCCCGTTCTGATCGGTCTTGCCCGAAAGAACCCGGCCCTCTGGCGCGCCTGCCAGCCCTTCGTGAAGGGCCGGACGGTCACGCAGCCCGACCGCTTTCACGAGACGATCCTCGACTTCGCCGGCCGGGAAGCCCCGTTGCGACGGGTCGTGTTCTTCGAGTGGGTGAACGCCAATCCCCGCACCCTGGCTTTCCCGGCCATCCCCATCACGTCGGAAACCCCAGCCAGACTCGAGTCCGGCGAGTTCGGGCCACCGGCAAAGATTTCTATTCTTTCTCGTATTGATCCGCGGGAATCGGCCGCCCCCGTTCTGAAAGCCCACCTGGAACGCTGCCGCGAACGGATGGCCGCTCCGCCCGCCGCGGAGCCGGGCCCCTCGGCCTCGGCGGATGAGCTGCGCGAACTGCGCGGGGAGATCCGGAAGCTGCGTCAGACGCTGAAAGCGGCGGAGGAACGTGAAGCCTCTCTCCAGGGAAATCTCAGTGAACGGGGCCGGCGCATGGCCGAGCTCGAACGGGAACTGGCCGAGCTGACCGCTCATGATGCGGCACTCGCCCGCCGACTCGAACAGGCTCTCGCCGAGCTCCGCACGAAGGGCGCCCCCTCACCGGAACCGAAATCAGCGGCGGACCTCCCCGATCTGTCCACTCTCCGGGACAGTCTGACCGAACTGGAAAACCGGAACCGCGAGCTTGAGGCAGCTCTCGCGCGCCGAACCGCATCCGGCGAGCGACTCGAACAGGAACTCGAAAAAACCCGCCGTGACCGGACCGAAACGGGGGAACTTGCGCGCCGGATCGAACATCTGCGAGGCACACAGCTTGAGCTCGAGCGACAACTGGAGCTCAGCCGGAATGCCCTTCCCGCACGGCTCCTGGCACTTGCCCCCGGTTCGACAGGATCTGGCGCCACGGTCTGGATCGCCGAAGCTCCAGGGGTCGGAAAGCTGGTGATCGACGAGTCCCATACCCGCTCCTTCGCTCCCGTTGAGGGGGAATGGATCCTCCTTCACCGGGATATCACCGGAGCCGTCCACGGAGCCTCCCCCCTCGAGGCATCCTGGAAGCGGGAAGTGATCGGCGTTCTGCGCCATGACGAGAGAGGCTGGCACCTTGCAGTCGAGGAGACCCGCGAGCTGTTCCCGGTCGGGCAGTCCCCCCAAGGCTTCGCCCCGGGGGATGTCGTCACGGCTGTCATCCTTCCCGAGCTCGCCGAGCGTAAAACCTTCGCCGTTCCCCTCCGACGCCAGCCCCTGCCACCCATGCCCCACGAGCCGGACGGCCCGGCAGAGCACCGGATCAGCATTGCCGCTCTCCAACGCCGGCTCGGCCTGATTGCCCTTTCGCCCCAGGCATTTGCCCACTGGCTGCGGGAGCAGCACATTCCCTTCCTGCTCGAATCCGATGCATTCCGCTTCGAGCAGCCGGTCAAAGGCCTCATTCCCTCTCTGCGACCGCGTCTTCCCATGATTCCCGTCTGCGAACGAGAAGCCTGTCGGGAAGCAGCATCAAACCGCCCTTTTCCACGCGAAGGCCATCCGGACGAGGTCTGCGGGATCTGCCATGAGGAGGTGACAGGCTCGGTGGCGGACGTTCTCTCGGAGGAGCGGTATGACTTCGAGGGGCGGAGAATTCTGATCGTCGGCGGCGATGCTGTGGGAAGCGCCTATCGCGACGTTCTCGCCCGGCATCGTCTTGACGTGGAGTGGATGAGCGGCTTCGTCGGGCTCGGCGGCGCGATGCAGGGATTCGGCGGAGTTTCCGCCGTCGTCGTCATCCTGAAACAGATCTCCCACACCCTGCTGCGCGAACTCACGATCGCTCTTCGCGGGAGCCGCATCCCGCTTCTCTTCGCCACGAAACGGGGCACGTCCGGCGTTCTCCGCCTCCTCGTCGAACAGTTCAGGCCAGGCCGCCCCACCCCCCGCTGACACGCGTCCCGACCTGCTCGATTTTTCTCAAGGCAAACCGGAGATCTGCCGAAAGAGAGGTTTGAGGTGTCGTCGATGAATCCGGGAAACTCTCCATGGTGAGCGCCTACAAACGGAATACCGCCGCGGATCAGCTTCTGCGGCAGTATTTCCGCGAGCTGAAGCGGTATCCTCCCCTGACCCGCAAGGAGGAGGAGCTGCTGCTCAAGAAGGTCAAGACCGGCGGCACCTCCGCGAGGGCAGCGGAAAAACGTCTGATCATGGCCAATCTGAGATTCGTCGTCTCAGTGGCGAAGCGTTACAAATTCATCAATGACGTGCCGTTCGAGGATCTGATCGCTGTCGGCAATCTCGGCCTCCTGCGGGCCGCGAAACGGTTCGACCACAAACGGAACGTGCGCTTTATCTCGTATGCCGTCTGGTGGATCCGCCAGGCTATGATCCAGGCGGTCTCGATGCATACGAATACGATCCGCATCCCGCTGAACCGCATCCACACCGGCCTTCGCCTGAAAAAGGAAGAAGAATCCCTGCGCAAGATGCTGAACCGCCGGCCAACGCTCGAGGAGCTGGCGGAAGCGGTGGGCATGAATTCAGAGGAGCTGCGGAAGTTCCTGGCCGACACGCCGAATGTGGTCTCGCTCGACACGACAATGGTTGACAACGACGAGGATCTCTCCCTGGGTGACGTTGTCACGGATCCCAGGGGCGACCCAGAGCTTCTGACCAATGACTCGGCACTCCGCGAAGATGTCCAGCGGCTGTTCGCCACCCTGACCGACCGGGAGCGGATCGTCCTTCAGCAGCGTTTCGGGTTCCAGACCGACCGGTCTCATACCCTCGAGGAGATCGGCAAGCTGCTTGGACTGACGCGGGAACGAGTCCGGCAGATCGAGGCCCAGGCGCTCCAGAAGCTGCGCCATCCCAGTCGGGCGGCTATCCTGAACCTGTACCGGAGCTGACGTTCCGTACGCAACGACGGGCGCCCGCAAGGGCGCCCGTCGCGTCATTTGTTCAAAAACCTATATCAGGCCCAGAGGATATGCCCGGTGAGAATCGGGTGAATGAGATCCGCGTGGTGGGGGAGAACGCGGACGGAAATGCCCTGCCTGCCGCTCTGATTCAGCGTGATCGAACCAGCGAACAGGCCCCGTCCATCCTTTTCCTCGGCCGGGGCGAGGTCGGCGAACGCCCCCTCGCCGATCATCCCGTCGGCCCCGACAGCCCCGTAGTAGACCTGGACCGAGACATCCCGGGCCTGGAGGCGATCGAGATACAGCCGAACCTTGACCTCAACCGGCTGACCGACCCTCTGCTCGTCACCGCCCACCGTCTCGACACTCTCGATCCGGATATTGTTCCAGCAGCCGCGAAGGTTACCGAGCCAGGCGGCCAGATCGCGCACCCGGCTGTAATCGCTGCCCGACAGGGCCTTGTAGCGTGTATTTCCAGGCATATAGAACCGGTCGTTGTATTCGCCGACCATCCGATTCGTGTTGAAGAAGGGGCAGATCTGGGACATGCAGGACTTCATCATTGCGATCCAGCGCCGGGGCAGATCGTCGCTGCTGCGCTCGTAGTATTTCGGCACGATATCCTTCTCAAGCTGGTCATACAGGGAGTTCGCATCGACCTCGTCCTGGTAGTTGAGATCCGCAATCTCTTCACGGCCACCGATCGCCCAGCCGACTTCGTTGTTGTAGCACTCGTCCCACCAGCCGTCGAGGACGGACAGGTTCAGGGCGCCGTTGGCCGAGGCCTTCATGCCACTGGTTCCACTGGCTTCCTGGGGGCGACGCGGGTTGTTGAGCCATACATCGACACCCTGGACGAGATACCGGGCAACGACGACGTCATAATTCTCGATGAAGACGACGTGGCGCCGGATCCGTTCGTCCTTGCAGTGCTGGATGATGTCCTTGATGAACTGTTTGCCCGGCTCATCCTTCGGATGGGCCTTGCCGGCGATGATGATCTGGACCGGCCGTTCCTTGTTTGTCAGGATGCGGATGAGCCGCTCCTTGTCACGGAACAGCAGAGTGGCGCGCTTGTAGGTCGCGAACCGGCGCGCGAAGCCAATCGTCAGGGTTTCAGGGTTGAGCACTTCGCCGGCGGCCGCGATCTCGGCAGGCGGTGCGCCGCGCGCCGAGAGCTGGTTCTGGAGGCGCTGACGGGCGAAGGCGACGAG
>DATCTT010000391.1:0-19171 GCA_036567845.1 Candidatus Ozemibacteraceae bacterium | reverse complement strand
GCGGCTGTCTAAATGACGTCGCGCATACGCGTCCTCCCTCCGGATTTATGACGATACCCTGTCTTGAATCCCGGTGGAGAACGCTGCCGGTCAGCCTTCGCTCTTCCAGAGGCCGTGCAGATTGCAATACTCACGCACGGTTACTTTGGCGGCGGTCACGGGGAAGAATGCCTCGGGTTTGTCGCCCGGCTTCAGATACTGGGTGCAGATCCTGTTGTCGATGATCAGCTGGATCATCTCGATGTAATGCTTTTCTTCCATGGGGTGGGCAACGCTGCCGACCTTGACCAGGATGCCGCCGTTCTGGCGCTCGATCACCGGAACATGCTTTTCCTTTGACGCGTCGACGGTGTTTTCGACAAGTTTTGTCATCGGTTCGCCGCAGCAGACCACGATGGGGCCGCCGCCATGGGCGATCTCGACGATGTTCCCGCAGTGAGCGCACTTGTACAGCTCATTTCGCTGAATCATGAAGAACTCCTCTCGATCATGATGGTGGGGTTTTTAAGCCACGGGCCATTATAGGAAAGGGGAAGGGCGAGGTCAATACCCCGATCAGATTCTTTTCAGCCGCCCTCCCGGGCATGAAAAGACCTATCGGCCGATGGAGTGGGCGGCCCGGACTTGTAATACAACGATTCAAATATATCTTCGTCATTTGTTCAAGGGCAGGATGTTGGGCGGGAGAAGGGCTCCTTCCACCTCTTCGGCCCTGCGTTGACGGACGTGTTGGAACGGGGTAGAATGGCAAAATGCCCATCCGGACGGGCAGTAACGGAGGTTTCCCATGAAAATCCGCCTTTTCTTCGCCCTGACCCTGGGCGCTCTGGGCATCGTACCTCTGCTGGCCGGCCCACAGATGCAGTTCACCCTCAAAGACCGCTCGGTGCTGTGCGGCGAACTCATCGAGATGAAAGATGGGGTCTATCATATCCGGTCCGGTGTTCTCGGGGAACTCAGAATTCCCGAAGAACAGATCGCCCGCATCACCACGGCCGACGCGGCTTCCGTTTCCGTCCCACCGGTGCGTGAGGACGGTACGAAACGAACTGCTCCGGAGCGGATCCCACCGGCGCAGTCCGCTCAATCCGCCCCCACAGCCCCTGCATCCGACAACCTCACCGAGCAGCAGAAGAACGTCAACGCCCAGGTACAATCCATGCTCATGAATGGTTCGTTTATGGACAAGGTGACCGGCCTCGGCGAAAACGGGGCGATGCAGGAGGTTATGCAGGATGAGGAAATCATGCGGGCGATCCAGAATGGCGATTACGAGTTCCTGATGAAGAATGAAAAGATGAAACAGCTGATCGAAAGCCCCGAGATGCAGAACATTCTCGGTGGCATGTCGGAATGACGTCTGTATCATTTAATATATAGAAAATTGTTTTATTGAGAGGTGGCCTGGCATGGAAGGACGGTTTTTCCGGATCTGGCTGCTCGTCGCGATGCTGGCGGCGGGTGTGACATGCGGGGGCTTCGCGCAGACGGCCGATGCCCCTGCTTCCGGTGTGGCTTCCTTCGTGGCGTCCGCTGCGGCTGCGGTGACCGCGCCGGCCCTGCTGGCTCCCGAGGACCGGCCCTGGCAGCTCACGGCGCGGAATGTGGAACGACGCGACCTGCTGATGAAAATGAGCGAGGTGCAGGGATTCTCCCTGCTCGTCTCGCGGGACGTGCGCGGCACAGTGGATGAGATTGCGACCGGAACCGTCGCTCGGGCACTCGATGCCGCTCTCCATCCGGCAGGATACGACTGGCGGATCTGGGACAACTGTCTGTATGTTGCCGAGCGTGTGCGTCTCGAGCGGTTTTTCGAGGCAGTCGCGGGGTTGGAGAGTCTGAAACTGCCGTCAGCCCGTGTCTTCGGTGGAATTTTCGGCGTGCTCGATATCCCTTCGATCATCCGCGTTCTGCGCAAACATGCCGGAACGAACATCATGATCACCGACACGGTCAGCGGCGAGATGTCGCTGCGGCTCAACGGCATCCCCTGGGAGCGCGTGCTGCTGGCCGCTGTCTACATGAATGGCCTCAAGCTCGTTGTCAGTGACTTCTCGATCATGATTGTCCCCTGATCTTCGATGCGGAGACGAACCTGCCGATGTTCTGATGGTATGAGACGTCTTGTCATGCCGTTGCTTTGCGGTTCCGTTTTCGGCGCGTGCCTGGCTGGATTCGCCCAGGCGCCCGGCCCGGCGTTGCAGCAGACCTCGACCACGCCCGACCTCACTTACTACTCGCGCACACCGCTCAGCGTGAAACTTTCGCGCCTCTTCGCGGCCGGTCAGGACCTGTACAACCGGCGTCGGTATGAGGAGGCGCAGGCAGTGTTCGAGTCGATGCGACTGCTCGACGAGCACGATCTGCTTTCGGTGTTCTGGATCAAGAAATGCCGCGAACGGGTCGAGCGCGAGTTGAACGAGAACCGCAAGAGCAATAGCCTGCGCAAGACGGGCCGGCTGTTCCCGAATGAGCAGGTGTACACGAACTGGAACTGGGGACCTGAAGTTGGTCACTTCGAGGTCCGGTATGCCGAGCCGAAACCCTATGTCGAGCCGGTGAGAAAGGTTCGGAAACGGGCAGGCGACGCCGAGCTGGCGAAAGCGAAGTCGGCGGCGGCCGGCGGTGCTCCGGATGCCCTGTTCGACCTGGCCATGGCCCACTGGTCGCGCAGGGAGAACACCCAGGCGATCGAGGCGCTGGAAAAGGCTGCCGAAGCCAATCCCGACATACTGGCCCGGGATGACGAGGGCCTCGCTGCCGCCGTCCATGACGAGCTCCAGGCGGCGCTGGGCAAGGGAAAACCGGCGCCCGCGCAGCTGTTGAAGGCCGGCCGTGTCGCGATTCTCCAGGGAGATCTGCTCGAGGCGTTCCGGTGTCTGATCCGGGCTGCGACCGAGGACAAGTCGCTCCTCGACGATGTGAAGCCGCTTCTCCAGAAGCTCGTCGACACCGGCAAGACCGAATTCCTCTTCCGGGCGCCCGAAGTCTATGTGTTCCGCCAGGCGTATGCCTTCGAGAACGACGAGGACCGGTTGTATCTCAAGCTGGCGATGCTGCCCCGCGCCCCGGTGCCGATGGCGCCGCTCGACCTGATGTTCGAACGCGAAACTCTCGCCAGGGTCGAGAGCCTCTCGCCCGACGTGTTGTGCACCCTCGTCGACCCGTCCGCGACGGAGACAACCCGGCTGTGGGTCGTCGGGCGGTATCAGGAGGCGGAAGGGCCGTCGGAGCTGGCCGGCAAGCTGGTGTTCCATTTCCAGAAGGACAGGATCGAGTTCCTCGACCTGTCGAACTTCAACGCCGCGCCCGAACTTCCTGACAACTGGAGCCTCGTGTTCGGCCCTGCCGAAGCGTTCCCGGCGGGCTTCCCGACCCCCCAGCTGGAGAAGACCGAAAACGGCCTTGCGATCAAGGCGTTCCAGCTCCGCATGAACACCGGAAAGGGGCCGGTCGTTTCCCTGAGGGACCTGCGCAAGCCTCTTCCCGGCCCCATCGATGTCTGGAAATACATGGACAACGCCGCCCAGGGAGCCTTGTAGCACGGCGCTGCGGGCCGGAGCAAATAAATCGCGTGAGCTATTCCTGGATCCGGTGGGGGGCTGCTATGCGGTTTCCGGTCGATGCAGGCATGTGAAGGGCCAGAAGCTCCTCGAGATCCGCCATCAGGAAAGGCTTTCGCAGGCTGGCGGTGAAGCCGAACTCAGCTGGGGTGGCCATGATTGGATCCTCCGCGTAGCCACTGACCACAAAAACAGGGAGGTCCGGGGCTTGGCGGCGGAGGCTTCCGATGATCTCCTTGCCGCCCAGGCCGCCGGGGATTGTCAGATCGAGGAATAGCGCTGTGAATGGCCGGCCGACACGAGTTTCAGCCTCGAAAAAGGCGAGGGTGTCTTTCCCTTCGGCCATTGGAAATATCTCATATCCGAGAAGTTCGAGGAAGCTGCCGAGGACATCGCGCACCACGGGCTCATCATCCATGATCAGAACGCGGCCGTGGCCGGTGTGTGAAGGCCGGAGGGGCGGCCCGTCCTGGGGGGCCGGGTGGGGCATGGCTGGCAGGAACAGGTGAAACGTGCTTCCCCGCCCGGGTTCGGACTCTGCCTCGATGGCTCCGCTGTGACGCCGGAGGATCGAGTGACTGGTGGCCAGGCCGAGCCCCTGGCCCTGGCTCTTGGTCGTGAAGAACGGGTCGAAGATGCGCGGCAGGATGTCTCGGGAAATGCCGGTGCCGGTATCGGAGACCGAGATGCGCACATATGTCCCCGCCGGCAGTCCATGGGCGGTGGTGCCGGTCAGCGTGAGATTCTGGGCCGTGATGAGGACCTCACCTCCGGCCGGCATTGCCTGCTGGGCGTTGATGACGATATTGTCGATGACCTGGCCGATCTGGTTCGTGTCGATGCTGCATGGCCACAGATCGTCGGGGAGCTGGAATCGGCACGACACGTTCGAACCGCTCAGGGCGAACAGCGCTGATTCCCGGATGAGGGGAGGCAGCGGGGCGAGACTGCGCAGGGGGGTGCCGCCCTTCGCGAAGGTCAGCAGCTGTTGCGTGAGACCCCGGGCGCGCCTGATGGTGGCGATGGCGTTGTTGAGATAGCCCGAAACGCGCGGATCGCTGCACCCCTGCTGGGCGAGCTCCATGAAGCCGAAGATGCCGCCGAGCAGGTTGTTGAAATCGTGGGCAATGCCCCCCGCGAGGACGCCGAGGGCTTCGAGCTTCTGGTTGTTCTGGGTGATCTCGAGAAGCCGCGTTTTCTCCGTCATGTCGCGGAACACGAGGACTCCGCCGATGACCGAGTTGTTCCGATCCATCAGGGGGGAGCCGCAACTGGTGACCAGCCGTTCGCTTCCGTCCCGCGCAACCAGGATCACGGGAACGTCGGATTCGATGGTGGCGGCCGAGGCGAGCACCCTGTCGATGGCCGTCTCCACAGGCTCCCGAGCCCGTTCATCGAGAATTCGGAACACCTCGGGAAGAGGACGTCCCCCGGCCTCCTGCTGGGACCAGCCCGTCAGCTCCTCCGCGACGCGGTTCACGAGCTGGACCTTGCCGAGCGTGTCGGTCGTGATCACGCCGTCGCCAATGCTTCGGAGAGTGACGGACAGCCGTTCTCTCTCGGCGGCCACGGCTTCCTCGATCTGTTTGCGAAGGGTGATGTCGTGGAAAAACGCCTGGTAGGTGCCGTCCGGCATGCGTTTTGAATGCATCTCGATCAGCCGCGGGTGGCCGCTCTTCGTGCGGAGCTCCCGCTGGGAGGCGAGGGATTCGCCATGATCGAGGAGGTCATACCGCAAGGGGACATGATTGAGGGTTTCGCAGGAAAACAGGTCGCGCATGTTCATCCGCAACAGCTCCTCGCGGCTGTAGCCGGTCAGTTCCACGGCGGTGGTGTTGACGTCGATGAAGTTGCCTTGCTCGTCACCCTGGAAAAAGGCATCCATGGCCAGTTCGATCAGCATGCGATACCGTCGGGCGCTCATCTCGATCTCGCGTTCGATTTTTTTCCGTTCCGAGATGTCGCGGCTGGTCGAGAGGATGTGGGGGACGTTGCGGATCTTGCAGAGGGAGGCCGACATGAGGCCGGTGAGGATCGCACCGTCCTTGCGGCGGAAATTCGCTTCGAGATTGGTGACGCGGCCGTGTTCGCGCAGCCCGGCCGTCAGGCGGTCCCGGTCCCGTGGGTCGGCCCAGATGTTGAGCTCCAGCGATGAGCGGCCGATGACCTCTTCCGCCGTGTAACCCGTGTGCACGGTGAATCCCTGGTTGATTTCCTGGTAGACGCCATCGAGCGAGGTGATCGAAAGGGCATCGGGGAAGGTGTGGAAGGCGATCTTGTACCGCTCTTCGCTCTCGACAAGGGCTTCCATCGTGTCCTGCGCTATTTTTTCGGCGCGATGGCGTTCCGTGATGTCGTAGGCGATCCCCTGGGTGCCGAGGAAGGTGCTGTCCGCGTCGAAGATGGGCCAGACGTCGCCGAGGAGCTGGATTTCACGGCCATTCTTCGCGAGCATGATGCCGCAGACCCCTTTGAGCACCTTTCCGCGGCGAAGCTGATCGAACTCCCGCTCGTTGCTTGCCGCGGACGTCGTCGCCTGAAACTCCGAGAACCGCCGGCCGAGCATCTCGGGGAGAGTGTAACCGAACAGCTGTTCCCAGGCCGGATTGAGGTACACAAAAACGCCCCGGGCGTCGCACCGCCACATCAGGTCGCGGGAGTTCTCCGCCAGGGTCTGGAAAAACGACAGCTTCTCCAGCTCGGATTGCATCGATCCTCTTCTCTCATTCGGCCATTTTCCGGCTCACGATACCAGACCGGGGATATCGAGGCAAGGCCGGAGTTTTCCCGTGTGTACGTTCCGGCCCCCCTGCGAGCCCGGAGGGGCCTGACGGGGTGCTGTGTTGCGAATTGCATGGCGGCCGGCGGTCGGGGCTTGCATTGTGCAACGACGATGGAGGGGGGGATGGATCGAAATTCCTGTGCCACAGCATGGGAAGCCATTTTTCGAGTTGCTCCCGGGACGGCATGGAACCTGCGAGACCTGGGAAAACGGCATCGAGGAGGTGTCCTGTGGCAGATGGAATGGTCGTTGTCGGAATTCTCGTGTTCTTCGGTTCCTGCTTCGCCCTGATACGGTTTTTTGAGAAAATATAGGAGGCGCGATATGTCCCTCGATTTCGTGATCGGCCTTTTCGTCGCAGGCGGGCTGGGTGCGTTTCTCCTGTATAGCCTGCTGTATCCGGAACATTTCTGAACGAGAGGAACAGCCATGGAAATCCTTGCGGTCATCAAACTGACGCTGTTCTGCATCATCCTTCTGCTTCTCGTGCGGCCGGTGGGTGGCTACCTGTATCGCGTGTTCGAGAGCCGGGAACGCCCGTTGCTGGCCGTTTTCGGGCCGCTCGAACGCGCCTCGGAATTCCTGTGCGGCGTCGAATTCTCGAAAGAGCAGAGCTGGAGCGAGTATGCAGGGAGCCTGCTTGCCTTCTCGGCATGCAGCCTGCTCGTCACGTATCTCATCCTGCGATGCCAGCAGTGGCTGCCGCTCAACGACGGGCATCTGCCGGGGCTGTCGCCCGCGCTCGCGTTCAATACGGCGGTGAGTTTCGCGACGAATACGAACTGGCAGGCATACACCGGTGAGACGACGATGAGCCTGTTCTCGCAGACGGTCGGGCTCGCGTGGCACAACTTTCTTTCCGCGGCCGTCGGATTCTGTGCCTTTCTGGGTTTCGCTCGTGGCCTGCTGCGGGCGTATCCGGCCGGCCAGAAACGGACGATGGGCAATTTCTGGGCCGATCTGACCCGCGGGCTCCTCTATGTCTTCATTCCATTCTGCCTGATATTGTCGCTTCTCTACGTTGCCGTGGGTGTTCCCCAGACGTTCGTCTCCAGCCTGCCGATCAGGACGCTCGAGGGGAAAACGGTCGCGCTCCCGCTAGGGCCGGTCGCTTCTCAGGAGGCGATCAAGATTCTCGGCGTCAACGGCGGCGGGTTCTTCAACGCCAACTCGGCGCACCCGTTCGAAAACCCGACGCCGGTTTCCAACCTTCTCACGATGTGGGCCATTCTCCTCATCCCGGCCGGGAGCACCTACCTGTTCGGACTCATGGCCGGAAACACGCGGCAGGGGTGGGGACTGCTCGCGGCGATGCTGCTGATCTTCCTGACAGGGGCTCTCGTCTGCATGAATGCCGAGGGGAAAGCCCCGCCGTGGTGCGGGGAACTGAAGGTCGACGGGGCCGCTGGAAATCTCGAAGGGAAAGAGGTGCGGTTCGGGGCCTTCGATTCGGCGTTGTTTGCCGTCGTGACCACGGGCGCCTCCTGCGGTGCGGTGAACTCGATGCACGACAGCTTTTCCCCGCTCGGGGGGCTCGTTCCGCTGCTGATGATGCAGCTCGGGGAGATCGTCTTCGGCGGGGTGGGCTCTGGAATCTATGGAATGATTGTATTTGCTCTTCTTTCCGTCTTCGTCGCCGGCCTGATGGTCGGCCGCACGCCCGAGTATCTCGCGAAAAAGATCGACGTGCGGGAAATGAAGATCGTCATGATATATCTGCTGATATTTCCGACTCTGGTTCTGGCTTTATCCGGCTGGTCCGCGGTGGCGCCGTATGCCCTGTCGGCCCTGGCCAACAAGGGGCCGCACGGATTCTCCGAGATCCTATATGCCTATTCCAGCGCAGTCGGGAACAATGGTTCCGCCTTCGCGGGGCTCGATGCCGACACGAGCTGGTTCAACGGCACGCTCGGGTTCGCGATGCTTGCCGGGCGGTTCTGGATGATGATCCCGATCCTTGCGCTCGGCGGCTCGTTCGCGCTGAAGCGGACGGTGCCGGTCGGTCCGGGCACATTCCCGACGGATGGCCTGCTGTTCGTCCTGCTGCTCGTTTCGATCATCCTGATCTTCGGCGCGCTCACGTTCTTCCCGCCACTGATGCTCGGCCCCGTCCTGGAACAGTTCCTGGCCGCAGCAGGAAGGGGGTTCTGACCATGAAAAAGTCGCATGAACAAACCTCGCTTCTGGATCCGTCGATCCTGAATGCCGCAATCCGGGAAAGCGTGCGAAAGCTGTCGCCTGCCCTGATGGTCAGGAACCCCGTCATGTTCATCGTGGAGGTGGGGTGCGTGCTGACCACGGCGCTGTTCGTCCGGGATCTGCTCGGCGCTTCGCCGGCCGGTGCGCCGCCGCTCTGGTTCACCGGCTGGATCACGGTGTGGCTGTGGTTCACCGTGATGTTCGCCAACTTCGCGGAAGCGATGGCGGAGGGGCGCGGAAAGGCGCAGGCTGACTCGCTTCGGCGGATGCGCCATGAGATCACCGCGCGTCGCGTTTCCGGAGATGCCCCGACATCCGGCGGGGAGGAGCGCGTTCCGGCATCGGCCCTCCGCAAGGGGGACCTCGTCGTCTGCGAAGCCGGCGACTTCATTCCCGGCGACGGCGATGTCATCGAGGGCATCGCGTTCGTCGACGAATCGGCGATCACCGGCGAATCCGCTCCCGTCATTCGCGAGAGCGGCGGGGACCGGTCGGCCGTGACGGGGGGCACCAGGGTCCTGTCGGACCGTGTCGTGGTGAGGATTTCCGTCGATCCGGGCTGCTCGTTCCTCGACCGCATGATCGGCCTCGTGGAGGGCTCCAGCAGGCAGAAGACGCCCAACGAGCTGGCGCTGCACATTCTGCTGGTCGGCCTCACGTTCGTGTTTCTCGTCGTCTGCGTGACGCTGGTGCCGATGGCCGCGTATGCCGGCGTGGCCCTGTCGCCGACGATTCTCGTCGCCCTGCTGGTCTGCCTGATTCCGACGACCATCGGCGGCCTGCTCTCGGCGATCGGGATCGCCGGGATGGACCGCCTGCTTCGCAAGAACGTCCTGGCCATGAGCGGCCGGGCCGTCGAGGCGGCGGGGGACGTCGACACGCTGATGCTCGACAAGACCGGCACCATCACGCTCGGGAACCGCGTGGCGGTGGCGATTTTCCCCGTCCGTGGCGTGCTGACCGGAGAGCTTGCCGAAGCCAGCCAGCTCGCCAGCCTTGCCGACGAGACGCCGGAAGGCCGATCGATCGTCGTGTTCCTGAAAGAGACCTACGCCCTTCGGGCCCGCGAGATCGGCGAGCTCGAGGCGACATTCGTCCCGTTCACGGCGCAGACGCGCATGAGCGGCTGCGACCTCCCCGGTCGTCAGCTGCGGAAAGGGGCCGTCGAGGCTGTCATGGAGCACGTGCGGCGGCTGGGCGGCGAAGTCCCTCCCGAAGCCGGAGAGATCGCCGGCAGGATTGCCGACGAGGGCGGAACACCGCTGGCCGTTGCGGATGGAGCGCGGCTTCTCGGCATCATCCATCTGAAGGACATGGTCAAGGACGGCATCCGGGAACGGTTCGAACGGTTCAGGATGATGGGCATCAAGACCGTCATGATCACGGGGGACAACCCGCGGACGGCCGCCGCCGTGGGCCGGGAAGCCGGTGTCGACGACGTCCTCGCCGAGGCCACGCCTGAGACCAAGGTGGGGTTCATCCGGGCCGAGCAGGCCAGGGGCAAGCTCGTGGCGATGACGGGGGACGGGACCAACGACGCCCCGGCCCTCGCGCAGGCCGACGTCGGTGTGGCGATGAACACCGGCACCCAGGCCGCCAAGGAGGCCGGGAACATGATCGACCTGGACTCGAACCCGACCAAGCTGCTGGAGGTCGTCGAGATCGGCAAGCAGCTGCTCATGACCCGCGGCGCCCTGACCACGTTCTCGATCGCAAATGACCTGGCGAAATACTTCGCCATCCTGCCGGCGATGTTCGGCAGGGCGTATCCGGAGATCCTGCCGCTGAACGTCATGCGCCTCGCTTCGCCCGAGAGCGCTATTCTATCTGCTGTGATATTCAATGCGCTTATCATCATGGCGCTGATTCCGCTCGCCCTGCGCGGCGTCGAATACCGGCCGCTCAGCGCCGAACGGCTTCTGCCACGCCTGATGGGGATATACGGGCTTGGGGGCGTGATCGCCCCGTTCCTCGGCATCAAGGGCATCGACCTCGTGCTCGTTGCCGTCGGCCTGGCCTGAGGAGGGAGACCATGAAAACACTGATTGTCTCGTTGCGATGCTGTGCCGTGACGCTGGTTCTCTGTGGTTTGATCTATCCGGCTGCGGTGACGGCGCTTGCCCACCTCCTCTTCGCGCACCAGGCCGGGGGAAGCCTGATCGGCGACGCGGACGGGAAGATTGTCGGCTCGGAACTGATCGGCCAGGAGTTCTCCGATGCCGCCTATTTCCATGGCCGGCCCTCGGCTGGGAACGGCGATCCCATGTCCAGCGGCGGATCGAATTCGGGGCCGACCTCGAGGGCACTGAAGGAGCGGATCGCGTCGGCGGCGCGCCGACTGGCCGGTGAATACGGAACGCCCGTTCCGATCGACCTCGTGACGACGTCGGGAAGCGGCCTCGACCCGCACATCACGCCACTCTCGGCGCAGTTGCAGGTGGCGCGGGTGGCGGCGGCGCGCGGTGTCAGTCCGGAGCTGCTCCGGGAGATTGTCGACAGGTTCACGCAGCCGAGGGACTTCTGGATCCTGGGCGAGGCACGGGTGGCGGTTCTTCCGCTGAACCTCGCCCTCGATGCGCGGTTCGGCGCGCCCCGGCGGCGGGATGGTTCTGCTCCGGCCAATTGATATTCCAGCGGGTGATGCCTGCGTTATCGGTACCCTCTCGGCGAAGAGGGGGAAGGGAGGCATGCCATGAATGAACCTCGTGAGATCCTGGTCATCGACGACTGCAAAAATATACGGCTAACGATAAAAACCGCCCTCGAGACGGACGGCTGGGAAGTATCGGGCGCCGCCGACGGAGAAGAAGGGTTTGCCTTGCTCGAGACGGGGCGGTTCCGGCTTGCGTTGCTCGATCTGCAGCTGGCCGGCATGGACGGCATCGAGGTTCTCCGCAGAATCAGGAAGACCGATCCCGGGATTGCCGTCATCATCATCACCGCGTATGGCACGGTCTCGAACAGCGTTGAGGCGATGAAACTCGGGGCTGTCGATTTCCTGCAGAAACCCTTTTCCCCAGATACCTTGCGGGCGCTCGTAGCGGAGATCATGTCGCAGCACGCTGCGGGAATTGGCTCGGGGTGTTCCGCGCCGCAGACGGGGGGGGATTTCCGGCGGGCGGCCAAGGTGGCCTTGCGCCTGGGGGATTATTCCGCAGCGGAACGGCATCTTCAGCAGGCGGTGAGGCTCGATGCGCGAAATCCTGAAACGTTCAACCTGATGGGTGTAACATTGGAGGTGTCCGGAAACCAGCTCGAAGCTCAGAAATGCTATCGCGCGGCCTTGTCGCTTCACTCCGGCTATGAGCCTGCCCGGCAGAATCTCGAACGGCTGACGATGAGGGGAGGGAAGGGCACGATCCTTCTTGGCAGATGACGACCAGTCGCGATCAAACTCCTGAAAGCTTTCTCCACCTCGTAGAGGAATCGAGGCGCGGGAAGCTCAAGCTGTATCTGGGGTTTGCCCCCGGCGTCGGAAAGACCTGCCAGATGCTGCTCGAGGCTCACGCCCTGCGAAAGCGGGGGGTGGACGTCGTTCTCGGATTCATCGAGTCGCACGGCCGGGCCGAGACGATGAGTTTCATCGGGGATCTCGAGGCCGTCCCGCGGCGCCGGGTCGAGTATCGGGGCATCATCGTCGAGGAGCTGGACCGAGATGCCGTTCTGAAGCGGATGCCGCAGATCGCCATCATCGACGAGATTCCGCACACGAATCCGCCGGGGTTCCCGAACAGGCGCAGATACCAGGACGTTCTCGACATTCTCGACGCGGGCATCAACGTGATCTGCGCGTTCAATATCCAACACCTGGAGAGCCTGAAAAATGTCGTCGAGAATATCGTCGGAACGAGCATCCGGGAAACGGTCCCCGATACCTTCCTTCATCGCGCCGACCAGATCGTGACGCTGGATCTGCCCGTCGAAGACCTCCTGGAGCGGTTGAAAGCCGGGAAAATCTACTCGGCCGACAGGGTGCCGTGGGCACTGGAGCATTTTTTCAAGGATTCTCATCTCAACTCCCTGCGCGAGCTGGTTCTGCGCGAGATTGCCGAAGCCCTCGAACGGCGCGACATGCATGTGTCAAAGAGTCCCGCAGAAGTCCGGAACGGCGTTGGAGCCCGGATCATGGTCTGCATCTCGTCTCTGTCGCCGAGAGCCGATATTCTGCTGCGGAAAGGCGCCCGTCTGGCCGGGAGGCTGAACAGGCACTGGTTCGTCGTGTATGTCGAAACGCCGGGGGAGTCGCCAGCCGAGATTTCCTCCGAGGTGCAGCGGATCCTGGCCGAGAACATGGAGAAGGCGAGGGAACTCGGCGCCGAGATCGTCCGCCTCAAGGCCGACGACTCGGTGACGGCCCTCATCGACTTTGCCCGCTCGCATGGCGTCGGACACATCATCGTCGGCCGGTCCGAACAGCCGGCATGGAAACAGTGGCTGGGCTTCTCGCCCATGCACCGGCTGCTGAACCAGGCATCGGGACTCGACGTGCATGTCGTTTCCTTCGAGGCGGAGAGTGAGGGGGTATGAGTGTAAAGACGAAGCTGCTGATCGCGATGATTCCGACGGTGCTGGCCCTCGTCTGCGTGGGCCTGACGGCGGCATACACGATTTCCGGCCTGGTCCTCCACTCGCAGCGGATCCTGAAGGACAACTACCGCAGCGTTCTCGCGATTCAGCGTATAACGAATAGAATAGAACGGCTGGATTCCGGCATGCTGTTTTCCCTCAGCGGCAAGCCGGAGGAGGGAACGAGGATGATCAGGGAGTTCCGCCCCCTCGTGGAGGAGGAGATCCGGATCGAAGAGAACAACGTCACCGAGTCGGGAGAGGCTGAACTCGCGAATAAAATGCGAGTGCTATGGAATGAATACCAGACATTGTATGACGAAGCGGCCGGCCTGGGAAGCGACACCTTTCGAGAACGGTATTACACTGCGATTTATCCCGTGTTCATGCGGTTCAAGAAAACCGCCGAGGAGATCCTGACGCTGAACCAGGAGGCGATGGTGCGGAAGAGCGAGGACGTGAAGGCCCACGGGATCTTCGTGACCCGCCTCATGATTCTGCTGAGCCTCCTTGCATCCATCGGCGGTATCGCCGTCACGATGGTGATGGGCGGGAGGATTCTCCGGCCTCTCAACATCCTCTCACTCGCGGCCAGGAGGGTGGGGCAGGGCGATCTGGAAGTCCGCACCAACCTCGATGAAAAGGACGAGTTCGCCGAACTGGCGCGGGAATTCAACGCCATGACAGAACACCTGGAAACCTACAGGAAGAGTTCCCTTGGTGATCTCCTTCAGGCGCAGCACTCCATGCAGGCGACGATCGACAGCCTGCCGGATCCCGTGGCGATTTTTGCCGCCGATGGCGGTCTGCTCAACGTGAACGCCGCGGCCGAGAAGGATCTGGAACTCGACT
This sequence comes from Candidatus Ozemibacteraceae bacterium, assembly GCA_036567845.1. Classification (GTDB taxonomy): domain Bacteria; phylum Muiribacteriota; class Ozemobacteria; order Ozemobacterales; family Ozemobacteraceae; genus MWAR01. The sequence goes on along the minus strand of DATCTT010000391.1, from coordinate 5,209 downwards.
GGAAATGGACGCGTTCCACCCTGCCGGAGGACCTACGTGGCCTGATCATCCGCGCTCGCGATCACGTTCTCGCCGGCAAGGGCGCATGGGTGCCGCATGGCTTCGAGGAGGCGGTCGGCATTCCGCTGCCGCGCGGGGAGACGTTTTTCCTTCTTCGCGGCATGCCGGTTCTCGACCAGAAGGAGATCAGGGGCGCGATTGTCCTGTTTCAGGACGTCACCCGCTGGAGACGGATGGATCAGCTCAGGAACGATCTCGTGGCGATGGTTGCCCACGAGTTTCGTACACCCCTGACATCGCTGCACATGGCGATCCATCTCCTCCTTGATGGATCGGTGAAACAGCCGGAAAAGCGTGAGGATCTCCTGTTTGCTGCCCGCGAAGACTGCGAGCGCCTTCAGACGCTTGTCGACGAAATCCTGGATCTTTCCCGGCTCCAGTCGGGGAAGGTTCGCATTTCTCCCAGGCCGGTCAAAGCCCGTCTCCTGGTCGAGGACGCGTTGTCCGCACATCGGTTCCTGGCCGAAGAACAAGGCCTCCAGCTGACGAGCGAGATCGCCCTTGGGGAAGAACTGGTGCATGCCGATCCGGAACGGGTCCAGGTCGTTTTCCGGAATCTTGCCTCGAATGCGGTGAAATATACCCCGAAAGGCGGCAGAATCCTGTTCAAAGCCGGGCTGGCGGGATCGATGGTGCGGTTCGAGGTCGTCGATGAGGGCGAGGGAATCCCGGAACAGTATCTGGAAAAGGTGTTCGAGCGATTCTTCAGGGTCCCCGGCGCAAAGGGGCAGGGCAGCGGTCTTGGCCTGTCGATTGCTCGTGAAATCGTGATCGGTCACGGCGGGGAAATCTCGGTTTCCAGCCGCCTGGGGAGGGGAAGTTGTTTCGCCTTTACCCTGCCCCTTGCGGCATCTGGTAAAACAGCTATCGATATAGATCCTGGGGCCGGCTGATCAGGGCTTTTCCCAGCGCTGGCGTTTGCGCCAGAGGGTCGACGTGTCGATGCCGAGAACCTTTGCAGCTTCCTCCAGAGTGGGGTGGCGGGTGAGGACCCGCAGGATATGGGCCTTTTCCAGTTCCTCCAGGGACATGTCACTCCCGACCGACGGACCGATGGCGTTTGTCCGGGAGATCCGTTCAGGAAAGGCTTCCGGATCGATCAGCGAGGCGGGCCAGACGATCAGCGCTCGTTCGATGGCATTGCGGAGCTCCCGCAGATTCCCTGGCCAGGAATGGGCCAGCAGGGCATCCTGCGCACGGGGGGAAAGTTCGGGCGGGCGTCGTCCAAGTTGCCGCGCGAAGAAGGCGATGAACCGGCGCGCGAGAGGGAGGATGTCCTCGCACCGCTCGCGCAGGGGGGGCAGGGTGATTTCGACGACGTTGATCCGGAACAGGAGGTCTTCACGGAACGTGCCCGCCTTCACCGCGGCATCCAGGTCGCGATTGGTCGCCGCGATGATCCTCACATCGGAATGCCGCACCCGGTTTTCCCCGAGTCGCTCGAACTGCTTCTCCTGGAGGAACCGGAGGAGCCTGGCCTGCACCGATGGCGAGATTTCGGAAATCTCGTCGAGGAACAGCGTGCCGTTTTCCGCGGCTTCGATCTTGCCGGGCCGGTCGCGCAGGGCGCCCGTGAATGCCCCCCTGGCGTGGCCGAACAGTTCACTGGCGAGAAGCTCGTCGGTGAGTGTCGGGCAGGAGATGGTGACGAACGGCTGCGCGTGCCGCGGGCTCGAGGCATGAAGAAACCGCGCAAGCACGCCTTTTCCCGTTCCGCTCTCGCCGCGGAGAAGCAGGGAGGCGGACGAAGCGGCTGCCCCTTTCGCGAGCGCGAGAACCTGACGCATCGCCGGTGCCTGGCTTTCGAAACTCGCTTCGGGACAGCTTTCGCGGAGGTCGTTCTCGAGCCCGTCGATCCGGTGCGCGAGCGCGAGGCGCGATTGGGCCTTCTCGATCATCTGCCGGACCTGGACCGGGGTGAACGGCTTGGGAAGAAGATCGAACGCGCCTCGCCGGATCGTCTCCATAGCGTTTTCCAGGGTCGCGAACGCGGTGATGACGATCACCAGGAGGTTCGGATTGGCCCCCAGAAGGCGGGGGAGAAGATCGAACCCGCTCGCCGTGCCGAGTCGCAGGTCGAGGAAGGCGAAGTCGAAGAAGTCCGTTTCCAGCGCGACCAGAGCTTCTTCCGGTGAGGCGGCTGCCGTCGCCTGCACCCCCATCGACTCGAGGCAGATCGCGAGTGTCGAGCGGATATTCTTCTCGTCGTCGATGATCAGCACCCGAAAGCGGGATGTCGGCTCCGTCGTCGATGTCGTCATGGAAGGCTCCCTCGTTGAATCCCCTGATCATTGATTGATACACCACAAAGGCCCGAAGGCACAAAGAAAAAAAGAGACTTCTTTGTGCCTTCGGGCCTGGTATGTTGGATCCGTTTCGAGAACGTATCCGCAGATGACGCTGATGAAGCAGATGTCGCAGATAAAATCCTGAAAGCCTTCTTTCCCTGAATTTTCCGGGCATGTTGAAAAAAAGGTCGTTCCAGGCGGTCGTTCTTATCTGCTCTTCATCTGGTTTTTATCTGCCCTTCATCTGCGGATGCGTTCCCGAAAACTGAGGATTGTTCAACGGAGTATCTTTGTGGTGATTTCTTATCGCTCGCGGCGGGCTTCGCGCTGTTGTTTGGCCTGGAAAGCGAAGGTGGCGAGGTTGGTGTTGCGGTTGGGCAGGATCGTGCCGTCATACACCATGTCGACGAACGGCATCTTCCGGCGCATGTGAACCTTGAGAATAGCGCTCGCTATTGTGCTGGGCATGCAGGTGAAGGGCATCGCATTCACGACGCCATCGAAGCCATGCTCGCGGAAGGCAAACGCGCCGCCGATCGAGAGGATCGCCTCCCCGTTGATGTGGTTCGAGAAAATACCGTCGACGAGATGCAGCAGGTGCTCGGTCGTGTGGTCGAACCGGCCGTGGAGCAGCCTCGAGAACGGCACGCCCATCACCTTCGCGACGACACGCTGCGCCTTTCCCATGAGCCAGGATTTCGCCAACTCGCTTCCGGTGTCCCAGTCCCGGCGGTCCTTCCACCGCTCCCGCGCATCCTCGATGCTAGTGTGGGTGGTGTAGTCGATCCATTCGCCGATCGAGCTGGTGAACGTCTCGCAGCCCATCGACTCGAGCGTCCGGACGAGTTCCTGGTTGCTCTCGTTATGTGTTCGAACATATATTTCTCCAACGATACCAACGAGGGGTTTGTCCTTCCCCTCGCGCTCGATGGCGGAAAAGCTCGACGCGGCTTTACGGGCGGCCTTCATCAGCCGGAGACCGCCGCCGGCGCGGATCGCCTCGATGCCTTCGCGCATCGCCTCAGCGAAGACGGTATCCGTCGTGCCCTTCACTTTCTCGTAGGGGCGGACGCGCCAGAGAGACTTCTCGATCAGATCGGCGTAGACGATCGCCTGCCAGGCAAGCCCACGGAACTGGACCGCCTGGTCATCCGAGAAGAAGCCCTTGCACCGGTAACTGTCCTCGGAGCTGGGCGAGAGGATCGGAATGCCACCGCAGCCATACCGCTGGAGCAGCATCCGGTGCAGGTAGTTATACTGGCCGAACCGGCATGGGCCCTCGGTCTCGGGCATGAAGAACGCGATCTCGTTCTCGACGTCGCGGCCCTGCTGGCGGAGCTTCGTGACGGTCTCGAACATGTCGCCGGTCGTGACGGTGCAGGGGAAGCACTCCTTGCCCGAGGTGTTGCTCTTGCCGAACTCGAGGCCGGCCGTCGTGTAGGTCGGCATCACCTCTGCCTTGCAGCCGACGCCGTCGAAGGCCGCGGCAAGAGCGAACGATCCCTGGGACATTTTGGGCAGGAAGATCGTGCGGCCCTGGAGCGGCGCGCGATTCTTGCGGGCGATGACGTTCACTCCCTGGGGCAGCGTGCGCACGTCGGTCTGGTTCTTGATGACGTCGATGAAGGCCAGCAGGCGTGTCTCGACGCCCGCTCCAGCTGAGTGCTCGTCGAGCTCGAGCTCGAGATACGGCCGGCCGGTGCGGTTCATCTCGTCGTTGAAAAAGTGCAGGATGAACGAGTCGGGGCCGCAGGAAAAGCTGGTCAGATACAGCCCGAACAGCCGTTTGTCGTTGTTGATGAAGCGGGAGGTTTTCAGGATCTTGTCGCCGAAGCCCCAGTACATGTTGGGGTAATCGTCCTCGATCTCGATCGGGTCGAGATCCAGTAGCTCCTGCGGGATTGCGATGACGCCGAGCCGGCTGAACGTGGCGAACAGGTTCAGGTTCGTGCGCGAGTCATAGGCGCTGTAGGGCCGGCCGACGACAACGATTGCGCGCCGGTCGCCGAGCTTCTCGAGCACGGTTCTGCCGAGCGCGCGCAGCTCGCGGGTGAATGCGGTATGCGCGGCCCAGGCCTCGTCATATGCTGCAGCGAACGCCTTCTGGTCGAACGGCAGTCCGACCCGGGCGAACTCCTCGCGAAATGCCTTGACCAGCCCGTCGCGGCCGTATTTCATGTAGATCGCGGGCATGAGCGTGGTCTTCTCGTCGAGCTTGAGCGCGGCTTTCAGCATATAGCTGTTTGCTTCGAGATACGGGCAGTAGTAACCCTTCTTGTTCGGCGGGGCCTCCATCTCGATCATCATGGGCAGGAACAGCCAGTCGACCCGACCCTTGAGCTTGCTGGCGTGACCATGCGAGATCTTGACTGGAAAGCAGGCCTCGCAGGTCATCGCTTCTATACCGGCATCTACAATTCGATTGTCCGTCTCGGGTGTGATCACGACGTCGAAGCCGAGCCGGTCCATCAGGTGTACCCAGAACAACCCCATCTGGAAGAAACTGAGCGAGCGGGGAATGCCCAGCGTCGGCCGCTTCTTCCCAGCGGGGGAAACGGTCTGCGCCGGTTCCTCGCCGAGCACGCGGTACTTCCCCTGCATGGCTTTGAAATACAGATTCTGCCGGATGCGGTTGTAATCGGGGGCGCGCACGGTTGCCTTGGCGCGCGACTCATACATGCCGCACTCGCCGCCGTACACGGCCTCGTCGCCGCCGATGCGGTAGATCTGGAGCTTGCACAGGTTGTGGCAGTTCGGATTGCGCTTGCAGACTTCCTCGGAGTGGGTGAACGCCGCATCGACGACGCCCCAGCCGCGGAAACGGCTGGGCTTCACCGTCTCGCCGCGTCGCGCGGCCGCCT
>DATCTT010000390.1:0-3570 GCA_036567845.1 Candidatus Ozemibacteraceae bacterium | reverse complement strand
TTCGCGAAAAAAGCACCAACACGAGATACCCGAAAAGCGGAAGGAAATTCATATTAAATATTAATAGATATATTTATTGCATATCCCGAATCCCGGAATAATGCCGACGGTCATGACGATACATGATTCGGTCATCATCGGCAACGGGCGGCCCAGGCAAACACAGACAGGATGCTTCTCCCAGGAGTTATGAAAATGCCACGCTTGCAGGCCTTCCGGATTGGGTCTATCATAAACCCATACGGGAGGAGCGACGATGAAGCGTGCTTTTGCCTGCATTGTGATGCTAATCCTGCTGAGCGGTGTTTCTCCTGCGGCCAGAGCCGACACCCCCGAAATTTCCGATCATGTGGCATTCCTGCGGGAAAAGGGACAGGATCCGGTCGCGTATCTCGCCGGGCTGTTCGAGAGACACAAGATCGTCGTGTTCGGCGAAACACGCCATGACGAGACGACCCAGTATGAGTTCCTGCAACAGGTGATGCGGCATCCGGCGTTTGCCGCGCGCGTCAAGGCTGTTTTCACCGAGGTCGGTTCGCGCTCTCAGCAGGATGCGATGGACGCCTTTCTCCAGAGCCGCGACGGCGATGAAGCTCCGCTCATCAGGATCGGCCAGGCTTGCACCTTCCACAAAGCCGGCTGGGCCAACGCGAACATTTACGAGTTCTGGAAAAACCTGTGGAAGCTGAACCAGAGCTTACCCCCCCATCAGCGAATCTGGGCGTTTCTGAGCGATGTCGCCTGGGACTGGAATGCGTTCCGGACAAAAGCCGATTACACGAACAAGATGCTCGAAGTCGCAGACCGGGACTTCCTCATGGCGAAACTGATCGAGAATCGCATCCGCCAACTCGACCGGGACTGCGCTGCCGACAAGAAGCGCAAAGACCGGTATCTGGTGATCATGAACACACGCCACGCCCTCGGAAGGGTAAAATCGGCAAAATCGGACACCTGGGGCAGAAATGTCGGGTATTTTCTCGAAACCGCCTTTGGCCCCGACCAGGTGTCGATCGTCCTGTATCACCAACCCCGGCAATCGGTCATCCAGGCCGAACCCGGTTCGATTCATCTGATCCGGGATGGCCGCTGGGATGCCGCATTTGCCGCCAATCGGAACAAGCCGGTTGGGTTCGATCTGGCGGGCTCACCGTTCGGAAACGACCCCTTCGACTACTCGGATTATTTCAAGGCCGCGACCTACCAGGACGCCGTCGACGGTCTCATCTTCTGGAAGCCGCTCTCCCAGTATCTCTGCCGCCCCTGCTCCGAACGATTTTACCAGGATCCGACCTTCTACACTGAAATCGAGCGCCGTGCCAAAGCTCTCGAAGAGGAAAACCCCTTCGAGCAGGAAGTCGCCCGTTATGGTGTCGAGTGGCTGGTTTCCGAGTTTCCCAAGATGCGTCAACACCCCTACCCAGCGGCAGAGGTGGAGCCCCTGTTCCGGAAATGGCTCCGCTAGAGCTTTGTCATCTGCCAGATGAGCGTCGTATCAGCGCCGACGGGCAGCTGCCAGGAGTTCGAGAACGGCGTGGGCGGTGTCGACGAATGAGGCGGGATTCTGGGCGGCCCGCAGCGAGCTCGACCGCCAGATCGCCCGGCTTCAGGCGAAATGCGACGAAACCCTCCTCGGGCTGCGGAAAAACCTGGTCGACCTGACAGCAAAACTCGAAAAAGCCCGGATCCAGGAACGGCGGCCGCCCTCGACGAGGCCCGGGCCGACCGTGCAACGGTACAGGTTCGAACGGGCGGGCGAACCGCGATCAGGCCGATCAACAACGGCCGCCGCGGCATCACCTTCATCGAAGTGACCTCAGGGCTTCGTTCCGGAGAGGAAGTCGCCCTCGACGCGCCCCCCGTATCCAGCGCCCCGGGGGAAGAGACTGAGGAACATTATGCGGCTGCGGGCTTGTCGATCCTCAGGTCGTCGGCGCGGGCTCCGGCCGTGAAGACGCAGAGGCCAAGCAGGATCGCAAACCACAGCGTAACGGCGCGGATCAGCAGCGTGGCAGTTACGGCGATATCGCCGGCGATCCCCGTCGAGACGAAAAAGAGGCTGAGCGCCCCTTCCGTTACGAGCAGACCGCCGGGGAGAAACGAGAGAGCCCCGGTGATCGACCCGAACGCGTGCGCGAACAGTGACAGCGCGAACAATTCGGGCCGGGTGACGCCAAGCCCCCCGAAAATAACGTACAACGCCGCGCCTTCCCAGGCCCATGAAAAGGCGCTCAGAGGCACCGTCACCAGCAGGGCGGGCAATGTCAGCAGTGTCCGGGTGCTTTCCTCGAGGGCACGGAGAGTGTTGCGGAGAGCGGGTTTCCCGGGAAACAACCGGCCGGCTGCCCGGTCGAGCATGCGCCAGAACGCGGGCCTCGTTGCGGCAACGAGGCCTGCGAGCATGAGAATCCCACCCGCGATCAGGGTTTTACCGCCCCAGGCAAATCGCGAGAAGCCCCAGGCTGCGAGACACATCAGGCCGAGCAGATCCGTCAGGCGTTCGGCAAGCACGATGGGAGCCGTCCGCGCAACCGGAATGTCGTAACGGTTCCGCAGCAGCAGGGATTTAACGACCTCCCCCAGTTTGCCCGGGCTCAGCACCATGACGAACGAGGCGAAAAACACCCAGAGGCTGCCCCTGAGCGGAATTTGCAGGCCAAGCCGCCGCAGGAAATACTCCCATTTCGCAAACCGCAACAGGTAATTGAAGCTGACGAACAACAGGATGAGCGGAATCAGCCGGTGCGGGAACGCCGCAAGGGCGGCCGTCACGCGGCTGAGATCGGCAAGCAGCACGGCCAGCGCCGCGATGATGGCGATCGCGACAATCGCCCAGCCCCCGGCGCCACGCAGCAGTTTTCCGAGATTCATCGTCGCTGCATGATCTCAGATCCGCCCCTCCTCTGGCAATCACCCGAAATCAACGCACCACAGAGTCACAGAGCCCATGAGAGCGAAGATGGGGGCAACACGAAGGCACAACAATACTCCGCATGGAATGATTCTCGGTTTCAAAAACACATCCGCAAATGGAGGCCAGATGGCCGCAGATGAAAAACAGAGAGGGAGAAACGCCTGAGGCACCTGGTAGTCTGTATGCGCCGGAACCTTCATAAAAAAAGACGATGTTCTGGAATGTATCTGCGCCATCTGCGAATCGTCCTCTCCCGAACCCTTTCTCCTTCGTGTCTGGGAGGGTGATTGTCCCGTTGTGGCGAAAGGTCCTCTGTGTCTCCGCGTCTCGGTGGTTCGCTTTCTTTCGTGCCTTTGCATCTATGTGGTGAAACGGCCCTTCGTGTCTCCGAGATGGCGTATGATACCATGCCGGGCATGAACGAAGGGGGCGGGCAGCAACCGGCGGGGAAGCGTCGCATGCTGGCATGGACGGCAGCGTTCTTCCTCGTTGCCATCCTACTGCCGGCAGCAGGCCTGTGGCATCTCACCGACAGATTCGAGGCTTCGACCTCGGCCACCCGGGAGGCGGCGTGCCGGGAAAAAGCCCGCGAGCTGGTGATGCGGCTGCGCAGTTCGCTCGACCGCACCGTCGTCATCACCGAGAAACTCGGCCGG
>DATCTT010000389.1:0-24021 GCA_036567845.1 Candidatus Ozemibacteraceae bacterium | reverse complement strand
GGCCGGAGCCGTCGTGGCCGGAGCGGGCTGCTGGGCGGGCTGGGGCTGACCGCCGCCACAACCGACAAGCGCCATGGCACCTACGAACAGAACACCAAGAATCATCTTACGCATGAATGAGATCTCCTTTCGAGATTAACTACCTTGAGTGACCGAACCGCCCGGCATCGCTGTCGCTGAGGCGACCGAGCCGGCCGGCAGTTTCCCTTCGGATTCGAGCTTCGCCTTCCGGGCTTTCCTGGATTCATTGAGAACGGGATTCCAGTCCAGGACGAGCTTATTGTCTTTGAAGAGCCCTTTCACCACATACCCAGGGCGAATTTCGAGATCGATCGCGGCGTCCCGGCGACGCAGGATAAATCCGCGCTTCGTCGACAGCAGGCCAAGGAAATTGCAGACCTGGTCGGGAACCGTTTCAAGCGTCATTTCCGCATGGCCCCGCAGCTCGTCCCGCTCAGGCGTGATGCGCCGGGCATACGGAGGAAGATCCAGATACCGGACCATGTCACCGTCGAACAGGGCGATATAGTAGCGTTCGACGTACACACCATATCCAAACCAGATCGCGAGGCCGCCAACAAGGAGCAGAATCAGGAGACCGAGCCCCTGTCCGCGCCTGTACTGGCCGAAGCGGGTTTCAGACATACGGCAGACACCCTACTACAACGTTTCCACGGATGCAAGTAAAACCTTTAGCCGGTACAGAAAGCGCCGGCCACCCCCTTCGCGGAGTCGGCCGGCGCAATCCCCTCGAAGCCACATCAATTCCTGTTCTTCAGGATTACTCCGCGTAAAGGCGGTACATTGTAGGTGCCCCGGGCGGTTGCGATTCCCCGATCGTCAACCTTTTCGCCGTTGCAGACAACGATCCAGTCGTTCCCGTCGGGAAGGTTGAAGCTGATCCAGTCGTTTGCGTCACTGTTCAGCAGCACCAGCAGATCCGTCTTGCCCTTCAGCAGGTATCCGAGACCACGGTTGTTAGCTGGCTGGAGCCAGTCGATATGCTGGCTGTTCAGGGCTGTCGCATGCCGGAAGTTCTCGTATTTCATCCGCAGTCCGATCAGACCTTTGGTGAACTCGTAGATATCCTGGTTGGCCTTTTTCTCACCCCAGTCGAGCCAGTTGATCGCGTTGTCCTGGTCGTAGGAGTTGTCGTTGCCCTTCTTGGAGCGCATGAACTCCTGGCCTTCATGGATCATCGTGATGCCCTGGGCTGTGAGCAACGCCACCGCCCCGAGCCGGAACCGGTCTTTGTTGCCGCGCAGCAGGTCTGAAAGGGTTGCACCGTCGTGGCACTCGATATAGTTCACGCTTTCGGAGGGTTTCGCGGACCACCAGAAGCAGGAACCGGCAAGAACCGTCATGACCGCGTTTCGATCGCCGTTTCCGTTGATGAAGCTGCGGATCTTCTCGCGGAAGTCGTCGTTCCACTTGCCCAATTTGGTATTACGGAAGTCGCTCTTCCCCCACTGGTTCCGCTTCCAGTCTGCGGCCCACGGCTCGGCAACAACGATCGCCGAAGGGGGCAGCTCGTTCATGATCGCCGACATCGTCTCCTTATCGAGAATTGTACCCAGGTCGAACCGGAAGCCGTCAACGTGATACTCGCGCATCCAGTATTTCAGGCTGTCGAGAATCAGCTTCCGGGTCATCGGATTGTCAGAGCGAAACTCGTTTCCGCAGCCGGTGCCGTTCCAGTAGTATTTCGGATTGTCGGTGAGCCGGTAATAGCCAGGGTTGTCAAGCCCCTTAAAGTTGAGAGGCACACCGCGTTCGTCCCCTTCTGCGGTGTGGTTGAACACCACATCCATGATCACGGCGATGCCAGACCGGTGAAGCCCATTCACCATCTGCTTGAATTCACGGATCGCCTCGCCGTTCTTTCCGCTCGCATACGAGGTCTCGGGAGCAAAGAAGTGGCTCGTCATGTATCCCCAGTGATTGGGATGGCCGGCGAAATTGTTGTCGAACTCGTGGCAGGGAAGCAACTCGACGGCGTTCACCCCCAGATCCTCGAGATGGCCGAGCACCTTGTCCGTCCCGTGCCCTTCAAGCAGGCCCAGGTAGGTACCCCGCTTCTCCGGTGCAACGCCCGAGGATGGGTGCGCGGTCAGATCCTTGACATGCATCTCATAGATCACGAGGTCCTTTGCCTGAGGCGTTTTGAAGCCTTGGTCGGTCCATTTGAAGGTGAGCAGCTCGGGTGAAGGCACGAGGCTCTTTCCGTCATGGTTGTGATTCACGAGGGCGTAGGGATCTGACAGGAGGCGCTTCGGATCGAACAAATACCCATCCGTCGAGGGACCATCAGCCGAGTAGGCATACCAGGAACCGGAGACATCCTTGTCGATTGTGTATTTCCAGATGCCATTCGGGTCTTTTTTCATCGGAAACGCCGTGCCGGTCGTGTCGCCGGGTTTCTTGAACAAAACGACATTCACCGCTGTCGCGGCAGGGGAATACACTTCGAAGCTGGTCTTGCCGTTCACGACCTCGCAACCAAGCATATCCGCGGTACCGCGCGCAACGGCACGGGAAGCGGTCGGTCGGGATGCCCGGCGGGCGCGCTCGACGAGAGGCTCGGCTGCGGTCGGGGTCCTCTGTCCAGCGTCGGCAACAAGGCCCATCACCTCATCGAGGCATGGGCGGTAAGCCGGGCTTTCGCTGCGGGCAAGGAAGTCGAGGCGGTTGGAAAGGAGCTGGAGCCCCTCGCGGTAGGCATCGAGTTCGGGGGCCGTGGTGGCACGGTAGCCGAACTCGCGCATCTGATCGACCGTGCGCTTCGCCAGCTCGGGCGTGTCGACAGTCGCCATCAGTCGGTTCAGTTCGTCGAGGCTTGCGTTCTTCCGGGCCGCGGCACCCAGGCCGGCTTCGCTCTCGGCTCCTTCTGCGGAGGCTGTATTCCGCGCCATGTGGGCATCACGGGCAAGCTGCTCGAGACGCTGGATAACCGGAGCAGAGGCGGCCCGGACCGGAAGGCCGGACGTGGTAATCAGACCGATCGAGAGCATGGCCGCCAGGGTGATCATGCGAGGCCGGAAAAACGACATAAGTGCCTCCTGTTCAAGGAAAAATGAAGAAATTATTTTTTGATTATACTGGGAGAATCAGGGGGGCGGGGTTATTCCGGATCGGAAGGGCGATATCTCGCCGGATCGATCTCGAGGCGTTTAAGCCGGTCATACAGGGTACGGCGTGGCAGTCCAAGCCGCTTTGCAGCGGCCACGACATTTCCGCGGTAGTGTTCCAGCGCCTCGATGATCATCCGGCGTTCCGAGTCGTCGAGACGCGCATCGATCGGGGCATGGCCGGAAGGCGGTGCAGCGGGGACTGCCGCAGAGCCGGGAAGCATCAGATCCGCCGGCGTGATCGTTCCGTCGTCGTCGATGACTGTGGCCCGTTCGAGAACATTCCGAAGCTCCCGAATATTCCCGGGCCAGGAAAGGTGCCTCAACGCCCTGACGGCCTCGGCTGACAGCGTCGGCGGCTGACGGCCGTGAACCGAGGCAATCTCCGCGAGCAGATGGTCCGCGAGGGCCGGGATATCGTCAGGTCGCTCACGAAGCGGCGGCAGATGGATCGGGAATACGTTGAGCCGGTAGAACAGGTCGGGGCGGAACCGGTTCTGCGCCGCCATTCCGGCAAGATCCTTGTTCGTCGCCGAAACGAGCCGCACGTCGACCTTCACGGGCTTGACGCCGCCCACCCGCTCGATCTCCTGCTCCTGAAGGACACGGAGCAGCTTCGCCTGCAACTCGGGAGGGATCTCGGCGACCTCGTCGAGGAACAGGGTACCGCCCGAGGCGACCTCGAATTTCCCCAGTTTCCTGGCATCGGCGCCGGTGAAGGCGCCCTTTTCATGGCCGAACAGCTCGGACTCGAGGAGGTTCCCCTGCAGGTTCGCGCAGTTGACGGCGACGAACGGCTTTTCCTTGCGGGCGCTGTTCAGATGGATCGCCCGGGCCACAAGCTCCTTGCCGGTGCCTGTTTCGCCCGTGATCAGCACCGTCGTCGACAGGGCCGCGACCCGCCGGATCAACCCCCTGACGAGCCGCATGGCCGGGTTCGAAGCGATGAACATCTCGTCATCCGGGCCACGGGGCGCCGAGAGGCCTGCGAGGCGGGAGAGCCGCGCTGCGTTTTCCGTGAGCGCGAGAACATTCTGGAGACGCGTCTCTTCGACGGGTTTGACGAGAAAATCGAAGGCGCCCTTCTTCATTGCCTCGACGGCCGAGTCGATCGTTCCATAGGCGGTGAGGATGACGATGCGGGCATCGGGGCGCAGCTCGAGACCGCGCTTGAGCCAGGTCAGACCGTCGATGCCGGGCATGTGAAGATCGAGCAGGGTCAGACCGAACTCCTCGGCTTCAAACAGGGCGAGCCCCAGGACCGGATCGGTCCGGAACAGCGCCTCGTGACCCTGGCCGCTCAGCAGCGTGGCAAGGTTTTCCGCCTGCTGCCGGTCGTCGTCGATGATCAGAATCCGCATGAACCGATGGTATCACGGGAATCCCCCCGAACGGAAGAACGCCCTCCCGATCGATGGATCGGAAGGGCGTCTGGAATCGTTCAGCTCAGAAGTCGCTGATCTGGTCGACAAATTCGGGGTGATCGATGAAGGGGTTTCTATTGTGCTGGATATTTTCGATCTTGTCGCACCGCTCGCGTTCGGCGGCATCAACCGGGTCTTCCTTGTTCCATGCGCGCAGAACTGCCTCCTCGGCATCCCCGATGGTCTTGCCGTAGCGAACGGCGAAGTAGAACTTCGCGCGGGCGGCGTTGCCGCGATGCTCGGGGCGGGGTTCGAACACGGTTCCGTCGCACCGGCTGCCGCCGTCCTCCCAGTTCGCCTCATTCACATGGCCGTAAGGCAACGATCCGCGGATGCCGTTGGCCTTCGAGTCGGTCGGGAACAGATGAAACAGATCGCTCTTCGCCACTCCCGTCGCGCCGAGGCTCTGAGGCCAGGTATGCTCGCAGTTCATGTCGCGATCGCTCGGGATGTCGGTGTACCGGCCCTTACGCCCAGTGTAGACACACTCGACCTCACCACCAATGTTGTCGATCTTGGTGAACATCAACTTGCGCGCCGTGGTGTAATCAACCCCCATCTGGTAAGCCGAAATCTCACGCAGTTGCTGGATCAGCGCCTTGTCGCGAAGACCTTGGCAGGAGGTATACATGTCGGCCCCCGGAGGGACTTCGACTCCCTCGCCAACGCCCGGCCGGGGTCGGCGCGCCACCTGGACGGCGGTCTCCTGATCGGCCGCGAAGCCGGCCCGGTCAGCAGAGGAGCGGCCCTGGAGTTGACGTCGCTCATGGCGATACAATCTTCCGCGAAGCTTCACCGTCAGATCCCGGGTGTCGGGATACCGATCCTCGATCAGGTCGATGATTCCGATGATCTGCTTGAAATCGGCATTGCGGTCATAAGCTTCATCCGAGGCCGGGCTCGTCTGGCCTGCCGATGTGGCATTCCCGGCGAAAGCGGCGAACGGAATGAATGAAGCAACGACGGCGAATGTGATGCCGCGCAATACGCGGAGAGTAGACCTCGTCATGATCGGTGAGCTCCTTCATTGTGCGATGCCATCTCAACTGCATCGAATGAGAACGAACCTCTCGATGCATACATCCATTATGCACACGAACCCAGGGGTGTGGGGAACTTTCGCTCGGTTTGTCTCCATTATGATCCCGGTGTAGAATGGCTTCGGAGATCCGGATTCCCCTCAGGAACGTTATGAACAGCGCTTTTTTCCTCGACCGGATGGATTACGTCTTTTTCGTGTACGGCACGAGCTGCGTGCTGCTCTCGCTCATCGCGTTCTGCCTCGCCCACCGCGAAGGGGAGAAAGTCGGCTGGAGCAACCTCGCCTGGTTCGGCCTGCTGCACTGTTTCTTCGACTACGGCGATATGCTGGTCATCAGCATTGGCGATACGTGGGCGTTCCAGGCCGCCCGGCTTTTCGTCGGTGCCACATCCTTCCTGTTTCTCCTCAGGTTCGGTCTTCCCGCAATTCCATCCAGGTTTTCGCGGGGAAAGCGCCTCCTGCCGCTGTCCCTCATCATCGCTGCGGCCCTCTTCCTGTCGCAGGGGCTGACCGCCTTTCAGGTCGGCATGCGCTATGTTCTCTCTCTCCCGGCAAGTATCCTGTCAGCATTCTTGCTGATAAAACTCGGTCGCCACACCCCGGCCACCCCCGCCCGGAGCCTTGCGGTCTCCGGTTTCGCATTTCTGGGATATGCGATTGCAGCAGGGATACTCGTTCCACAGGCAGACTTTTTTCCCGCCTCCCACGTGAATGCCGAAGCGTTCTTTCGCGTCTTCGGAATTCACGTCCAATTGTTCCGAGGAGGTCTGCTCCTTCTCATCGGTGTTGCCCTCTGGAAGTATCTGCACGCCAGCGAGACAAACCTCCAGACGCCCGACGACATCCATCAGCAGAGTCTTTTCGGGAAAATGGGGCTCGTCACTCTCCTGATCATTCTCACTCTGGGGGCCGCTGCGACCGAGAATGCCGGCATTTCTTCGGCCAGGAGCGCAATGGATGCCCTACTGGCCCAGTCCCGGCTCGCGGCCGGTGCCATCAACCATCGCCGTCTCATTCATCTCACGGCAACGCCGGAGGACACCCGACACCCGGATTACCAGCGCATTCGGGAACAGCTCGTGTTCATGTGCGAAAAGGAGTCGTGGGTCCGGTGGATCTATCTCTTGAAGAAACGTGACGGACACATCGTGTTTCTTGCCGACTCGATCCCGCTCGACGACGTCAATCACACCGAGCCCGGTGTTCTCTACCGAGAGCCGCCGGTTGAGCTGCACGACGTCTTCCGCACGGGAAAAGCCGCAACCGTCGGCCCCTACACGGATGAATGGGGGACCTTCGTCTCCGGATTCGTTCCGATTACCGCTCCCGAAACCGGGGCCATTCTGGCTGTGATCGGGCTCGACGTCGATGCCTCCCGCTGGCGCCAGGGGATAGCCCGGGACAGGCTTCACGCGATTCTCATCACGATGCTGTTTCTGTTGCTTTCGCTCGGTTCGATGACCCTCCGCCAGGTTCAAAGGCAATCCCACCTCCATATTCTCGGCTGGAAGAACCGGTATGACCTGATCACCCGGGCGGCGGACCTGATCGCCTACGAGTATGATTTCGCAAGCGGCAACGTCATCTGGAGCGGAAGCATGGAGCAGGTGCTCGGGTATCGAGTGGACGAAGTCGCCGGCAGCGTCGAAGGCTGGCGCAAGCTCATCCATCCGACCGATGCCGGCAACGCGGTGGCCAGGTTCGAGGAGGCCGCTCAAAACGGCGTCCGGTATGAGTCAGAGTACCGGTGTATACGGAAAGACGGCTCCGTTCGCTGGATCTTGGATGTTGGGTGTCATTTCACCGACCGCACAACCGGCCAGAAGAAACTGCTGGGGATGATGCAGGACGTGACAAAGCGGCATGAGGCCGAGCTGGCGACACGCATCGAGCAGGATCGCGCGGTGCGGTATTTCGAGTTCGCGGGGTCGCTGATGCTGGTTCTCGACCCACAGGGATGCGTCCGAAAAATCAACCGGAGCGGTCTCACCCTTCTGGGATACACCGAAGAGGAGCTGATCGGCAAAAACTGGTTCGACACCTGCATCAAGGCCGACATCCGGGAACTGCAGCGCCAGAGATTCACCGACCTGTATGCCTCCCCATCGAGCACCACCGGACGGGTGACCTACAACACCATCCAGACGAAGTCCGGCGAAATGAGGGTCGTGAGCTGGCATCGGTCCGTCATCTGCACCCTGGCGGACAGATCCTGCCAGATGCTGTTCTCGGGCCAGGACATGACGGAGCTTGTTCTGGCCCGTGCCAATGCGACCAAGGAGCTCGTTTCGGCAAGCAAGTTCATCCGCTCCCTCCTCCCCGCCCCGCTCACCGAAGGCCCCATCCGGTGTTCCTGGCTGTTTCTGCCCATGTTGCAGATCGGGGGCGACATTTTCGGCTACCAGTGGCTGGACGACAGATATTTCACCTTCTATATAATCGATGTCTCGGGCCACGGCATCACCGCAGCCCTCCTCTCGACGTCAGTTCTCGACGCCCTGCGGCGCAAAACCCTTTCCGCTGTCGATTACCGGTCTCCCGAAGCAGTGCTCCGCGCGCTGAGTCAGGCTTTTCCGATGGAAGAATATAACAACTACTATTTCACAATCTGGTACGGCGTCTACGATGCCGCGGAACGTCGCCTCCGGGCCTCGGCGGCAGGCCATCCCCCAGCCCTCCTGCGCGAGCCGGGTGGCCATTTGACCCGCCTGCAGGTGAAGGCGCCCTTCATCGGCGGCTTTTCCAGTGAATCGTATGAGGTCATCGAGCGGGATATCCGGCCCGGAACCAGCCTGTATCTTTTGACGGACGGGGTGTATGAACTGCCCCGCGCGAACGGGGTCGGCACCTTCGACGAGTTCGAACGGCTGCTGGAGACGATGGATGAATCGAATCCTGATCTGCTCCGGACGGTGTTCCGGAACAGCAGCGACAAGACCGGTGGAAGGGCTCTGCAGGATGATTTCACCCTGGTCCGGATCGTGTTCGAATCCCCGAATCCCTCGGAGCCCACGTCAGGACAGCGGCAGGGTGATCGCGAACCGATTCCCGTCGGCTAGAGGCTCAACCCAGGCGCGGCCCCCCATCATGAGCACGAACTGGCGCACCAGATACAGGCCGAGACCGGAGCCGGGAACATCGATGCCCCCTTCCCCGCGATAAAACTTCTCGAAAATCCGCTCCCGGTCGCCAGGAGGAATGACAGGTCCGCAACTGTCGATCTCGATCCGAATGGCAGCGGTCTCTTCGACGACCCGAAGCCGAATCGCGGAGGCCGGGGCAGCGTATTTGACGGCGTTTACAAGAAGATTGTCGAGGATGCGCTCGAGCAGGTAGGGATCGTGGGAAACCGGCGGGGTCTCAGGCAGTTCGGTCTCGATGGAAAGACCGCGTGCTTCGGCCATCGTGCGGGCACGCTCGCAGGTCATCACGACAACTGGGGAAATCTGGCCGAGCTCGATCCGTGCCGCCAGATCTTCGGACTGGAGGCGGGTGAGATCAAGGGCGTTCTTGGTCATGCGTCCCAATTCGGCGATCTCGACGGACATCTCGTCGAACCGCCGCCGGAGTTCATCCGGAAGGCGGTCGGCAGATTGCCGAATCAGGTTGAGCTGGCCGGTGAGCCGCGCGAGCGGCGTACGCAGCTCGTGGGAGACGAGGGCAAGAAAGGTGCTCTTGAGGGTCCCGAGCTCCTCGAGATTGCGGTTGGCACGTTCGAGCTCCTGGTTCTTGATCTCCATCTCGTTGAACACGTCGGCGAGCTTGCGCGCGACGAGGACGAACAGGACGAACGTGACGCCGGCGAAGAGCAGGCCGCCGGTCCAGATGAGGGCGCGCCAGGATTCGAGACGTGCGTAGAAGGAGCGGCGAGTCTGATAGGCGACACGGTATCCCTGGTCCGTCGGGATCATCCAGAGAATGCCGGGGCCGGGGCTTGCGATGCCAATCTCGACCCCATGCTCGGTTTCGCTCGCATAGCTCGATCGCAGGTTGAGGAGCGTCACGGCGTCCAGCGAGGCAGGCCAGGTTCCAGCCACCGGCCGCAGCTCCTCGCCTCCGGTAGCGAGGATCGAGCAGGCATAGCTTTTCTGCACCGAAAGACCGCCTTCAACCGGCAGGACCCGGAGGGCAGACGTGCGCTGCTGGTGCAGGTTTTCCCGCATCCGTTCAAGGATTGAATCGGAAGCCCCGAGAATCACCACGAGGACCGCGGCGGGCAGGAACCCCATGAACAGCATGAGGCCGATCTGACGCAGCCGTCCTTCCATGCGTGCGCTTCGCCTAGGCCACTCCCGTCGCATCGGGCGGGGTGGCCTGCTCTGCCGAGGTGATATCTGTTCCTGAGGAGACATCCAGCGTGGACAAGCCGTCGATCGAGGCAAAACGCCAGGTCAGAAGCAGGATGCCGACGGCGCAGATCTGATAGACGCGGGCGAGCAGCAGGATGTCGGCAAGGGCTCCGGCGCCGGCCATGGCTATCGGGATCAGGGCAAAACTCAGAACCTCGACGAGAGCGAAGAAGCGACCTTTCATCTCGGGTGCGACGGTTCGCTGGAAAAGGGTAAGGACAGCAACGTTCACGGCCGTGAAGCAGCCGCCGAGCAGGAACAGCCCGAGGAGATACAGCGGGAACACGGTATCGAACGCGAAAAACAGGAACAGCAGCCCCGAGAGGCCGAGGGTGCGCACCAGAAGCCGAGAAGTGGGAACACCGGCGAAGAGGCGGACGAAGGCAAGTCCCGTCACGACCGAACCGAAGGCCAAAACCCCCTCGCTGACTCCCAGCTCAAACGCATCGAGGCCGAAGGTGTGCCTGATCGACAGGGGCAGGAGCACAACGATCGGCACGGCGAACAGATTGAGACTGCCGAATCCGATCAGGATATCGCGAAGAACCTGGTGCTCACGCACATATCGCAGGCCTGCCGTAAGCTGGGAAATGACGCTTTCGTGCTCCCCAGACGTCTTGCGCGAGGCCATGCCCATGATCGCAATACAGACCGAGGAGAGCACGA
The DNA here is from genome assembly GCA_036567845.1 of Candidatus Ozemibacteraceae bacterium. Classification (GTDB taxonomy): domain Bacteria; phylum Muiribacteriota; class Ozemobacteria; order Ozemobacterales; family Ozemobacteraceae; genus MWAR01. Next base: position 13,412 of record DATCTT010000389.1, on the reverse strand, counting down.
GACAGGCGGCGTGGGCGGCAAACGCTTCGGCAACCGACCAGCGCGCGATGATCGCCCCGCCGAGCGCTGGTCCCGCCAGTTTTGATATATCCCTGACGATTGTATGAAGCGCCATCGCCTCGTCGATCCGCTCGGCGGGTACAACCCGGGGGATGACGGTCAGCGTGGTGGGGCTGTGGAACACGCCCGCTGCGGCAAGGAGCCCGCACATGGCGAGCAGCAGCGGGATCGAGAGGCTCTGGTGCCATGCCAGCACGGCGACGGCGCCGACCAGACAGGCCCGGCACAAGTCGGCACCGATCAGCAGAAGCTTGGCGGGAAGCCGGTCAGCGAGAGTTCCAGCGAAGGGACCGATCAGGACCGCCGGGAGAAAGCTGACGCTCAGGATAAATCCGACGGTGGTTCCCGAACCGGTCGTGGTGATGACCCACCAGATCATCGCCGTCTGCATGATGCCTTCGCCGATGAAAGAGATGAGCTGGGCCAGCCAGAGCAGGCCAAAATTGCGGTGTCGCGTCAGTATTTCCGGGATCATTCCGGCCATTATGGCCGATCTCCGGGCCAAACACAACCCCCAAGAAAAAAGCCCCCGGGCGGGGGCTTGAGATTTACGAGAGGGTTCCGATCACTCGACGCTGAGATGGATGACGGTGCCGCCGTCGTCGACACCCTCGACCCGGATCACCTTGAGAATGCCTGCTTTTGCGGTCTTGAAGCGCTCCTGCAGCATCAGCAGATCCTTGTCGTAGCTCTTCGGATTGCGGCCGAACATGACAAGCTCGTTCGAAAAGCGCTGAACCATGCGCCGCACATCCTCGATGTCGCTTGTCGTCAGGTTGCTCTTGCGGATCACGCGGGACACATTGGGCGACAGACCAATCTCGATGATCGACTTGGCCATTTCATCGACAAGCCGCACGGCGATGTATTTGTCCATCGGCCGGATCACCGCGAGGTTGCGCGACGAGTTGGACTTGAGCCAGCCCTTCCCGACCATGTTGTTGACGATCGTCAACAGCTCGTCGTTATTGGCCAGCTTCGGCGAGGGGTTCTTGTCCCACCGGATGATGCTGCGCGACGAGTTCATCTTCAGCTTTTCGTTCACACCGGTCACCGGCTCGGTGTTCGGCGGAATTCGCAGTGACAGGGTGACCTGTTTGTCGTTTGCCGCACGTTCGGGCACGGGGATCGTGATCGTGGAGTCGGCCTTGACCGTGTAGGTGAAAAACCCGGCAAGCAGGCCGACCATGCCGAGAGGGACGATCAGCCGTGATCCGGGAAACATGCTTTTCATGAGAACCTCCGATGTCCGACGATAAGGGTCAGCGACCCCATCATCGGCAGGAAGCGTGAAATGCCTTAGAAATGAAAAACCCCGTTTCCGGAGACGCGTTTTGAGTTCGGGAACGGGGTTCGGGAGAATTCGGGGTCAGACCGGCAGTTCGAGGAGTTCGTTCGGGGTCTTCGTGAGACGCTCGAGCTCGTTGTCGATCCGGTATACATCCTCGATGCGGACGCCCCCCCAGCCGGGGAGGTAGATGCCTGGCTCGACGGTCACAACCATGCCGGGCCGGAGAACGGTCTCGCACTTTTTCGAAAGACTGGGTGCCTCGTGGATATCGAGCCCGACTGCATGGCCGAGGCCGTGTCCGAAGACGTCCCCGGGCTGTTTTTCGGCGATATACGCGCGCGCGATGGCATCGACCGCGTTCGCGACGGCGCCGGGCCGGAGAGCGGCAACGGCGCGGCGCTGAGCCTCGAGCACCGTTCCGTAAACTTCCCGGAACTTCGCATCCGCCCTGCCGACGAACACCGTGCGGGTCATGTCGGAGTGGTAGCCGTTCCAGATGGCGCCGAAATCGATCTTGACCATCTCGCCGGCCTTCACCTTGCGGTCGGTCGGATGAGCATGCGGGCAGGAGGAACGTTCACCTGAGGCGACGATCGAGTCGAAGCTGGGGCCGTTGGAGCCCTCGACGCGCATGATGTATTCGAGTCGCGCGGCGATCTCGATCTCGCGTTTGCCCGGCTTGATGTACCGGAGCAGTTTGGCGAAGCTCCGGTCACCGATCTCGAAAGCGCGGCGGAGATCGTTCATCTCCTCGGCGCCCTTGATCATGCGCACCGCTTCAACGAGGCCGGAGGTCGTCTTCAGGGTGCCGCTGAAACTTTTGGAAAATGCCTCGTAGGCGCCGAGACTCATCGTCGACTCGATGCCGAGTGTGCGGATGCCGCTTTTCTTCAGGTGCTCGGCGATGACGGTATCGGAACTTGCTTTCGCGGTTTGGTAGACGAGAATCTGCGCCGAGCTGCCGACTTCGCTGGCGGACTGTTCCTGATACCGGAAATCCGTGACGAAGACGGTCTTGTGCTTCTCGAGGATCACGACGCCTGACGAGCCGGAAAAGCCGGTCAGATACCGGACATTCGAGAGGTTCGTGACCAGAAGGGCGTCCAGACCGGCCGGAAACGTTTCGACAACGCGCTGTTGACGCTCAAGACAGGGATTCTTCTTCACCGGCAAGGTCTCCTTATTCCGTATGATATATATTTACTGATGTTCCACGTGGCAGATTCAGGGAGTCTTGCGCCGCGATGCCGCCCCCGAAGCGGCCTCACGCATTCGGACAGCCCGGAACGGGCTTTTTGCGAGAATTCCGTTCACATCGCGGGAAGGGGAAATGATGGTCATGGCCATTTTCGTCGGGTCGAGAAGGGCGGCGGCGGCGCTCCGGATATCCTCCTGGGTGACGGAGAGATACGGCCGCATCGTCTCTTCGGGCGACTGGGGCTCGACCCCGTAGAGGAACCCGGTCGCAAGCCTGTTCATGCGATTCGTGGTACTTTCGAGCGCGATCAGGGTGTTTCCCTTGAGCTGCTGCTTCGCCTCTTCGAGCTCGATCTTCGTCAGCCCCTTCGAGGAGATGCGGGCGATCTCGGCATGGATCAGATCGAGCACATGCGGCAACTGGTCGGGCGAGGTTCCCGCATAGATGCTGAAGATGCCTGTATCGCGGAACGAGGTGTGATACGAATAGACCGAGTAGGCCAAGCCCCGCTTCTCGCGGATCTCCTGGAACAACCGGCTGCTCATTCCACCGCCGAACGCGGCGTTCATCAGGGTCACCGCGAACCGAGAATCATCCCGATACGAGACGCCGGGCGTCCCGATCGCGACGTGGACCTGCTCGATGTCCTTCTGGAACACCGAGGCGGCGCTGTCGGGCTTCGGCTGGGTGCGGCGGTGCGCCAGACTTCCCGGTGTCATGTCGCCCAGATGGCGCTCGAGCAGCTCGTTGAACTCGGCCATGTCAATGTTCCCGGCCGCGCAGACGGCGAGATTGCCGGCAACATATTGTCTTCGATATACATCGCGCACATCGTCGCGCGGCATGCCTCCGACGGTCTCGCTCGTGCCGAGAATCGGCCTGCCGAGAGGAGCTTCCGGCCAGAGCGTCTGGCCAAGCAGCTCGTGGATGATCTCGTCGGGCGAGTCTTCGTACATCTTGATCTCTTCGAGGATCACGCGCCGTTCGCGCTCGAACTCCTCGGGATCGAAGACCGAGTTGCGGACCATGTCGGCAAGCACCTCGACGGCGACGGGCAGCTGGTCGCGCACGACACGGGCGTAGTAGCAGCAGTAATCCTTCGCGGTGAAGGCGTTCAGATACCCGCCGATGCGGTCGAACGCCCGGGCGATGTCTTTCGGCGAACGGCGGCCCGTTCCCTTGAACATCATGTGCTCGATGAAATGCGAGACGCCGAGCAGCCGGGGCTCCTCATACAGCACGCCGCTCCGGAAAAAGAGGCCGATCGAGACGCTCTGGACGGTATCGAATGTTTCGGCGATAACCCGGACGCCGTTCTTCATACGGTGGAGATGGAAAGGGGTTCTGGTCATCGGGTGCCGCCTTCATCGGTGGGGGTGAGTTCCGGAACGGGTTCCGTTCCGGGCTGGGCCGGCGCATCCGCCGCCGGTGGTTCCGCGGGTGTGGCTGGTTCGACGGAAGTGGTGGCCGGGGTTTCCTGGTTGCCGTTCATCTCGGCGGTCACATCGAGGCTTTCGGCCGGTGGAAGCTGGTCGGGCAGATCGATCTCAGGAAGGGCGAGTTCCTTCAGGCTCTTGAGGCCAAAATAGTAGAGGAAATCCTGGGTTGTCGAGTAGAGGCGCGGCCGGCCGAGGACAGGCTTTTCGCCCGAAACGTAGATGAGCTTTTTCTCGAGCAGGGTGGCGACGACGCCGTCGCAGTTCACGCCACGGATCGCCTCCATCTCGGCGCGGGTGATGGGCTGTTTGAAGGCGATGACGGCGAGGGTTTCGAGCGCCGGCAGGGAGAGACTGACCAGCTTCTGGCCCTCGAGGCGCTGGATGAACGTGCTGATGCAGGCTTTCGTGGCAAGCTGGACGCCCTGCTCGGTGACGATGACCTGGAGCCCCGAGGCCGGATTCCCGTCGAGGCTGTGTTTGAACTCAGCCAGGAGCTGTTCGGCATCGGAAAACGGCAGTTCGAGGATCTCGGCAAGCTTCTGGAGAGGGATCGGATGGTTGTGGACGAAGAGCAGTCCCTGGAGGGCCGCGACCAGGGTTTCCCGGTCAGGACGGGGACCACTCGGAAGCGGCAGCTGCTGCGGCTCCGGTGTTTCGCGGAGGATGGATTCGTGCTCTGTATCCATGGTGTGGCGTCTCGTTTCTGTCTTCAGCCGACGGCGGCCTCTTCGACGGTGTCACCGGCGTTGGCCAGCCGGATGGTGATCGGGGAAAAATTCTCCTCCTGCACGAGGTCACACTCACCGAGCTTGAACATCTCGAGAACAGCCATGAAGGAGAGAACGACGTCATACCGGTCGCGCCGGCCCCGCACCAGATCCCGGAAGGGGATCTCATCGCGGCTGCGCAGGCTCGTGAGAACACGACGGATCTCGTCGATGCGCGCCTCGAGGCCGATCCGGTCGACAACGACCCGGTGAATGGGCGGATTGAGGCGGCGCCGGACAAGCCCCTCATACAGCGCCCGCAGGTCGAAGGCGGAGGCGCTGATCTGAAGAACCTGTTCGGGCTGGGGCTCGTAATCGGCCGCCCGAGTGTAGATGCGGGAGTTATGCCGCTCCATTTCGCGCAGATCGAGCGCCATGAGCTTGAACCTGCGGTATTCCACCATCTTGTCGACGAGCTGCTGGCGGGGGTCTTCGCCGTAGGCGAACTCGTCGAGATCCTCGTCGCCCGTTTCGATCCCGCCTTCCTGGGGCTTATCACGGGGAAGGAGCATGCGCGACTTGATCTCAAGCAGCGTCGCAGCCATGACCAGGAACCCTGAGGCGACCTCCATGTCGAGGATCTCCATCATGTGGAGGTAATCGAGATACTGGGAGGTGATCGTGGCGATCGGAATGTCGTAGATATTGACCTTCTGCTCCTCGATCAGGTGATAGAGAAGATCGAACGGACCCTCGAAGGCGGGAAGCCGTACCTGGTATGCGCTCATCGTTCTGCTGCTCCGTCGGCATATAGAATCATATATTTCTTATCGTCTTTCATTCGAGGCTCCGGATCGCGTCTTCTGCGGCCTGCCGGGTCTCGGGATCGGGATCCATGACCAGGACACGCCGCCACCGTTCGACCGCGCCGGCGCGGTCATCGAGGCGCAGCAGGGCCACGCCAATGTTGAACTGGGCCTCGTAGTATGCCGGATCGACCTCGAGGGCCTTTTCCCACCACCGGAGTGCGCCGTTCCAGTCTTCGCGTTTTTCGAGCAGATTGCCAAGCGTGAAATACAGCGTTCGGTCACGGAACCCCCGGGCGTGGAGATCCGTGAGCAGGCGCTCGGAGCGATCATACTGGCGGTCGAAATACCAGCAACGGGCGAGAAAGAGAAGCTCCTTCTCGGGCAGGCTGCCGGAAGCGGCGAACGGCTCGAGAATGCGCTGGGCAACCCCATACTGGCCGAGATCGAAGGCCTGGCGGGCGAGCTCGAGGGCGTCTTCCCTGCCGAGCGGCGCATCGGCACCGATGCTCGTGACGGCTTCGGCGGCCCCCTCGGTGTCCCCGAGCCGCCGGCGTACCATGGCCGATAGCAGCTTCATCCGCTGGTCCTGCGGATAGGCCCGGAGACCTTTTTCCACGAGCTCCCGGGCGATTTCGAGGCGGTCGGCCTCGATCATGAACCTGATCAGCTTCAGCCCGCCCTCGATCTCGGGGAATCCACCAGATGCGCGTTCGAGCAGACGCGACAGTTCCATATCACACCGTATACTCAGCACGGCGTCACGGTCCCGAAGGAGCCGCAGCAGGGGGGCGCCGGTTTCGGCGGCATCGACGCGGAAGCACAGGGTCCCGCGGCTCTGGGTACCGGGATTCACGTTGAACGGCGAGCTCAGGCAGCCGGGGGTGTCGAGCTGGACGGCCGGATACGAACCGACGAGTTCGATGGCGAACTCCTTCAGCGGATCGACCGGGAACGGCTTCCGGCCGGTGTTAACCAGCGTCAGAGGGATCTCGATCCGGTCCTGGCGGCCGCCGCCGAGCCCCCCCGTGTAGGGCTGGCGCAGAACATCGTTCACCGTGAGAACGATGCCGTCGGGCCCGATGACATCCTCGCCGGGCAGGAAGACGGGGGCACCCCATGCCGCGGCGGAAACGGCGCAGGCAAGGATGCAGACGAGCACAGCCCGGGAGAGAAGATTCCAAAATCCGATGGACATGCGGGGTATGGTATCACATTCAGCCCCGCCGGGGAATATGTCAGCCCATGTTGTCCGGGGAGTAAGACCGATGATCGGCGGGAATCGGGTGTCCCGGGCTAGCCATCGTCAGGAGAAAGTCGTAATCGTCGTGGCTGGCATCGGCCGCCTTGACGCGAAGAACGGATTCGGGGAATCTCGGCGAGAACGCCTCCCTCAGCCTGGCAGCGACGTTCTCCTCGTGCCAGCGGGGCGGCAGATCGGCTCCGGACCAGATGAATACGGCATACGCCGCCTTTCCGGATTTGGCGAGCATCGTGGCGACATCACAGCCGGTTTTCCAGTCGAAAACCCATCCCTTGCGGGCCGCCTCGATCTCGCCCAGAGCGGCATGCAGATCGGGATCCCCCCGAAACCAGGCGTGGTACATCACATCCTGATCAGTTTCGAACGGCTTTCGCCCCTGAAACTGGAGGGGCACGACAAACACTTCCGCCTCGACCTCCTCGCCGAGCTCATCGATCGGAAGGTGGAGTGCATACACTTTTTCGGCCGTCTCGAACAGCTGCTCCTCGCGGCGCCGGAGCATGCACGCGAGCAGTTCATCCGGGGGGTACACCGGGCTCGCTCCGGCGGCGGCCATCGCCATCCAGTGGGCCATGACTCCTGCAACCGCGCTCCAGAAGATGTCCCGCTGTGCCGGCTCGGGGATCTCGAACGCGGCTTCCCGCCAGTAGAATAGGTAATCGAGCTGGGATGAGGAAAAGGGCTTGTTCTCCCAGTTTCGGAACGGGTTCATCTGGAGGTCGAGAGATTTTTTGATCACACGATTGAATCGGCGCCGGTTCTGTTCCGAGAAGCGCTCCCCATCCGCAAGCATCGTCCGCAGCAGCATGGCACGGCTTTCGACGGGATCGTTCACATACATCCGAATTCCCAGGCGTTTGAACCACAGCAAGGAAGCGGGGTGCGGCGCAAGCGGGATGAACAGGGATTTCGCAGCATCGGGCGGCAGCGATTCGAGGATCCAGGAGGGCTGGAACCGGATCATCGCGTGCCCCCTTCCAGAAACGCCCGGACGACGGCGGGATCGAACTGGAGGCCGGACTGACGGCCGATCTCGGTCCGGATCCTCTCCTCGCTGAGGGCCGGTCGGTAGGGCCGGGCCGCCCGCATCGCAACGACGGCGTCTGCCAGACCGAGAATTCTGGCCGCAAGCGGAATCTCCTCGCCTGACAACCGGTCCGGGTAGCCCGAACCGTCGAACTTTTCGTGGTGCCACCGGATCAGGCTGGGTACATCCTCAAACGGCGGCACCGCGTTGCGGATCGCCAGTTCCCCGATGATGGGATGCATTCGGAGGAGGAACGCCTGCTCGGTGTCGAGGGTTCCCGCCTTCTTGATAATATCTCGAGAGATATTCAACATGCCGCAGTCGTGGAGAAGACTGGCCATGCGAAGTGAGACAAGCCCCTTTTCGTCGACCCCGAGGCGCACGGCGACGGCTTCCGCCACGCGTGAGAGCTCGGCGGCATGGGTGACATCGTAGGCCTCAGCCGTGTCGATGATGCGCGACACTCCTTCAATATACGCGAAGTCGGGCATCTGGCGGCCGTTCAGCCGTTCGCGCAGGTCGAACAGCCGCCAGGCCAGCCAAGTGCAGGCAACGGCGAGGATCGCGTTGAGGATGTAGACAGCCATGCGTTGTCGGGATTCAGAAACCGAAGTTGGCTCCGAGCGAGTATCGGCTTTCGCGCGTGAGATTGTCGGGAGCAAGATACCCGAAATCGAGCGCGAGCGCATCATTCAGGTGATGCCGCAATCCGAGGAGAAAATCGTTCCCGGCGTAGTCCATGATCAGCTGCGTCTCGGGGTCGATGTTGAGGGTTGCCCCCATCACAAAAAACAGCGGATCGACGGGTGAAAATCGGTCGGGGTACCGGCCGAAGTGGGCATATCGATCGTTCCCTTCGAGTGAAAGGTTCGCGCCGAGCCCCACCACAACTTTGTTTCCGGGCAGGCCTGTCAGCAGCATGACCGACTCATTCCAGCCCTCGGTCGTGTCGATGATCGCGGCGGCCGTGACCGTCGGCCGAATCCGGTATTTCACCGAGAACGCGGGGTCGAACTGGCTCTTCCCCGACCCCGTGACGAACCGCTTCATCACAGCAATCTCGGTGTCGTCGGAAAAGGCGAAGGTGCCTTTCAGCGACCCGATCCGGTCGACCCCGTCGCCACCGTTGATGTGCGCGGCAGCCCGGGCCCCGCCCGGCGGCAGAACCTCGAGGCCGGGAACGAGCATGGTTCCGGACAGGCCGGTGAGGGTCGCGTCGCCGACCTGCTGGGCCTCCACGGGGGCCGGGACGGCGAAGAACAACGAGGCGGCCAGCACGAAGCCGGCCGCCTTCGATACGAACGAATCGAGGAAGCTCGAAGCGTTACTCATTTTCAAGCTGTTTCAACCTTTCACGGACAGTATCAGCCTCCGCATGGTCGGGGTACCGTCTGAGGAACTCGGAATACTGTTTCCGAGCCTCATCCCTGTCCTTCAACTGGGTGCGGTACAACTCGCCCTTGCGAAGGTAGGCGTCAGCCGATACATCGGCATCCGGGAACTTTTCCGTGAGCCGGTCGTAATACTCGATTGCCTTTCGCGCGTTCTCATCATCCTTGCGGTATCGCACGTTCCCATCGATGACACGGGTCTTGTAGTTCGTGAGGTTCTCCTCGTAGATGCGGCCGAGCCTAAACATGCTCTCGTCCGTTCCCTGGGCGTCAGGAAACTTCTGGATCATCTCTTCGAGCGTTGCGGCGGCCCCCTTGTAATCCTTCTGCTTTTCGTCCATCAGGTTCGCCATCTGTCGGTAGGCGTCGCGAGCCATTTCCGGGCTGGTAGCTTCGGCGGCAGCTTTTTTGTAAGCCTCGACGGCCTTGGCATAGTCCCCCTGGCGGGCAAGCATAGCCCCGAGATCCATGTTGGCCTGGGCACTCTGGGAATCAGACCGCGCGCCCTCGACGAGCCCTTCCTGGGCTTCGATGGCCGCTGCGGCCTGGCCGGTTCCTGGGGCAAGATTCTTCATGCGCCGCTGGGCTTCCTGGAAAAAGCTGCTGTACTGGTATTTCGTGACGATATCCCCGAACATCCGGGCCGCCTCTTCGCGCTTGCCGAGCCGCTCGTAAGAAAGGCCGAGGTGGTAGACGACCTTGTCGATCGACATGAAGTTCGGGTACGAGGTGACGATGCGGCTGTACATGTCGACGGCTTTCGGGAAGTCGTTGAGCCGCTCCTCGTAGATCCGGCCGAGGTCATACATGATGCGGGCCGCGTCGGGACCCTTCGCCCCGTTGCCTTTGATGCCTTCGGAAAGGCTGTTCGCGGCGTCGGAGAAGTGGGCCAGCGCCTGGGACATTTCGTTCTCGGCCTGGCGCATGCGGATCGTGCCGATCTCGACCTGCGCAGCTGCGACAGTCTGGGAGTTGGAGAGGAGGCTCTGGAGGGTGGTGACCGCCCCTTCGAAATCCGACTGGGCGAGCTGCTGCTGGGCCTGTTGGTACTCGCTGGTCATCTGGATCGCCTGCTGGGCCAGGACGGGAGCGGCCGTGGACACGACGGCCAGCACGGAGAGCGCGGCACCGAGGGCGATTCCCCGCCCCCAGCCGCAAAACCGGCATGGTGTGATCGTTTGCATGTTCATGGGTCTGACCTCCGGTAGATCGATGTTCGTATTTCATTATACGGTCGCCGCCTTCCGTGAATCAACGTCCGGGCGAGTGTCGCGTTGACAAGCCCGCTTCATCTCTGCTACGTTTCGGGAGATATTTTTTCGAAAGGGCTTCACGTGCAGGAAGGATTTGCCGATACCATGATCGAGGGGAAGAGTGCTTCCCCGACCCCGGCCGGTTTGACGTTCGATCTCCTCCCGATTGAGAAGGTGACCCCGAACCCGAACCAGCCCCGGAAGCTCTTTGATCGCAACACTCTGGAAGAGCTCGCCCAGTCGATTCGCGCGAACGGCGTTCTTCAGCCGATTCTCGTACGTCGGTGGGGCGACGGGTACCAGATCATCTCGGGGGAACGGCGGTACCAGGCCTGCAAGATCGCCGGGCTGACCCGCATTCCCGCAGTGCTTCGAGATCTGAACGAGCAGCAGACCCTGCTGGCCGGCCTGATCGAGAACATCCAGCGCGAGGATCTGAACCCCGTCGAAGAGGCGATGACCCTCCGGCAGATCATTCTCGAGTTCGGCCTGACCCACGACGAGCTCGCGAAGCGTCTCGGCCGGAGCCGTTCGGCCCTGACGAACCGGTTGCGTCTGCTGTCGCTTCCCGCCCATGTCCAGCAGCTTATCGCCGCCGGCAGGATCTCGGCCGGCCATGCGAAGATGCTTGCCGGGCTTCGCGAGCCGCACGACGTGCAGAAGTGGGTCGACCGGATCCTTTCCCAGAACCTTTCGGTGTATGAGACCGAGAAGGAGCTTGCCGAGGCCAAGCCGGGTGACGACCGGAGCGGCAAAAAGGCTCGTGTTGCGAAGAAACGCACGGAATCAGGCGATATCCACGTCCGCCAAGTGGAGACCCGGCTTCAGGAGCTGCTGGGTGCGAAAGTCCACATCCGGCAGGGGCGTGCGAAGAGCCGCATCGAGATCGAGTTCTACAGCAATGAAGACCTGGAACGCGTCGTGGAACTGATGCTGTCGGTCCGCCCGGCCTAGTCACGGGCCTGCCGGCGGGGCACCAGCCACAGGAAGGGATCCGCAGAAGGTGTATATCAAATTCTGGGGTGTCAGAGGATCGGTCCCCGTCCCGGGGAAAGATACCATTCGGTATGGCGGAAACACGACCTGCATCGAGATCCGCACAAACGAAGGGCATCTCATCATCATCGATGCCGGCACCGGGATCCGGCTGCTCGGCCTCGAGCTGCTGAAAGGCGATTTCGGCAAGGGCCGGGGCGTCGCGCACATCCTGTTCACCCACTCCCACTGGGATCACATCCAGGGCTTCCCGTTCTTCCCGCCCGCCTACATCGGCTCGCGTGACTCGTCCGGCCAACGACTCGACAGCTCCTGCAACGTGCTGAATCTCTACGGGGCATCGGATGTCGACGACCGGCTCGAGGCGACGCTGCGCGGCCAGATGGAGCATTTTTACTTCCCCGTCGATCTGAACACCCTGAGCGCCAGGCTCACCTTCAACCCGATGCAGGGAAAACCGATCGAGATCGGTTCGGCCCAGGTTTCAGCACGCCGACTCATCCATCCCAACGGCGTTCTCGGCTACCGGATCCAGGATGGCGAGCAGAGCGTCGTCATCGCAACGGACTGCGAGCACCCCTCGGACGGCACCCTTGATGCCAACCTGATGGAACTGACCACCGGTGCCGATCTGCTGATCTATGACGCTCAATATACCCCCGAGGAGTATGACCCCTCGGCGCATGGCAGGAAAGGTCCGAACAAGATCGGCTGGGGCCACTCGACGATGCTCGAAGGTGCCCGCATCGCAAAGGAGGCGGGTGTAAAGCACCTGATCCTCACCCACCACGACCCGCTGCACAATGATGATGTGATCGATTCGATCGAGAAGCGCGCCAGGGAAGCCTTTCCCTCCACCCAGGCCGCGTATGAGGGGCTTGTCATCCAGCTGTAAGCGAACCCTCCCCTCTCCTCTCCCCTCTGTTTCCCCGGGCGCCACAGTGTGCTAGTATGAGCGCGGCATGGGCAGCGCGGCGTTTCTCACTCCGGTGTTTCTGTTCGGCTCGATCCGCGGTGGAAGCGGAAAATCGAGCATTGTTGCGCACCTCGCCACCTATCTCCAGTCCCGCGGCCGAAAAGTCGCGATCATCGACGCGAACACCGCCTTTCCTCAGCAACTCCGGGCTGCGTTTCCCCGCGCCATCAGTCTCGAAACCTATGCGGACCTTGTCGAGCTTGCAACAGAAGGGACATCGCGTTTCCGGCGCACGTTTTTCTTCACACCGACGGACCGCGTCTCGTATTTTCCCGCGTTCAGACTGGGCGACCCCGTCCGGCTGCTGACCGACGCCTCGCTCCGCGACTTTTTCCTCCAGCTGCGGTCGCAGTTCGATGTCGTGTTGATCAATCTTTCACCGGGCGGGGAGGCATTCGTTGCTGCGGAAAGTTTTCTTCAGCGACGCGGCGGCGAGGCCGGGTGCCCGGCGGGCGTTCTCATCACGACAACGGATGCGCGCAGCCTGCTGCTTCTCGACGCCCTGCTGCGAAGCCGTTCGGCCCTGCCCCACCTTGCCCGGGAGCGGCTTCTGTTCGTGTACAACCGCCTTCCGCGTGGAGTCGAGGATGCGACGATCGACGGTCCCCGTCTTGGATGGAGCGAGACGAAGCAGGTGTTCCGGCTGCCGATCTCTCTGGGCCTGGCGGTCATGGATGAGATCCCCGGCCAGGCACTCGAGGCCGCCCCGATCGTTCACCGCGAGTCATCCGCCCTTCGCCAGGCGATGGCGACCCTCGCCCGCACCCTGTTCGAGGTCGCCGAAGGCCAGTGGCAGACCGACCAGGCGGCCGGCGACCCCGAAGAGCTGGCCCCCTGTCTCGATCCCCAGCTTCTCGAACGACTCGGCAGGCACGTCGAACCCCTTCAGCGCCGCCTCGTCAGACATCTGTATGCCCCGGGGGTTTCGGTCGCCGGATTCATCGAGGCCGGCCCCTCCGTCTATCGGATCCGCCTTCGCCTTTCGGGAACGGGCCACCGCGTTT
>DATCTT010000388.1:0-2767 GCA_036567845.1 Candidatus Ozemibacteraceae bacterium | reverse complement strand
TTACCGGTTCGACAATATCCAGGTGGTCGCCTCGAGCGGCCGCACCCTACGCCAGGCGCGCCTCGTCCTCGCCGATCTGCGCCGCACCCTGAGCCTGCCGCGGCTCGAGCGCGTCCGGAGGTTCGAACACTACATCGAGCGCGGCCTCGTTCCAAACCCGGTCGAGGCGGATGCGATGTGCCGCGGCGCCCGGGCGCTCGAGCTGCCCGATGCCGCCGACACCAGCTTCGAATCCACCGTCAACCGCGTCGCCGTCCAGGCCGCGAAGCTGACCATCGACCAGTACAACATCGATCACGGTCTGAGCGGGGCACGCCAGACCAGCAACGCCGATCTCGTCGTCGAGGGGGCGATGGAGGACGACGCGAAAGAGCTGATGCAGGGCGCCCGGACCGGGGTGCGGAAAATGATCTCCCTCTCCAGCGGCAACTCGATCGGCCTGATGTATCTCGACGTGCTTGCAGGCCCGACCGGGGAAGCCTGGTATGCGTTGTTCATCATGCACAACCTGCTCACCCTCCAGATGGACTTTCTCGCGACGCTGTTCGACAACGCCGGCCCCGGCGGCTACGCCCCCGACCCGGCCTCCCCCCTGCGGGTGCGGGCTGTCAGCACGCACCACATGGGGCGCAACTACCCGGGTGAAACCGAGCATCGTACCTTCGCGGGGCTGCTTGGCCGCATCCGTCGTTCCCCGGGCGCCGTCTCCGTGACGATGGAGGTCGGGGGGGAACCGCACCTCGTCTGCGCACGCCCTGCCACAAGCCTTCGCCATTTCGTGCTGATCGCCACGGTGCCGCTGGCAGCCCTCGACCGGACATTCGGCGAGGTGCGCCTGCGTGTCTGGGGCTGCATCGCCGCTCTGGCCCTGTTCGGTCTCGCGGTTCTCATCGCCCTCTGGTATCGCGTCGTGTCACCGATCGCGGCCGTGTCGGAGGGGCTGAGGGCGATGCGCGCCGGCGTGTTCGACCGGCCGGTCCCCGTGACGGGTGAGGATGAGCTCGGCCGGATGTGTTCGGCCATCAATCTTGCCATGGACCGGCTGCGCGAGATGGAGCTGGCCCGGACAGTCCAAGCCGACCTGCTGCCGCACGAACGACTGGATCTGGGCAGCTTCGTGCTCCAGGGCAGAAACCGGATGACCAAGGCCGTCGGCGGGGATTATTTCGATTTCATCCCGCTGCACCGCGGTCTGACCGCCGTGATCCTGGGCGACGTCTCGGGCCATGGAGTTTCGGCTGCGCTGGTCACCGCGATGGCTAAGGCAGCGTTCACGATCCTTTGCCCCCGTTTTCCCGATCAGCCTGAGGAAGTCCTGACACGGCTGAACCGGCTGATGCTGACCCTGCTCAACCGCGCGAAGATGATGAGCTGCTTCCTCGGCATCATCGACACGCAGACGCGACGTCTGATGGCCGCCAATGCGGGCCAATCCTACCCCATTCTCCTGCCCGCCACCGGGGCCGCCTCTTTCGTGCCGATGCCGTCCCAACCGCTCGGAACACGCGCGAAGGCGGTCTTCAAACGACTCGATATCGATCTGCGCGAGGCCGGTTTGCTTCTGTATTCCGATGGGATGGTCGAGGCGCTGAACCCCGAACGGAAGATGTTCGGGTATGAAGGCCTGGTGGAGGCGGCGACCGAAATCTGGCGGACGATCGGCCGCAGGGCACCGGCCGAGACGGATCTGCTCGCCCCCTTCTTCGACCGCCTCCAGAAGCATCTGGAAAGCGGCTCCGCCGGCGACGACGTGACCCTGGTGATCATTCGGCCACGGGATTGAAGCCGTGCAGGCTCAGGATTTCTCGAGGGTCTGGAGAAACACAATCGCCTTTCGGGCAACCTTCCGATCCTCTTCGGGAGCCTGTCGCACGAACTCGCGCAGCGTTGCAAGATAGGCAGGATCTTTCTGGAACGCCATCGCGAGAATCGCCTTCTGACGGACGGCCGCGGATCGGTCCCCCAACATCGAGACCAGCAGGCGTGCCACCGGAGCGCCTTTCATCCGCGACAGGAGTAGCACCCCGGCCGAGCGCACCCGTTCATCAGGATGCGACGGAAGCCGGGCGACCCCTTCCAGAACCCGCTGCGGGCCAAAATCCATCAGCGCCGTGCGGGCAGCGTCGACGAGAACTGGCACTTCTGATTCGAGGAAGGGACAGATTGCCAGCACCGCTTCAGCGCCGCCATTGATCTGCAGCCCCTGGATCGCCGAAAGACCGACCCGGTGATCGGGATGATATAATAACGTAGACAATATATCAGACACCGCCGGATCGTGATAATGACCCATTTCGCGGGCGAGAAAGGCCAGCCGGACCGGGTCGGGCTTCATCGAGATATATTCGACAAGTGCCGGCAGGTGTTCGGGATTGCGCATCTGAAGCAGACTTCGCAACTCCCCGTCGGTGATGGCGAGCATGCGCAGCTTCGTGACCAACTCGTCGGCGACAGCCTTTTCGGACAGATCCAGGGTGATCTCCCCCGCCGTGGCGATATCGATCGCCGGTGGCGGAGGAGGTGGCGGGGCGGGCTCGCGCACATCGAGAGGAATGGGACGCGTCGTCGCCTGCCGGACAAGATTCTGCCAGACGGCTTCTGCCTCGCGCCCCGGGAGGTGAGCCGGTCTGACGGGTGGCAGCCCGGTCGAGTGGAGATGGGCCGAGGTCAGATCGATGGATGCGAGGTCCGGGACGGCGACAGCGGGCGAATGGGGCATCGGTGGCCGCGGAGGCTCGGCTACGGCCGGACGTGGACGCGGGGGAAC
>DATCTT010000387.1:0-5070 GCA_036567845.1 Candidatus Ozemibacteraceae bacterium | reverse complement strand
ACCGCCCGCAGCGGCCTGCCGGAGAGCCGGCGGCCGAGCCGAAGAGCACCTCCGTCCCGATGTTCATGGAGGACTTTTCCGACGAAGATTGACACGATCGCAGCCGTGGCCACGCCGCCAGGCCGCTCGGCCATCGGCGTGATCCGCGTGTCGGGCCCCGAAGCCGGCACGATTCTGCAGAAGATCTTCAGGCCGCGGGGGAAGCGTGTTTTCCCCGCGGCTTTTTCCGCCTATGCCGGCGAGATCCGCGATCCCGCTGACGGTCTTGTCGTCGACCGGGTCGTCGTCCAAACCTTTCTTGCCCCGGCCTCATACACGGGAGAGGATCTGGCAGAGATCGGCGCTCACGGCAATCCGGCCGTCCTGTCTCGCCTCCTCGGCGTCGTGCTTGCCGCCGGAGCCCGGGCTGCCGAGCCGGGGGAGTTTACGAGGCGGGCGTTTCTGAACGGCAAGATGAGCCTGCTCGATGTCGAGGCGACGGCACGGCTGCTCGATGCCACGACCCCGGGCCAGATCCGTGTCGCCATGAACCAGCTCGACGGCGCCCCGACCCGGCGCGTGAAGGCTCTTCGGCAGCGGCTTCTCGACCTTCTCGTCCAGCTCGAGGCCGGGTTGAACTTTCCCGAGGATGCGATCGAGGATGTCGAACCGGAACGCATCCGGATGGAACTGGCCAATGCCGAATCCGATCTGCGGCGGTTCGCCGAGGCGGCCCGACATGGGGATCAGGTGGCGGCCGGCCTCCGGATTGTCATCGCAGGGCCGCCGAATGCCGGAAAATCCAGTCTCATGAATGCCCTGCTCGGCCGAGACCGGGCGATCGTTACCGAGATTCCCGGCACGACCCGGGACACGCTCGAGGAGACGATCTCCCTGCATGGCGTCCCCGTGCGGCTCGTCGACACCGCAGGTTTGCGCGAAGCTGCCGACCCGATCGAGGAGCTGGGGATCGGCCGCACCCGTCGGGCGATCGAACGGGCCTTCGCTGTAGCAGCCGTGTTCGACGTCTCTGCCGATGCCGGAATCGAAGAGACCCGGATTATCCGCGAACTCCAGGAAGCCGGCCGGCCAGTCATCGCGGTGCTGAACAAGACGGATCTGCCGGCGGCCGTGACGCTTCCCGCGTTCCCGGCGGAGTGGCCTGTGGTGCGGATGTGCGCGACCGAGTCCCGGGGAATACCTGAGCTGATTACCGTCATAAGCGGGCTTGTGCATGCGGCCGGTCTGGACACCCTGGAGGAGCTGCTGTTGCTCGGTGCTCAGCAGCGCCAGGCTCTCGGGGCAGCTCTCGAGGCCGTGACGCGCGCCCGTGACGGGGTTGGAAAAATATACGACGATATGCTTGCGCTCGAGATCGAGGAGGCGGTTCGCCAGATGGGCCGTATCACCGGGGAGACCGCCGATCTGGGGATGCTCGACCGCATTTTCGAACGGTTCTGCATAGGAAAATGACGACAATGACCCATGTTCCCGTGATCGTGGTCGGCGGCGGGCATGCCGGCTGCGAAGCGGCTCTTGCTTCGGCGCGGCTGGGCGTGCCCACGCTGCTGCTGACGATGAACCTCTCAACCGTCGCGCTGATGCCGTGCAACCCGAGCATCGGCGGCCCAGGAAAGGGCCACCTGGTGCGCGAGATCGGGGTTCTCGGCGGCGAGATGGCTGCGGCGATCGATGAGACCTGTATTCAGCTCAAATGGCTGAACACCTCGAAGGGGCCCGCTGTGCGGGCGCGTCGCGCCCAGGCCGACAAGGAACTCTACCGGCGCCGGATGCTCCGAGCCCTGTTCGATACACCCGGACTGACCCTGCGCCAGGGGCATGTCACCGCGGTTCTGACCGTGAACGGCCGGGTGTGCGGGGTCGAGCTCGAGACTGGCATCAGGTTTGGCTGCGACCGTCTCGTTCTTGCCACGGGCACGTATCTGGAGAGCCGGATCATCGTCGGCCGCGAGACGTGGCCGGGTGGTCCGCACCAGCAGCGGCCCGCAATGGGGCTTTCCGGCTCCCTGCAGGCCGCCGGGGTAGCGCTGCGCCGCCTCCAGACCGCGACACCGCCGCGCCTCGATGCCGCTTCCATCGACCGTGGTCGGATGCGCGAGATGCCGGGAGACCCGCTTGCCGGCGGCTTCCTGTGGGAACACCGGCTCCGGCGCCTCGACGACCAGCTTTCCTGCTGGCTTACCTTCACTGACGAACGGACGATCGCCGCGGTGCGCCGGCATATTCAGGACAGCCCGCTGGTCGTGGGCAACATCACGAACGTGGGGCCCAAACACTGCCCCTCGATCGACCGCAAGGTGCTCAAATTTCCCGAGATGGCTCAGCACCAGATTTTCGTCGAGCCCGAGGGGCGGGACTCCGGCGAGGTGTATCTCCAGGGGCTGACGACCAGCATGCCGCCCGAGGCGCAGCGCGATGTTGTGACCAGCGTGGCGGGCCTTGAGAACGCCCGGATCGTCCGGTACGGCTACGCGATCGAGTATGACGCCCTCGCCCCCGGAAGCCTGCGCAAGAGCATGGCCTCGCGGGCCCTGGAAGGCCTGTACACGGCGGGCCAGATCAACGGCACCTCGGGATACGAGGAGGCCGCGGCCCAGGGGCTGATCGCTGGCATCAACGCGGCCCGGTCGGTGCTCGGGCTATCCGCGTTTTTGCCGTCGCGCACCGATGGATATATAGGTGTTCTTATAGATGATCTCTCGCTCTGGGATCACGCCGAGCCATACCGCATCACGCCCGCGAATGCTGAGTTCCGCCTCCATTTGCGGGACGACACCGCCGAGGCCCGGCTGATCGATGCCGCCCGCCGGATCGGTCTCGTGAGCGGAGACCGTCACGAAAAAATCGGGACCTGGATCGGGGAGATCGCCGCCGAGGCCGGCCGGCTCGACGGGATATCCGTGACGCCGACGGCGGCCCTGCGCGAAAAACTGGCCGGGACCGGAACGGGAGGCCTCAAAAAGCGTGTGACTGCTTCAGAGATTCTGCAGCGGCCCGGGGTGGGGTATGCCGATCTCGCGGGCCTCGTCGAGGGATTTGTGCCTGCCCTGGCCAGCCCGGACCAGGTCGAAACCCTCGAGATCGGGGTAAAATACCGCGGATACGCGGCCCGTGAGGCCGAACGCATGGAGGAAACCCGCCGTCTGGAGCAGCTCCGGCTGCCGCTGCAGCTGCCGCCCGGAACCGGTGCCGCGCTCTCCGACTCTGCGCGCGAGGTGATCGGATCGGACCGGTTCGAGGATCTCGCCCAGGCCGCACGAACCCGTTGCCTCGGACGGGCCGATCTTGCTATGCTGTGGACGCTGTTTGGTGGCCGGCCCGTTCCTTCACTCCAGCAGGAAGATGAGGTTACCCCATGATTCCCAAGCGACAGCAGGATCTGATCATCCAGAACCTCCGCTCGATCTCGGCGGAAGTGCGCCTGAAATCGGTTCGTCAGGTGCCCAGCTTGTCGCTTCCGGATGACGAGAAAATCCGACTGCTGACGCCTTTGCTCGAAGATGGCGAAGAAGAGGTGCGAACCGCGGCCAGGCGCTTGCTGACCGAACTGGGCGGTGAAGTGCCCGCATCGTCCCCGCTTCCGGCGATGCCTGCCGCACCGATCGAAGAACGGCCTCTTCCGCCTGTGGATGAGCCGGTGCCTTCCGAGCCGCCCGCTCCGACGGCTCCGGCCGAAGCAACTGCGTTGCCGTCGCTGACGGATGATGTTCCCGAGATCGATGCCTCGCTCCTCTCGTCCGGCACGGGCCAGAAACCCTCATCGATAGCGAAACGGCCCGCGGGGCCGCTCGTCATCGAGGCGCCCTATCTCGAGGAGCAGGTGGATCCGTCGCTGCCGGATCCCGAGAAAATGAAGAGCATCCCGGAACTGCTCGAACACAGCCGGTTTCTGGTGCGGAACCGCCCGCCCGGCCATCTGACCCAGCTTCTCTGGATGGCCCGGCAGGTTCACGAGGAAGCCGCCCTGACCGCTCTCCAGGGCCTTCTCACGCTCAGGGATCCGCGGGTTCCGGTCCAGGTACTGCCATTTCTGTCCATCCCGAACTTCTCGTCACAGCGGCGGTTTCTCGTTCTGAAGATCATCATGGAGACCCGCTCGGCACTCGACGTGGAGTTGCTGGAGCAGGTGCTGCTCGCCGAAAAGGACGTCATCGTAAAATCCGGCCTGGTCAAGGTGTTTGCGCGTCTTGCCGGGGAGGCCGGCGTCGAGACGATCCGCCAGTGTCTTGCCGATCCCGATGCCCGCGTGCGCGCCAACACCGTCGAGGTGATCGAGGAGCGGAACATCCGGAGCTGCGAGGCGGATGTCGCGAAGCTCCTGAAGGATTCTGAAAACCGCGTCAAGGTCAACGCCGCGAAGTTCCTCGTCAAATGTGGCCATTCCGAAGCCTTTGCGACTCTCCGCTCAATGCTCGGCTCCTCCGAGGTCTGGCTGCGGGACAGCGTGATCTTTGCCCTTGGGGAGATCGGTGACCAGCCCTCCCTGACGCTGCTCAAGGCTGCGCTGAAGGACACGAACCAGGGAATCCGCCTCAGCGTGCTGAAGGCGCTTGCGAAGATCAACAACACGGTTTCGCGGGAAGTGCTTCAGGCAACGATTTCCGACCCGGACAACGTTGTCGCCCAGGTGGCGCGCGGCCTGTGGGAAAAGATCAAGGATGCGCCCAAGGCTGGCGCGCCTGCTCCCGAGGCTGCCGCTCCTGTCGCGGCCCCTTCCGGCCCGACGCTGAAACCTGTACAGACCGGCTCCGTCGGTCAGCCTCCCGTGGGCCTGATTTCTCCTGCCGCCGCGCCGGCGGCTGTGCCGAAGTTCTCGCTGTCAGCGGCGAAGCCGTCTGCGAAGGCCGCGCCACCCGAACCGGAGTCGCAGTCCCCCCACGAGCCTCTTCTGCCACCCGTCGCGGAGGAGGCCGTTTCCCTGCCTGCCATTCCGCAGGAGTCCGCGCCTCAAGAGCCGGGCCTGCCTGGCAGCGATACGGAGACGCCGGTGCCGGTCGAGCCACCACCCCCGCCCCCGCCTGTGGAGCCACCTGCCGAACTGCCGCTTCCGGCAATGGACGCAGGACCGTC
>DATCTT010000386.1:0-9804 GCA_036567845.1 Candidatus Ozemibacteraceae bacterium | reverse complement strand
GAGAGAAACTGCGCCCGGTCGGGAGTGACGTGGGGTGTCGCAATTCCCGAAACCGGGTCGAACAGGCGGTCGGCAAGGCGCTCCGAGACGGGGCGCGCGATCGTGATCATCATGACGATCACGAACACTTCCATGTTCCGGATGAAGACAAAGGCCGCAAGATTGGTGTAGCCGTACAACGAGGTCAGCAGGCAGATGAGGTTCAGCACGGCGATGAACTTGTAGGCCAATACGGAAATGCGCAGCAGCCGCGAGTCGGGTTTCAGCCCGAACGAGGCCTGCATCAGACCGCCGAACGCCGCCGCGCCGCGGATGAACCGGATCATCGGCCAGAAGATCAGGAGCTTGCACGCCAGCGCGACGAGAAACACGAGCTCGGGGTAGCTGCCGAACCAGCGCATCAGCCGCATGGTCGGCAGTCCGATGGCGATGACACGAGCAATTCCCGTCAGAGAGAGCCGGAGGATGTGATTCTCGTGGAGGCGGCGCAGCAGGGTGCGCTCGAGAAGCGAATACACCAGCCACGAGGCGATGTACACCGCGGGAATCGTGAGCAGGGGCTCAAGCGGCTCAACCTGCGAGGCCCCGGCAGCAAGGACCGTCCCCGCCGCGACCAGCCATGCCTGACCTGCCAGCCATTCACGAAGGGTCAGATGATGCCGGGGTTCTTCCGGGGGGGGCAGTCGGATGCCGCTTATCCATCGACCGATGGCGAAACAAATCAGCAGCGTCAGCAGAATCTGGGCGAAAAATCCAATGGTGAGCAGATCGAACGTCATGTTCAGCCGCTCGGAAACCATCACGGGGAGGCCGGCGAGATCCTTCGCAAGCGCGCTCACAAGACCCGGTCGCGGCCGGAAGCGGTTTCGTGCGAAGAGGGTCCGTTCCAGCTGCGAGTCGATCATCTTCTGCACCGACTGCTTCGCCGAAAACGCCTGCCGGATGAGGGCATCATACATCGTCTTCTGCCCGTTCAAGGCCTGAAGCGCTTCCTCAATATATCCGAGCTGCTGTTTCCGGTATTTCACCCCATCGCGGGCTTCCGCGTCCGACCGGCCGGACCGCGCCGCCGGCCGTTCTGCCTCGGCGAGCGCCTGTTCGATGATCTGACGGGTCGACTCGGTCAGCTCGATGCGCTTGCCGACAAGCGTCTTCTCGTTCTGATACTCTGCCATCGCCTGATCCAGGCGGGGCAGCCATTCGGTGCGTGCAAGGGTGACGACGGTTCTCGACCCGGTCTCGCCGGCCATGGCCAGCTGCTCGATCTCCTCGAAGAGAGCGGCGTCGCGGGCCGAACGGCCTCGCAGATCGTGCAGTCTCGCCTCCTCCGTCAGAGCCTCCTTCTGGGAAAGAAGCAGCTCGCGTCTGGAAACGAGCTCGATCTTCTCGGTAATGCTTGTCCCCGTCGCCACGGCCTGTTCGGAAAGATTTCGATCGACCTGTTGAAGCCTGCGCTCGACGGTTTCGATCTCCCGCCGCGCGACGTCGGCCGCCTCCTGGGCCGCCTGGGCGGCCGATTCCATCGTCTGGCGCCGGACAGCCTCCTCCTGACGCCGAATGATGGCGCCGAGCTTCTCGCTGAATGACTCATACCGGGAAATCAGCGTCTGGAGATCACCAGCACGAGCCGTGACCGCCGCGAGGCGGTTCTCTGCACCCGCGACCAGCCGTTGCAGCTGACGGATGTATTCCTCCCGTGCGGTGACGAGCTCGCCGAGGACGAGCTTCTTCCGGTCTGCCAGCTCGCCGGATCCGATTCCCTGAAGCCGTTTCCGGTGGTCATCGAGAAGTCGCGAACACTCGCCCAGCTCCTCAGCGGCCGAGGAGAGCTCCTGTTTCAGTTGCTGCGCCTTCGTTTCCAGGGCGGCCTTTTTCGTCTGGGTGATCAGGCGCCGCGACTGGATCAGCTTCTGATCAAGGCGCGCCGATTCGAGCCGGGTGCGGCTCTTGTCCGGGCCGGCCTCCTCGCCATGCGAGCGGATCAGCCGATCCAGAGCCGCCTGTTCGGCATCGAGATCGACGATATCGGCCGTCTCAAGGCTCGTCGAGGCGATGGCGTCCGCCCGGGACTTCGTCCGGCCAAGCCGCATCCCCACCGCGACAGCTGAGAGCTCGTAGGTTTCGAGTTCGCGGTCGGACGGGAAAGCGTGTGCACCCGAGGCCTGGGCCTCGTCGGCGGTGTTCGCGCTCGCCGTTGTCTCCTCGGCGGCCTGCGCCGGCGCAGAAGCGGGCTCCGCTCCGGCGGGCCCATGGCCGGCGAAGCTGCACGCCAGCAGGACGAGAATGCAGACTGTCCTCAGCCGTTGTTTCATCACGCCCATCCTCCGTCGAAGCCGTCGTTGTCCCCGTCTTGATGCGACGAGAAGCCCATGTTACAATTCCCGACAGCGGCGTGCAAGAGATGGATTCCCCTTTTCCAGAGAAGGAGATATTATATGGGCCTCAATTTTTCTGAACTCATCGTGATCCTGGTCATCGTGCTCATCCTCTTCGGGCCCGGCAAGCTGCCCGAGATCGGCAAGGCCCTCGGCCGGGGCATCCGCGAGTTCAAGAAGGCACAGAACGGTCAGTCCGACGACGAGGCCAAGCCCGACGACTCTGACCGGAAGAAGGACTGATCCATGCGCAGCCCCTTCCGAACGACGCTTCCGGCGCTCCTTCTCGGCCTGACGCTTTCTCTTCCCGGGCTGCCGGCCGCCGGCGCCGCCGCGGACGCCCCCGAGACCCTGCAACAGTATAAATACGCGCTCGGTCTCATCCAGCGCCAGCTCTACGACGAGGCCGACCATGTCCTCTCGCGCATCAACTCGGATCCCACTCCCTTCTCGAACCGGGATGCATCGATCTTCTGGCAGGCCGAGTGCCGCTACCGCACCCAGAAATTCCCCGCGGCCATCGCCCTGTATTCCCAGCTCCTCAAGGACTACCCCCAAAGCACGTTCCGCAACCGCGCCGCCTACGGGCTCGGCTGGGCTCACGCGAAAGACAACAACCCCAAGTCCGCCATCGAGGCGTTCGGTCTCGTCCAGTCCTCTGACCGGCAGCTCTGGATCGATGCCCGGCTGAAATCCGGCTTCCTCATGGTCAAATACGGCATGGGCCCCGAGAAAATCGTCCAGGTGTATGAGCAGCTGCTCGCCGAGAAGGATCTCAAGCCGGCCCAGCGCCAGGAGGCCCACCTCCAGGCCGGCATCGTCCGGTTCAACCAGAGCCTGTATGAACCGGCCATCACGCACTTCCAGGAGGCCCTGCCCCTCACGGCCGAGGATCAGAAGCCCAGCGTCGCCTTCTACCTCGCCGAGTCGTTCTTCCGGCACAAGCAGTATCCCGAAGCCATCACACAGTATGAGTCGATCATCGCCTCCTCCCCCCGCAAGGAGCTCCAGGACAAGGCCGCCTACTCGCTCGCCTGGTGCCACATCAAAAACGGGAAGCCTGAGATGGCCGTTCCGCTGTTTGGACGGCTGGCCGACGATCCCGCCTCGGATGTCCGTTCCGAAGCCATCCAGAACCTCGTCGAACTGTTGATGAACCTACACCGGTATCAGGAGGCGGCGGACCGGATGAAGAAAGCCTCGCAGATCCTTTCCGGGGAAAAAGCCCTCGAGATGGAATACATGCGGGGTCTCGCGCTCTCCCGTCTCGGGGAGTATCAGCAAAGCCTCTCGGCCTTCCAGTCGTTCATCAAGTCCCATCCGAAGCATGTCCGGAGCGAAGATGCCCGCTACCAGTCGGCGCTCGTGCGCATCTCTTTGGGCAAGTATCGCGAAGCCCTCGACGACCTCTCGCCTCTCCTGCGCCGTGAGACGACCCCGGCTGTCCGTGAGAAGGCCCTGTATCGGACCGGCGAATGCTACTTCAATCTGGGCAACATCGCATCGGCCCGCGAAACGTTCGAGCGGCTGATCGCCGATTATCCCCAGGGAACGGCCCGGATGGACGCCCTGTTTCAGCTCGGGGAGATCGCCTACCAGTCCGGTCGCCATGCGGATGCCCTCGAAGCCTTCACGACGATCGGGAAAGGCGACACGGATCTGGCGTCCCAGGCTGTTTTTCGCGCCGGCGAGGTGTTGATGAAAGCCGGCCGGTATCCCGAAGCGGTGAAGCGGTTTGAGGAATACCTCCAACGCTTTCCCCAAGGCTCCCTGCGGGAGGACGCCCAGTTCAAGACCGGCCTCTGCCAGATCGAGCTGAAGGACATGGCGCAAGCGCTCGTCGCCTTCTCCCAGCTTCGCGATTCGACCGGCTACTTCCGACAGGAAGCGCGATTCCAGATCGGCGAGATCTCGCGCCAGCTCGGCAACCATCCGCTCGCCATCCAACAGTACAAGGCCATCATCGCTGAAGAGCCCACGAACCCGATCGCCCCCCGCGCGCGCCGCGCCATCGGCATCAGCCTCTACATGATGAAGGACTACGCGGGCGCCGTCGAGACCTTCGAAGGCATCCTCAAGGACTACCCCGCCACCGACGTGACGATCCCCGAGACCCGGCTCTGGCTTGGAAGATCTCTGGTTGCCCTCGACCGCCTTGACGATGGGATCAGCGAACTTCTCAAGGTCCCCGTAATGTATCCGAAGTCACCGCTGCATGCCGAGGCTTATGCCGAGGCCGCGCGGGCGTATCACAAGGCGGGTCGCCGCGACAAGGCAAAGCGGATGTGGGCCGAAGTTCGGCGCATCCAGACGTCCGGCCCTCTCGCCGAGGAAGCCGCCGCCTACAAGCCCTGACCTCAAGCCCAGCACCGACTCCCGCCCCCGGCTCCCGCCGGGGGTTTTTCATACCCGGAGAACCCCATCAAGAGAGAATTTCAGGGCAAGATCAGGATTTGCTCCCCGGATGCCGATAGGGAATGCAGATAAGAAAAAATTGTCCGGAGGGAACCATGCACTGGAAAACTGTAGGCGTGATGATCGCAATTCTGGCCTGTTGCCAGCCTTCCGTCGCGAAGGACACGTATGATATGGGACAGGTGCAGGTCGTCGGAAAGGACGCGCAATCCGACGCATTCGCGCCGAACCCGCAGGATATCTCGATGTCGATGGGGGAAAAAGACACTCCCCTTCCCGACCTGCTGCCCGAGCAGGGCGAACCCGAGGCGCTCCCTCTCGTGGAAAAGATGTTTCCCCCGGCTGCCTCCCGCGCCAAGACCGACGAGGTGAGCCTGGCCATGGGCCGCGGCGGCAGCGGGACGCAGGAGTATGTGCTGCGTGGCAAGGGCACCTACAACGGGTATGTCGGCGACTTCCGGCTCGAGCGGTATTATCACGACGGATTCAGCTCGTTCATCGATGACAAGAAATACGCGGCCCATGCCGCCGTCACCTCGCTGGGCGAGGGCAGTTATGAACTGACCACGTTCGCCGATCTCACCGGGGAAACGTTTGGTCAGCGAGGCTGGCGGCATCTGCCGACGCCCGATGCGAAGCTCCGCGACTCGGTGCGCTCTATTTCGGCGAAAGGCCATGCGACCCTTTCCGACGGCGCCTTCTTCCAGGCCCGCGCCCGGATCGACTCCGCCACGCGCAACGCCGAGAACGGCTCGATCTCGTATGAGGAAGAGGATTCGCTGTTTTCCTCCGAGGTCGGGGCAGAGTATCAGACGGATCTGAGGTCGGGACTGAAGGGGAAGGCCGAGATCGAGTTGAAGAAGGCCTCCTGGAGCCCCGAGAACGCGAACGAGCAGGAACTGACGAAGCGCTCGATCGCCGTTTCCGGCGAGTATGACTTCCAGGGCCGCTCGTATCTCGAACTGGGCCTCAAGAGCATGGGTCTGATGGGTCGCGACCGCACCGCGCCGTTCCTGCGGTATGACTACCGCTGGGCAAAACCCTGGCAGTTCATCCTGAGCTACGACGAGCAACTCCAGAACGACGATCTGATGCGCATCTTCATGCCACGGCGGTATGTCGCCACGGCGGACCTGAAGGCCTCACATTTGAAGCGCACGTCCGGCACGATCAGCTACCGGTGGCAGGATGACACCACGTGCGGCCTCGAGGTGTTCTCTGAAAGGGAACGGGATGCCATCGAGTATACCGACGAGTATTTTCCAGGCCGGGGCTTCCTGGCCTCGACGCTGCGGTTCGTTCCGAACGCGCGCCGCACGGGGGCGAAGATCAAGGGCAGCTTCAAGCTCGACGACCACTTCTCGCTGCGTGCCGCGACGACGTTCCAGACGCCGAAGAATGACGACACTGGCGCCCGCCTCTCGTATGAAGCCAAGCGCCTGCTCGACATCACGTTTTCCTATCAGGGCAACCGGTGGGAGGGCGAGTTCTCGCGGCAGGCGATGTCGGACCGGATCGCCTACATTCCGGCCGCCTCGGTTGATGCCGGGGATTACAGTCGGTCCGATCTGACGCTCAAATACAAGGTTACCCCGCAGATCCACGCGTATCTCAAGGTCAAGGATCTGTATGACGAAGCGAAAAGCATCCGCTACGCGGTTCCGGAAGAGGGTCGTGTGTCTCTCGCCGGCATCGAAGCGCATTTCTAGGAGGCATCCATGTTCAGCAACCTGTTCATCGTCGACGTTTTCGTGAAGGGCGGCCCCGTCATGGTGCCCATCCTGCTGTGCAGCATCATCGGCGTTGCGATCATCATCGAGCGCGCCCGGTTCTTCCTGCGCCGGGCAAACGGCGCCGAACAGTTCATGGTTCACGTGCGCAGCGCCCTCGCGGCGCGTGATTATCTCGAAGCCATCCGGATGTGCCGGAAGGAGACGCACCCCCTCGCCCGTGTTATAGAGGCAGGTATAGATCGTCTCGACCTTCCCAAGGATGCCCTTCTCGACGTGATGCGCCAGGAAGCGCTGCGCCAGATGAAACGGTATGAGCACAACACCGGCATTCTCTCGACGATCGCCGCCATTTCCCCGCTGCTCGGCCTGACCGGCACGGTCACCGGCATGATCTCCTCGTTCAGCATCATCTCGACGATCGGGATCGGCGACCCGACCGCCCTCGCCGGCGGCATCTCGGAAGCCCTGTATACAACAGCTGCCGGTCTGTTCATCGGGATTCCGGCCCTCGCCGCCTTCAACTGGTGCGAAGGCCGGATCAAGGAGTTCGAGGAGCAGGTCGAGTATTACTCGCTGGATCTCGCGAACAATCTGGCGCTCTCGGCCAGCACGCCGGAGGGACACCGTGAAAAAGCTGCTGCCTGAACGGCGCCGCGAGAAACCGCAGATCGTCGTCACGAACCTGATCGACGTCATTTTGCTGCTGGTCTTTTTCTTCATGATCACCAGCTCCTTCGCGAAGGACGCGAAAAAGCTCCCGGTCGAGCTTCCGAAAGCCTCTTCGGGGGCTGCGATCGAGGGGGAGACTCTTTCGATCCAGGTCGATCGGGAGGGAACGACGATGCTCTCGGGCGCGAAGATCGATGATGCCGAGCTCGCTGCGCGCGTCACGGAGTATGTGACGGGCGACACGAATCGACCGATTCTTCTCGAGGCCGACGAGGGAGCGAATTACGGCACCGTGATCCAGGTTCTCGATAAGGTCCGCATCGCCGGCGGCGTGAACGTCGGACTTTCCACGAAGAGCATGACGCATGGAACGCGCTGAACAACAGGCATTGCCCATTCTGCAGGAGGAAGGGACCGAGGAGTTCAAGGTCTCGATTCTCCTGCATGTGGCATTGCTTCTTTTCATGACCGCCTGGGTTGCCTGGCGCAGCGTCATCGCCCCGGCGCTCCCCGTCATTCACCAGGTGCGGCTCGTTGGACCGCTGCTCACGGCGAAGCCGGGATCGGGGCTTGTTCCGCTCCCCACGCCCGCATCGACGCTGCGCAGCGGCACCAGCACCAAGCTTTCGACTGGCCTGACAGGCCCGAAGCGGCCCTCCGCGCGTGCCCGGAAGAAGCACTCGCCCACCCTTGCCGGTCCGAACCGCACCAAGCCCGTCAACAAGCCGGGCGAACGGGCGAAGCCCGGCAAGGTCGACCCTGTCAAGACGACCGAGATACAACCCTCCGTGGTCCAGGCGGGGCCCGACTCCTCGCGGGATCGGCGGCCGACCCTGCAGCAGCCCAGCTTCGACCAGGTCAGCGTCTTCTCACCCGATGCGGCGGCCCCCTCGCCCATCACCTCGCCGATCGCGGGCCTTGAGCTCGGCGATCCGATCGACACACCCGAGCCGTCCGACGAGATGAGCGGCCCTCTCGAGAGCGGTGCCGGCAACGAGAAAAGCTCACCCAGCGGCAACCCCGACGCCCAGGCGGATCCGGGCGGCGGTGACGTCGCAATCGCCGGCATCGAGTCGCTCGGGGGCGGCACAGAACGGTTCGAGCCGCCCCGCATCATCAGCCGCGTCGTTCCCGAGTATCCGGATTGGGCCCGGCGTCAGGGCGTTCGCGGCCAGGCCGTCTACAAGGTCCTCATTCAGGAAGCCGGCACCGTCGGCGACGTGATGACGCTCAGTTCGACAATCGATCCGCGTCTTGCAATTGTCGGCTCCCAGTCGTTACGCCGCTGGAGGTTCACACCGGTGCTCGTGAACGGCGAACCTCGAGAAACCTGGGTCCAGATCACCGTCCAGTTCACTCTCAACGGGTAACATCCGTGTCTCTCACCTCCGCCGGCCCAGGGCCGGCGGTTTTCTTTTCTGCCGAATCCGCCCCTATCCGCCGGATGCTTTCCTGAGGTAACATGTCTTTCGCTTTTCATCTTCGAACATGTTGGAGGTTTTTTCACCGATGCTGCGTTTTGCCGCGTTCAGTTTCCTGTTTTTTGCCGCTTCCGCCGTCATGGCCCAGATTCCGTCCGACATCAAACTCGAGAACAAGGATAATCCTGTCGTCAAGGTCACGACCGATGCCGGTGAGATCTGGCTCGAGCTGTTCCCCGACGTTGCTCCGAAACATGTCGAGAGCTTCCTGACCCTAATCTCGAAGGGGTTCTACAACGGTCTCACTTTCCATCGTGTTGTTCCCGGCTTCGTCATCCAGGGCGGCTGCCCCAAGGGCGACGGCACCGGCGGCCCCGGCTACACGCTTCCCGCCGAGTTCAATAAGCGACAGCACAAGAAGGGCACGCTTGCCATGGCCCGCACGATGGATCCCAACTCGGCCGGCAGCCAGTTCTACATCTGCCTCGATGCCATCCCCCATCTCGACGGCCAGTATACGGTGTTCGGCCAAGTCGTGAAGGGTCACGAGGTTCCCGAGAAGGTGAAGCAGGGCGATAAGATGCAGATCGCGATCGTCCAGGGAGCCCCGAAGAAATAACTTCCGGTGCAGCTTCCGGCCTCTTCAGCCGATATACAGGGTGGACTGAATTCGTCGGAGGTGTGCGATGGATGGAATCATGAAGGAACTCGAACAGCGTCTCATGCGCGAAGTGCCCCTGGCACCGTTCACGACCTTCCATATCGGCGGCCCGGCCCAGTTGTTTCTTGAGGTGCGTACCGAAGCCGAGCTCACGGCGGCTGTCCGGCTTGCTCTCGCGAAATCCGTTCCCTGCTTCCTGCTCGGGGGCGGTTCGAACCTCGTCGTCTCTGACCAGGGCATCGAAGGGCTCGTGATCCGGAACCGGGTCTGCGAAGGGAATCTCGTCGACGCGGCTTCGGGGCTGCTGACCGTCTCCTCCGGCCACCCGCTGTGGGATGTCGTTCAGCTCGCGCAGCGCAGCGGGCTTACCGGGTTCGAGACGCTCGCCGGCATTCCGGGGACGATCGGCGGCGCCATCTACGGCAACGCCGGCGCGTATGGGAAGTGTATCGGCGAACTGCTCGCCTCCGCCGAGATTCTCGATCCGACGACCGGGGAGGTGCTTCGCGTCGATCCGTCGTTTTTCGAGT
>DATCTT010000385.1:0-15641 GCA_036567845.1 Candidatus Ozemibacteraceae bacterium | reverse complement strand
GCGCCGCCCCCGATGCCGGCCCCGACCGGCGGCAAGCGCGGCGACTCATACTAATGCATATAAATAAATATATATCATAAGGAAAAGGAGTTCCGGATGTTCCGTTCACGAGTGTTCGTCGCTCTGCTGCTGATCGTTGCGTTCGCCTTGCCGGTCCAGGCGGAAAAGCCTTTCCACATCCTCGTCTCCGACGACGACGGCATCATGTCCGAGGGGATCCTCGAGCTGGTGAAGGCCCTCGAAGAGGTCGGCAGCGTCACCGTCTGCGCTCCCGCCGAAAACCAGTCGGCCATGGCCCATGCCCTCGTGACGGAAGGCCCGATCCAGGTCGAGGAAGTGAAGCGCGAAGGCAGATTCTTCGGCTACGCCATCAAGGGAACCCCCGCGACCTCGGTGAAAGCAGGGATCGTCGGCGGCCTCGTTCCCGAAACCCCTGATCTCGTCGTCTCGGGTATCAACGAAGGCTTCAATATCGGCCGCATCGTCTACGTCTCGGGCACCTTCAACGCTGCCCAGGAAGGCGTGCTCTCGGGTATCCCCGCCATCGCCGTTTCGATCGAGCGTGGCAAGGACATGGATTACCGCATGGCCGCCGAATTCACCCGGGATCTCGTCAGGATCCTGAAAGAGAAAGGCTTCCCGAAAGATATCATACTCAATATAAACGTGCCGGCCTGCAAGCGCGAGGAGCTCAAGGGCGTCGCCGTGACACACCTGTCCGAGTTCCAGTACCGCGAACAGTGGCTCAAACGCAAGACCCCCTGGGGCAAGACCTACTTCTGGACCTCCGTCAAGCGGCCTCCGTCGATCCCCGTCGAAGGTTCCGACTACTGGGCGATGGAAGAAAACTACATCTCCGTTACCCCGGTGTCTCTGATCAAGGAGGCTCAGCACGAGATGCACAATCTCTCCCGACTCAAACTGACCTTTGATGGCAAACTCATGAAGTGAGTGCCAGAGAAAGAACAACCCGGGTCCGGCATCTGCCGGGCCCGGGTTGTTCTTTCCGGACCTGGGCGGATGCCCACCCGGCTTGACGGGTGCTCTGAGTCCGGGTGGTGAAGGAAGACGGCCATCACGGCATCCACGATCAGCTTGTCGTTGCTGTCCTGATCCCGCGTGATGCAGGTGCTGACGAAGGTGAAATACCCGTTCGGCATTTCGATGAGAGCCAGCGAAGGCTTGGTCTGCACCACCCGGCAAAATGGTGGATGTGCGTGAGGAGGGCTGCGACCTCGCGCCGCTCTCCGCCCAGAGCCAGACTGTTGCCCATCCTCCTTCATGACCTCCTCGAGAACCTGGTCGGAAACGAACCGGGACATCCGCTCCCGTTCCTGAAGCCCACTTGCCATCTCATTGAGAGCCATCGCAAGATCACCGAGTTCGTCATCTGCGGGAATTGCCGCCCGGATATCGAATCGCTTGCCCGCAACCGCGCGGACCATCGAGGTCAATTCCTGGATCCGGTCGATGGTCCACCGTTAGACCACGTTTGCAAGCAAAACCATCAGCCTACGCATTTTCCCGCTTGTGATTCCTGCAGACGGTTCATACTGCTGCTCGGTCATCAGGAGTCCCGCCGTATGCAATGCGGGGGCACAACCCGCCCCCCAGCCTCTATCAGTATCGCCAGCTGGCGGGACATCAGACCAGTCTTCTGGCTTTTGCTTTCGGCGGCCTGGCTGTCGCGCAGCAGGGATATGCCCTTCCCCTGCTCCTCGATCTTCCGCAGCTACGCGACCCTGCAAGCATGGTATTCCAGATGGCGGTGGTCGATGTCATGATGCCGGGCCTGGTGCCGCTGTTCCAAGCCACGTTGTGTCGCACGGGCATTCTCCCCGGCCAAGCCCAGGGTGATTGCCTCGAAGACATGTGTCCTGTCCTGTATATTCCCCATGCCGGTTATTCTTCACATTCCTCCTCGCAGAAGAGGGGCCTCAAGCCGGTCTGGGTGGCTAAGCTGCGCAGGATGCTGGTTCCATTCCTCCCTCTTCATCCGGGATGTGAAAAATATCTATGCAAACATAAAATCCTCGAACATCCGGGGGATGTTCGAGGATCCGGAGAGCGGAACGGCTGGATCGTGAAGCCTTGGCATTCCCTGGGGAAACGGATTATTCGGTGGCTTCGAGGTAGGTGTAGCCGTAGAGGCCGGAACGGTAGATGGCCAGGAACTCCTTGCCTTCCTTCACCGTGATCTTGCCCTCCTTAACCGAGGAGCTGACCCAGCTCTCCATCGTGCGCACCAGCTTCTTGGGCACGAATTGGACGTAGTCGAGCACGTCGGCGACGAGCTCGCCGTCGATCACCTTCTCGATCTCATACCCGCCGTCGGGCGTGATCACGACGTGGGCGACGTTCGTGTCGCCGAACAGGTTGTGCAGATCGCCCAAAATCTCCTGATACGCGCCGATCATGAAGACACCGAGGTAGTAGGGGTGGCCGTCCTTGATCTGGTGCACCGGCAGCGTCGAGGAGAAGGTGCGCGTGCCGATGAAATGGTCGATCTTCCCATCCGAGTCGCAGGTGATGTCCTGCAGGGTGGCTTCTCGGGTCGGCTTCTCGTTCAGCCGCTGAATCGGCATGATCGGGAACAGTTGGTCGATCGCCCATGCGTCGGGCAGCGACTGGAACAGCGAGAAGTTGCAGAAATACTTGTCGGCGAGCATCTTCGGCAGCGGCTTGAGCTCGTCGGGCAGATGCTTGAGATCCTTCGACAGTTCCATTACTTCGTACGCGATCGACCAGTACAGCCGCTCGACCATCGCGCGGGTGCGCAGATCGACCATGCCGAGGCTGAACAGATCGAGCGCCTCTTCCCGGAGCTGCTGGGCGTCGTGCCAGGCCTCGTGCATGTTGCGCTGGTTCAGGTGCTTGTACAGCTCGTGCAGCTCCCGCACCAGCTCGTGATCCTTCGCTGTGATCTTGTGGCTGTTCCCCTCGAAGGTCGGCGGGCTGCTGGTTTCGAGCACGTTGAACACGAGCACCGAGTGGTAGGCGGTCAGGGCGCGGCCCGACTCGGTGATCAGCGAGGGGTGGGGCAGGCCGTTCTTGTCCGCGGCATCCTGAAGCAACGAAACGGCATCGTTCGCGTATTCCTGGAGCGAGTAATTGACGCTGCTCGAAATCGTCGTGTGCGAGCCATCGTAATCGACGCCCAAGCCACCGCCGATGTCGACGAACTCGATCGCGCATCCGAGCTTGCGCATCTGGACGAAAAACTGGGCGACCTCGCGCAGGCCCGCTTTGATCTTGCGGATGTTGGTGATCTGGCTGCCGAGATGGAAGTGAAGCAGCTTCGCGCAGTCGAGAAACTCTGACTCGGTCAGCAGCGCAACGGCGTCGAGCAGGTCGCTGGGGTAAAGGCCGAACTTGCTCTGGTCGCCGCCCGACTCTTCCCATTTGCCCGAGCCGCTCGAGGAAAGCTTGATGCGCAGGCCGATGTTCGGCTTGAGCTTGAGCCGCTTCGCCACATCGATGATGAGGCGCAGCTCATTCAGCTTCTCAACGACGATGAACACCTGCTTGCCCATCTTCTGGGCGAGCAGGGCCAGCTCGATGAAATCCTCATCTTTATAACCGTTGCAGACGATCAGGGCGTCGGGATTGTCCATAATGGCGAGAACGGCGTGAAGCTCGGGTTTCGAGCCTGCCTCGAGGCCGATGCGGAACTTGCGGCCGTGCCGGACGATCTCTTCGACGACGGGCCGCATCTGGTTCACCTTGATCGGATAGACGGTATAATACTGCCCTTTATAGTCATACTCGTTCGCGGCCTTCGAAAAGCAGTTTGAGATATTCTCGATCCGGTCGTCGAGGATGTCGGGGAACCGGAGCAGCACGGGCATCGCGACGTCGCGCAGGGAAAGCTCGTCGATGACCTCCTTCAGGTCGATCGCGGGGCCCTTCTTCTGTCTCGGAGTGACGACGACGTGGCCCTTCGCGTTGATTCCGAAATAATTGATGCCCCAGCCGTTGATGTTATACAGCTCGGATGAGTCTTCGGTCCGCCATTTGCGCATCACCAGTCACCTCGTTCGGAAATGGGCCGGCAGCCGTCGCCGCCGATCACCTGCATGGTATGCGGAAACGGGTTCCATCGCAACGGGTTTGACGAAATTTTCCGGGAAAACTCGGAACCGGGTGTCTCCCACGGATAATAATATTCAATGATATATTATTTGTGCAGTGGGGAAGGGGCGCGCTCGGCCTGGAGAGAGGTTTTCCGGACCTTTTTCAGATAGCGGGAACCGGTGAAGCCGCCGACCGTATAAACCAGCTCGACGGTGTCGCCGATCGAGATTGCGTCGTAGTCCGATTGGTCGACGCTCTGGGGCAGGTTCTGGGAAGGCGAGACCTGCACGTGAAGAAACCGGCTCGTGCGTGTTTTCGTCTTGCCTTTGGAACGGGTCGTCGACGTTTTCACCTTCTTGTCGGTGACCAGCCCCGACTCGATGACGGTCCTGCCGGTCATGCGGTCCGCCGCGAAAAACCCGAGCAGAGCGAGCAGAAAGCACATCATGATGATGTGGACGCCGGAAATGCCGCGCGAGGTCGGATTTCGGACAAATGACATGACGAACCTCCGGACAAATTCTATCACGGAGAGGAGCGAATCTGCATGACCCGGGATTATCATGTCGTTCGGATCTGAAAATAATATCGTGCCCGTTATCAGCATCACCGGCGGCTGCGGGAGCCTGTGTCCCGACCAGTTTCAGGGCTGGGTGGGCTTGCCGATTGAGGAAGAGGCGTGGCATCATGCCGTGGCCGCATTGCGCGGCATCGGGAATCCTCCCGGTGCAGATCGCGGCGAACCGAACCGATGGAGGAGGAACCCGATGAGAAAGCTGATGTTCGCGATCATGATTGCCGTAACGGCCCTTTCCGGCCAGCTGCTCGCAGATGGCGGGGACGAGCGGACCCGGCCGGCGACAGCCGAAGAGAAGGCGTGGCACCGTGAGGTGCTCGAGAAGGCCATGTCCGCGCTTCCTCCGGCGAACGACGGCTGGACACGGAACGATGAAACCATCGACGAGATCGAGAAGGTGTATGTGGCCCAGACGAGCCACCTCTGGAACATTCACACCGGCGCTTCCTACGAGAAAAACATCGCGTTCGATGCCTCGAAGATGAGCGAGCTGTCGAGCAGTATCGAGGATCTCCAGGCCAAGCTGATCCCGCTGACCGAAAAACTCACGAAAGCCGCCGAGAAAGGCGATCAGCAGGAGATCGCCCTCATCCAGAAAGAGATGCAGGATCTCCAGGCCGGAAATGCCGGGCTGGCCAAAATGAACGACATCTCCGAGGAGAGGGAGAAGGGGACGGCTAGGGTCGAAGTGACGCTGAACCACGCAGGTATGGATTTCGACTTCGTGAAGGAGCTTCCCGGCAAGGTCAGGGGGGCGATCGTTCTGCGCCGTGATCCCACGACCGTTCCGAAGAATCTCAACTACGGCAAGGACGGCATCACCTGGGTTCTCTTCGGCACCTTCAAAAAGGAAGCCAAGCCGGATGGCATCAAGGCCTATGCTGATCGGTCCGGGGCCTTCATGCAGGTGAAGACCGTCGTTGTGCAGATCACGGCCCGCGACACCACCGTCGCTGATGATCTTCTCGCGCGGATGAACGCCGACACGCTCGCGAAGCTCGTTCAATAGATATATATCATAAAGCAAGCCGCCCACCCGGGATGTCTCTGGATGGGCGGCTTGCTTTACCGTGAAGTTTGCTTGGCCGGAGGAAACGGCTCAGTGGGTGCCGAGCGACTTCTCATACAGGACCTTCTTGACTAGGCCTCCGCGCACGTCACTGATCGGGAAGACCAGCACGAAGGCGTTCTCGTCGATCTCGTCGATGAGTTTGCGTAGATTGCTGATCTCGAGCCGTGTCACCACGCACAGGAGGACTTCCTGATCCTTTTCGGAATACCCGCCCCGGCTCTTGATGATCGTCACGCCGCGGCCGAGGTTGTTGACGATGTTGAACCGGAGTTGCTGGGACTTGCCCGACATGATCATCACACCGTTGTATGACTCGATGCCGTGCATCATGAAGTCGAGGGTTTTGGAGGCCGACAGGTAGGTGATGATCGAGTAGAACACGTGCTCCGGGCTGAGCAGACTCAAGGCCGTCGTGAAGATGATGATGTTGAAGAACAGGATCGAGTCACCGACGGTCGCGGGGAAGCGGCGGCTGATGATGAGCGCCATGATCTCGGTGCCGTCGAGTACCCCGCCGCCCCGGATCGAGAAGGCGATGCCCGTTCCGAGAAAAAAGCCCCCGAAAATCGAGTCCAGGAGCCGGTCCGTTGTGACGACGGGCATTTTGATGAGGGGCAGCAGGATCGAAAGAAGGATGATCGAGAACGAGGCCCGCCAGGCGAAGCCCTTGTCGAAGTTGAAGTATGCCGCGACGATGAAGGGGATGTTGATCAGGAAAATGAACACGCCCAGTTCGATCCCCGAGAGATGGGAAAGAAGCATCGAGATGCCCGTTACGCCGCCATCGATCAGCCCATTCGGGATCAGGAAGCCCTTCAGGCCGACGATTGCCATCAGCGGGCCCGCAAAAATGAAGAACAGCTCGTACAGCAGACCCCGGGAAATGCGGAACATTCCCTGCGTGATGGGGAGAAGGTGGGAGACCCGGTATCGGCAGTGGATACAGACGAATGTCGCCCCGGCATCTGATGGCTGTTTGCGGCCGCAGTTCGGGCACGTATGCTCCATAGGAGCCGCAGCAGCCTTTTTTGATATTATATTAGATACGATATTAATGAGGCTCATGCCGGCCATTGTACCACAGATGGCTTTGCCTGTGAATCAGATCCCCGCAAGAAGCTGCGCCGTTTCCCGGTCGACGCGGTCGGGCTCATGGGGCCAGTAGCACTCGAGCAGCGGCCGGATCTGCGTCTGGACGACTTCGGTATACCAGGCGATCCAGTTCGTGACGGGCTCGCCGGGGGGAAGGAAGTAGCTGTGACCGATCCGGTAGCCCGGTCCGAGATGCCCGGCATCGGCCGCGATACGGCCGTTCAGTACGATCATGCGGCTGCAGAGAGCGTCGACGAGGCTGGCTGGCATGCCGGCGGAGCGCAGGTGGTTCCGGTAGGCCGAGGAGTCGAAGCAGGGTTCGAGATGGACGAAGGCAAACCGGCGCCGGAAGCTCAGATCCGTGAGGCCGCGCGCCGGTTCGGCGGCGTTCATCGTGCCGATCATGTGGAGGCGGGGCGGAACATAGAACTCCGGCTCGCCGGGATCGACGAAAGAGAGGGCAAGGGCGTGGTCCGGGTGGCGGTGATCCGGATCGATCATCTGGAGGAGTTCGCCGAAGATGTGCTCGGGAGAGCCCCGGTTGATCTCCTCGATGATGAGCACGTAATCGTGCTGTTCATCCTGCCGGGCGAGCCGGCAGAGTTGGAGGAACGGGCCCGCGTGGCGCTGGGCGCCCCCCGTCGAGGCGCCGGCGCCATGGATGAAATCGAGAAACGTGTAGGAGGGATGGAACTGGACGACCCGGATCCTGTCGTCGGCACGCTGGCCGAGAAGAAGCCAGGCGAGCCGGCGGGCCAGATGGCTTTTTCCCACGCCCGGCGGTCCCTGGAGCACCAGATTTTTCCGGTGTCGCCAGTAGTCGAGAATGCCCGTGATCTGGCCGGCGTCGAGAAAACTGTCGGAGGTGCAGTCGGCGAGGGTATACTCGTCGATACGCGACGGGGGGGCCGCCAGCAGGGTCTGGACCAGCCGGTATTCCGACTCGGTGACCCGGTACACCGAGTGGGGGGCCTGACGAAGAAGGTTCGACTCGGTGAATCCCGGATGCATGCCCAGCTCGGCGCGGCTGAGGGGCCGTTCTACGGCACGGGTTTTCCGGATACGCACGACTGGGCCGGAAGGGGTCTGCGCGAGAGGGGAGACGACCTGCCCCAGGGCTGTCACGGCATGGGTCGGGGCGCCGGTGTAGCCGATCACAAGGTCTCCTGGCGCCATGTCGAGAAAATGGCCGGGATGGACGAGCGGGCGCCCGTGACCATCCAGGGGCTTGAGAAAAAGCTCCCCACCGGTTTCACACCGGTCGAAGCCGCCCGGCCCGGAGGCGGTGTGCGCCCACCAGATCCGTCGTTCGGGGTTTTCCAGTTCGGGCTGGGAAAGGCCCATCGCATCCAGAAGCGCGGAGGTCAGCTGCGGGAACCGCGATAGGCACACCAGCGGCCCTGGACTGCATGAGAGGTGCTCGGGGAATCGCCAGCCGCCACATTTCAGCCAGGTGACGGGTCTCATGAGATAGGGACCCGCCTCATCGTTCACGAGAATGCCGGGGCCTTCGACGCGGGCGACCCCCGACAATCTGCCGGACTCCTGCCGGACGAAGATGAGATCATTCTCGCGGACCACGAGCAGGAAGTCCCATGCGGCCTGACGTTTGGGAAACGGACTGTCTGGCAACATGGCGGTCTCGCCCGTCATCGAGGCGGTTCTCAGGTCGTCGAGATCCGCCGGCTCGCCCGCCTCGAGGGCAACAAACCCTTCGGCCAGGCAGCGCTGCTCATCCGGGTGGCGTCCGGCATCGAGCAGCCAGGTGTTTCCGCCCTCCCGGTCGTCTTCATGATGGGCAGTGATATATAACGATGGAAAAGGAAGATGAGTGCGGCGTTCGATGAGCTGAAGCCAGTCGCGGTAGCCTCGGGCCGTGATCTCGGGACCCGTGATGCCGAACTGCTCGAGATGCCGTCGGATGCGGCGGTCGGCGGGGAGAAATACGTGCGGATCGAGCCAGAAGAGGCCGGCGGTGAGACGGTGAAACTCGGTGGCGTCATCGGCCAGACACCGCTCGAGTGCCGGAATGGCTGCCGCAATCCCGTCGCAAGCCGCTTCCGCGAGGTCCCAGAGGGAGGCGGCCAGGGTTCCGCCTGAACTGTCGGCATCCCGGAAGAACCAGGGCCGGACATTGCTGATAGCCGGCACCGGGGGCAGCTGCGCCGGAACTGGTATGCCCGGGAGAAACCGACGGACGAGCTCGGTGAAGATCCGGAGACGCTTTTCCGGAATGACGTTCCGGTTGAAGACCGAGAAAAAGGTGAACGGATCGCAGGAGCGCAGAGGATGCCGGTTTCCGGCGGCGTCGTGACGGGCGAGAGGAATCATCGGCAGCCCCAGCCGCTCCAGGTCGAGCAGTGCCTCCACCAGCTCCTGCTGCCGGGTGCGGCAGCCGATGACTCTGCCGGCAAGGCGCCGGTAGAGGGTCGGCCAGGAGAGGGCTTCGCGGGTTTCGGCGAATGTCACGGGCCGGGTTCCGTCGGTGCGGACTCTTCCGTGGGCTCGACCGTGCCGCCGGATTTGCCGAGGTTGAGCAGAAACTTCCGGCCCGCGAGGGCGCCGGCGTGGTTCGGAAGAATCTTCAGGGCCTTGTTGTAATCGGCAATCGCGGCATCGATTGCGCCGTTCGCGCTGTTCTCCTCGGCGTTGTCGATCAGGTTCTCGACGGCCTGTGCGCGATAGGCGGCGGCCTCGTCCCGGCGTTTCCTTTTATCGAGTTCCCGACAGAGCTGAATGATCCGGTCGACGTTTTGGCCCACGACTTCAGGCTGGGTCAGCTGGGAGAGCTGGTTGCCGGTTTCGGACGGGGTGACGAGTACCGGAGCTTCGTCGGTGGGGGGCTGTTCGACGTCCGGACCAGCTTCGACGGGTTCTCCCCCCGGTGTGACGGTTTCGGTCGACTTGGATTCTGATACGGGCTTTTCGGGAGCAGCGGCACGAGCTTTCGCCGAGAGTTCTGACAGCTTCGCGGTGACCACGGGTTCGTTCCTCATGCCGGGGAAGCCCGTGACCTGCTTCAGCAGCCGGAGAGCCCCATGGGGATCTTTGTCGGAGCGGTCCGTCGCCGCCTTGAGATAACGGTCGCGGATCCCGCGGGTCAACTCACGTTCCCGTTGGCCTTCTCCGGCGGCATCAAGCGCTTTCAGCTTCGCGATCAGCGGCCGTGGCTGTGTGAAGCCGGGTTTGAAGGCCATGGCAGCTTTTTCGGCGTCGGCAATCAGGGCCGCGCGGTCGCGCACCTGTTCCTGTTTCGTTTTCTTCGTGGCGGCAGCCTGCTCGGATTCGATGGCGGCCTGGGCAAGCCCGATTTTCGCGCGCGTGCCGGGCTGTTCGGGGTCAAGCGCGATCGCCTGGTTATAGAACCCGAGAGCGAGTCGCTTGTCGATGTCCAGCTTCGCATCGCCGATTGTTGCAAGTTTCGCGGCCAGGCGGAGTTTGAGAGGCTTGACGGGCTGGACCCCGGCGAGCGTCTCGATGGCGCTGATCTTTTCGAGAAGCGGAGTTGGTGAGGCTTCTCCGGTATAGGCATCGATGGCGGCGGTGAGTTCGGCGATCGGGGCTTCGAAGGGATTCTGGGACACAGGGACCGGGGGCTGTGGCGGAAGGACGGGGGGTTGGGAAACGGCCTGGGACGCGGGTGGACTGACCGCGACAGGGGGTTCGGGGGTGCCGGGGGCCTGGATGGACAGGGGTTCTGCCGGAAGCTCCGTCACGGCGGCCGTCTGGGAAGAGGCCCCGGCAGGTTCGGCGTGGGCCGTCTCTGGTTCCGGTTGGGACACCTCAGCCACGGCCGGCTCTGGCTGAGTGACGGCGGCGGTTTCCGAGGCGGGCAAAGTCGGAACTCCTGTCGTCTGGGTTGATGAGCGCGGGGGAAGGGCGGTTGCCCGCTCGAACGCTTCGAGTGCATCACGGTTCGCCGGCTCGAGATCGAGAGCGTGCTGGAGCAGCGTGCGGGCTCCCTGGAGATCGCCGAGCGAGATCAGATCGTTTCCGCGTTTTACAAGGGCCGCACACAGACTGGTCCGGAACACCGTCACCTGGGCGGCGACCCCGGGCTTCCTGGTGAGCTGGCCGAGCTCCGTGACCGCCTCAGGCAGACGGCCGGTTGCTATATGCTCAGCTATACGACGGTTGAGCGCCGCGACCTCCTGGTCTTCTGTCGGCGGGCCGACGGGCTTCTGAGGCAACGCCCACCAGATGCCGATGGCGAAGAGGAGAGCGATCGCACCGACGCCACCGATGAGCTTCTTCCACCCCGTTCCCGCCTCTTCGGCGGAAAACAGACCGTCGGCCGTCGAACGCCGCAGGCTGTCACGACGTCGCGCCGATTCGAGCCGCAGCCCCTCGACGGGATACTGCTTCAGATGCGCGTCAAGCAGGGCGATGATCTCGTCCGTCGTCGGCCGCTCGGATGGCAGCTTGTCCAGCATCCGCCGGATGAGCGGCACGAGAGCTGCCGTCGCCTGATCGGCGGGCAGTGCGGGCATCGGCAGCGTGCCCTGAACCTGCTTGAGCGCGATCGCCAGCTCGGGATTCGAGTCGTTATCGGCGGCAAAGGGTGGGGCGCCGAAGATCAGCTCCCACAGGATGATGCCGATCGAGTAGACGTCGGATGCCGCGGTCAGCGCCGCGCTGCCGGTGCACTGCTCGGGCGACATATACTGCGGCGTTCCGAGCGTCATGCCGACCCGGGTCATGGCGGCCTCGGTCTTGGCGATGCCAAAATCGAAGATTTTGAGCGTGCCGTCCCGGGTGACCATCAGATTGCTCGGCTTCAGATCGCGGTGGATGATGCCCTTCTGGTGACAGGCCCGTATGCCGTCCAACAGCTGGAGCATCAGGGGAACGATCCGTCGGTGGTCAGGGGGGGCGCCGGTCTTTTTCAGATCGCTCAGCAGCATCCCATCAATGTACTCCATCACGAGAAACGGCCGGCCGGTCGCCCGGTCGCGGGCCGAGGCATAGATCGAAAGCACATTCGGATGTCCGACCGTGGCGAGCAGCTGTCCCTCCTTGAGGAACCGCTCGACGATCCGCTCGTCAGACGAGATGCTCTGGTTGAGCATCTTGACCGCCACCGGCCGGTTGAGGGCCGTGTCCAGAGCCTTGTAGACCGTTCCCATGCCGCCCTGGCCGAGAATGCGTTCGATACGATATATATCACCGATCATATCTGGGTCGTTCTCGGTCGTGGCGACTCCCGGAACCTGCGCCTTCATCTGCCTCTTAAGCACCTCGATGATGTCGGGAACGGTCGGACGGTCTTCGGGGTTCTTCGCCAGCATGCCCCGCAGCAGCTCTGCGAAGGGGGCCGTGCGCGGGTCTTCGCTGATCCGCTCGATCGGAACCGCCTCGTTGAGGTGCTTGAGTGCGATCGTCAGCGCCGGGTCGGTGGCGCCCGACTCGACGTCGAAAGGCACCTTGCCGACCAACATCTCCCAGAACATGATGCCGATCGAGTAGATGTCGGCGGCGGGCGTGATGTCGCCCTTTCCCAGGCACTGTTCGGGGGCCATGTAATGCGGGGTGCCCAGCGTCATGCCGGTGCGGGTGACTTTCCTGGCCGTCTTGGCCACGCCGAAATCGACGATTTTCAGCTGGCCCGAGCGGTTGATCAGCACGTTGGCCGGCTTCAGATCCCGGTGGATGATCCCTTTTTGGTGGCAGGCATGGATGCCCTCGAGCAGCTCGACGAACAGCTCCAGCAGCCGCGGAAGATCACCCCGCAGAGTGTTTTCAGCCGCCTCGAGCGTCAGCCCGTCCACGAGCTCCATCACGAGGAACGGAGAGCCCACCGATTCATCCGTGTCCGATGCGTACACGTCGATCACGGCGCGGTGCCTGATCGTGGCAAGAATTCTTCCTTCGTTGAGGAATCGCTGGACCAGG
Organism: Candidatus Ozemibacteraceae bacterium; assembly: GCA_036567845.1. GTDB lineage: Bacteria > Muiribacteriota > Ozemobacteria > Ozemobacterales > Ozemobacteraceae > MWAR01. The sequence continues at coordinate 2,934 of DATCTT010000385.1, read as the reverse complement.
TCCTTTTCCCCGGCTGAATCGGGGTGCAGGAACTTGAGGGCGACCTCCCGGCCGAGATTCAGATCGACCGCCTTGTATACCTGGCTCATGCCCCCGGTGCCGAGCTGGGAGACGATCCGATAGTGACGGCCTACGACGGTGTTCGGTGCGATCATGCGGTTGTGTCCTCGGCAAATATGATAGCGAATGGTATCATTGGAACAGGTCGATCAGGGCCGGAAGGGTCGCTGGCTCCTTGTACAACGGCTCTTCCGGAACCGCGGGCACGGGGCGCGGAACGGCGGCGCCGGACGGACGCCGTTTCGCCGTCCGTTCTGCGTCCGAGAGAAGGTCGACGAGGGCGGTGTATCCTTTGGTTCGGGCGATGTCGAGCGGGGTTCTCCCGTCGGCGGTCCGGGCGAGGGGGTCTGCTCCGGCTTCGAGAAGCGCACGCACAACCGGCTCGTGGCCATCGTCGACGGCCCAGTGGAGAGGCGTTTCGCCACCGGTGTTCGACGCGTTCACCACGGCTCCGCGCTCGAGCAGCATCCGGCAGACGTCGAGACGGCCCTGGACGGCGGCGACATGAAGCACGGTGGTTCCCCGCCCGTCATCCGTCGTTGCGGGTGCACCCAGCGCCAGCAGGAGATCGACGGCCGCCGTTTTTCCCGCGGCCGCCGCCATGTGCAGCGGTTTGAATCGGAGCAGGCTGGGTGCGTCGAGAGGGGCGCCGCGACTGACGAGAATCCGGATTCCCTCCAGCCAGCCGTCCTCTGCCGCGCGATGGAGCAGGGTGCATCCTTCCTCGTCGATCATGCGAATGCGTTCCCGGTCGAGATCGAGCGCCCGGGTCAGCACGGCGGCGTCGTGTGTCCCGACGAGCGCGGCAACCGCGCTTTCGTCTCTCGCCGCAACGCAGGGCTGTACCAGGGAAAGCGCTCCTGCGAACACAAGGGTGGCTATCCCCGTTCCCCGGATCCATGTCATGGGTGTCGTCTCATCCTCTCCACCACTATTCTACTCGCTGACAGATTCCTGGGCAATACGCCTGCCCACCCGATCCGGTGAGGTGAGCCGCGATGGCCGGGGGGAACGTAGCGCTGTTGAATCACTCGCGGTCCGGAGTGGGGGTATCTTCAGCACCTTTTGAAAGCAGCAGACGGACGACGTCCCGATGGCCTTCGGAGCGGGCAACGTGCAGCGGCGTGAGATCGTAATCCCCGCGGGCGTCGATCTCGGCTCCGCGCTCGAGGAGCAGAGCGACCGTCTCAACGCTTCCTCGGGCGGCCGCCTGGTGGAGGGGCGTCATCCCATCGTTCGCGCGGGCGTTGATCCTGGCCCCGCGATCGAGCAGGAGGGCGACGACCGCGGTCTGGCCTCTATACGCAGCGATATGCAATGCCGTTCCCCAGGTGACTGTGCGCGCGTCGATCTGGGCCCCGCGGTCGAGCAGGAACGCGACGAACTCGACGTTTCCCTCGCGGGCGGCGTAGTGGAGCGGCGTTTCGCCGATCTCGTTCCGGATGTGGATATCCAACCCGCGATCGAGCAGGAGGCCGGCGATCTCCGTCCGGCCGAGGGCGGCCGCGAGGTGCAGCGCCGACGCCCCGTTCGGGCTTCGGGCCTCGGGTTTCGCCCCATGCTCGAGTAGGAGTCTGCCCGTTTCCGGCGACTCGGAAAACACGGCAAGATGAATGGGCGGGGCGGTCGTTCCACCGTGCAGATTGGGATCGGCCCCGTGTTCGAGCAGAAGACGGATGAGATCGGGCTGGCTCGTCAGCACCGCGATGTGGAGGGGCGGGGCCCCGTCCTGCATCTGCGCATTCGAGTCAGCCCCGGCCGACAGCAGCATCTCGACCAGATCGCGGCGCCCGATCGCGACGGCCAGATGAAGCGGGGTCGAGCCGGGCCAGTCTTTTGCGGTGCCGGGCGTGTTCGGATTGGCCTTTCCTGCAAGCAATGCCCGGACCGTCTCGGTGTGGCCTCGGCTGACGGCAAGATGCAGCGGGGTGAACCCCCACAGGTCGCGGGTGTCGGGATTCGCGCCCTGGGAGAGCAGGACAGCCGTCCGGCGCGCATTGCCGATGCGTGCGTTCTGGTGGAGAGAGTGATACGGCAGATACCAGCGCAGCGCCAGGGCCGCGACCAGGCCGGCGAGCGCGATTCCGGGAACGATCGGCGAGATCTCCGTGAACCCAAGGCTGGCCAGGCACAGGAAGCAGAGAAGGACGGCGGCGAACAGTGCCGCCCGTCCCGGGGTGGTTTCGGGAAAATGGATCAAGACTTGGGCAGGATGAAAACGTCGATCTTGCCCCGGAGCGCATCCCTGAACCGCTCAGCATCAGACTTTTCCCCGACGATCGAACCGTAATGCATCGGAACGGCCGCCGCCGGCCTGATCTCGAGCGCCGCGGCCGCTGCCTCATCGGCGGTCATGACATACGTGCCGGAAACGGGAAGCAGCGCGATATCGGCCTTCACGGATTTCATCTCGGGGATGTGATCCGTGTCGCCGGCGTGGTAGACGCGCTTCCCCTCGAACGTGACGATGTAGCCGACCCAGGCATTGGCCTGTGGATGGAACTTCTTGTTCGTGTTGTAGGCGGGAACGACCTCGATCGTGATGCCCGCTTCGGTGATCCGGTCGCCCGGCTTCACTGGCCGCTTGTTGCCCGACAGCTTGGCAAGGGCATCCGCGGGACCCACGAGCAGCGTGTGCGCATCCTGGATCTTCTGGACATCCTCGGGTGAGCAGTGGTCGAAATGCTCGTGCGTGAACAGGATCAGGTCGGCCTTCTTCCCGACGGTGATCTTGAACGGATCGATATAAACGGTTTTTGCGCCGGTGAGCCGGAAGCCATCGTGGCCGATCCAAGAAACATGGGCATCGAGATAGGTTTTCATCGCATCCTCCTGTGGATCCTCGGTATCAGTAGTTTGTGCCGGGTCGGGGTC
>DATCTT010000384.1:0-13962 GCA_036567845.1 Candidatus Ozemibacteraceae bacterium | reverse complement strand
GCCTCGATCCAGCCGACGAGCTGCTCGACGGCGCGCGGCTGGTCGCCGCGGGGTTGGAAGGGGCTGACGAGGGTGAGACGGTTGGGGGCGGTTGGTGTCGTCATGCCGGATATGGTAGCATAACCTGTCAAATCACACCCCATGTGGGGTTCAACCCAGAGAAAAGGAGCGAACGACCCGGATGAAATTGTATATCGTTGCAGATATGGAGGGAATCGCGGGCGTCGTTTCCCCGGTCCAGATCAGCGATGGTGATTCACCCGAGATCGATCAGGCCCGTCGCCAGTTCACCGATGAGGTGAATGCTGTCTGCGCAGGCGCGCTGGAAGCCGGAGTCGAGGAAATCTACATCAACGATTTTCACGGCTGTGGCCGCAACCTGCTGCTCGAGCGGCTGCCTTCCCAGGTCATGCTGATCCGGGGCGGGTTCCGGCCGACCGCCGGCTTCGACCATCTCGACAACACCTTCGGCGGTCTGGTGCTGCTCGGCGCCCATGCCCGCTCCGGCTCGCGCGAGGGGGTCATTCCGCACACCTACGCGGGGCATCTGCGGTTCGAGCTGTTCGGGGCCCCCATCGGGGAGTTCGATATCCTCTCGCTCGTGGCCGGTGAATATAAGGTGCCGACGATCCTGATCTCGGGGGATTCGAAAACGATCGAGCAGGCGAACACGAACATGCCTGCCACGCCGACCGTCATCACGAAGTATCCGATCGGCGTCAACTCCGCCATCTGCATCCATCCGAAGATGGTGTGCGAGTCGCTGCGCGAGGAGATCAAACGGGGTGTGAAATCCGCCGGGACGATCGAGCCGCCCGCCATCTCGCCCCCCTTGCAGCTTGGCATCCGCGTCCCGGATATCAACCTTCACGACCGGCTCTCCTGGATTCCGCAATTGAAGCGCACGTCTGACGACAGTTTCGAGTTCGTTGCCGAAAGTGCGGAACAGATGGCGCGGCTGGTCTACGGTGTGACCCTCCTGACGACCCCGGGGCTCTGAGCCTTCCCGGGCAGGGGACGCGGACGGGCATGGGATACATATTTGCATTAGTGTATTTCGTTGTCTATATTGCCCATCTGTGGAGCTTTGCGAGGGCCCCCAAGCCGATCGTGGATCCCCGGAGGTTCGCTCGTATCTCCGCTGTGGGGTTCTGGTTCTTTCTGCTCGGATGCATGTGGCAGGACTACCTGACCATGTGTCTGATTGGGCCTCAGGGCCGGCTGTTCGCGGAGGAGCCTCAGGTGTTTCTCCAGCGCCCCGTCGGTCGCCTCCTTGCCCTCTATGCCGAAGATCTCCCGTTCGCGCTGGGAAGAGGGCTTGCCTCCGGCTTCCTGCTCGCGGGACTTCTTCTGCTCCTCGGGGCTGTCGGGATGGTGTTCCAGAGGATTTCGGGACGTGAGGCATCTCCACGGCTGACTACTGTGCCCGGCGAGTCCCTGTGGGGGATCCTCTGGATCCTGTTCTCGCTCTCATTCGTCTTTTCGATCGTGCTTGCGCCGCTTCTGTTCGCCCCGTTCTACAAGGGACCGGAGGCGATGATCCGGACGAACCTCGGGGCGTTTCTCACCCTGTTCGCCCTGTATGCCGGCTTCACATGGCCCGTGTTCGCAGGCTTCGGGTATATGATCGGATATCGTTTCTGATCAATTCCCGCTGCCGGGGCGGGAGCGTGGCTCGAGCTGGTACACCTGAATGCCGTAGAGTTCCCGGTGCCCGGTGAGGCGGTATTCCGGGGCGAGACGCTCGAGCAGCAGGTTGGCGTTCCCGAACGTGTGATACGAGAGCACGAGGTGGAGCCGAGGGGGATGTCCGATCAGCGGCATCAGTTCTGAAACCGTTCGCTCATTGATCTCATGGGACGAGACGGGGAAGGGGAAAACCTTCCGGTCGGCCGGAGCAAAATAATAGTCGAAAGAATTTTTGCACCTCGCCGAGGCGACGACGATTGTTTCTCCGGGGCGGGACGTCTCGGCGACGAGAGCTGCCGCTTCCCGCCACTGGTCTTTGTCAGGGGACGTGTAATACAGGAACAAGGACAAGAACGAACAGCAGATGATCGCTCCTGTGACCATTTTCTTGGGCCATTCCACGGGCAGGACGGAAATCCCCCGGGCTGACAGCAGGATCAGGGCGACCGAGGCGAGGATCGTGATCCGGGGAATGAACACGGGCTGGCCGACGAAGGAGAGCAGATAGGGGACCCCCAGCGGGACGGCGAACCAGAGCCGGGCCAGCCACAGACCCTGATTGCTCGCGGGCCGCAGAAGCCAACCTTCCCGGGCCGGTTCTATTTCGAAGAAGGAAGCCAGGGTGGTGCCCAGCAGCAGGCAGGTCGTGACGATGCCGGCGGATACGTCGTAGTCCCTCGAGGCATGGCACGAGGTGAGCCCACCGCCGTATTCCAGCAGCGTGTCGAGCAGTGCCTGGAGATCCGGGGGGGAGATCCAGAAGCTCTTCTGGGCCGACGCGAGCTGGGAGAGAAAGATGGGCAGCCAGGGGGCGAACAGCGCGAGAAGGGCGATCTGGGCAAGCAGCCAGCTGCGTTTTCCCCGGGGCTCGGGAAAGGGCGCATGCAGGAGGACGAAGAGGTTCTGGGCGACCGGGACGAGCAGACCGAGGTTGTTCGTATACAGCAGGGCTGCCGTGGAGGCGGCCCACGCCGCCCCCCGCAGGAGATCGAGCCGTTCGAGGTAGCGCGCGAAGGTATAAAACGAGGCGATGCCGAGCAGCACGGTCAGCGCGTAGTTGCGTGCCTCCTGCGCATACCGGATCTGGAAGGGGGAAAGGGCGAGCAGGACCATCGCCAGGAGCCCTGCCTCCCGGCCGAACAGCCGGCGGCCACAGCCGTAGATGAGGCCCAGTGAAAGGGTGGAACAGACGGCCGAGAGCGATCGGACGGCGATCTCGGTTTCCCCGAACAGACGGATCCAGACGTGGAGAAGCAAAAAATAGAGGGGAGGATGAAATTCGTTCGTCGTGCGGTGCATGCCGAGAATCTCGCTGAACGGCATGCGGGCGATGATCAGTGAGCCGGCTTCGTCCTCCCAGAGGGATTCCGTGCCGAGAAAGGCGAACCGCAGCACGGCTCCCACCACGAGAACCAGCAGAAGCCACCCGCGTGTGCGGGAGTGTTCGTCATTCATGGCCATGGGCGCCCGTTCGAAAAATATGGTTAATGCTATGATAATGCGGGGCGCGGAGTTTGCCGGGGGAGGCCGGAGTCATTCTTCCGGGACGTCATCGTCGGGCGATGTGTCGGTCCCGCGGTCGATGCCGAGCTGCTTCATCTTGCGCTGCAGGGTGCGGCGGGAAATGCGCAGCACCCTGGCAGTCAGCGAAACATTGTGCTCGTTATATTCCAGGGACTGGACGATGATCTCGCGCTCGGCGGCCAGAAGCTGATCCTCGAGGCTGCCCGCGGGAGCCGCGTTCCGCATTGGCGGCTCGCCCACGACCCCTCGTTCGGCCAGGTTCGGGGGCAGATGCGACGGCATGACCACTTTGTCGGCAAGCACCACGGCCCGCTTGAGGACATTCTCCAGCTCGCGGATGTTGCCGGGCCAGGCATAGCCGAACAGCAGCCGACGCGCAGAGGCGTCGATCGTGGGACTGGGCTTTCCGTTTTCCCGGGCGAATTTGTCCAGGAAATACTCGATCAGCAGCGGCAGGTCGCCCTGGCGTTCCCGCAGCGGCGGCAGGGTGATCGTCATCTCGTTGATGCGGTAGTACAGGTCGTGGCGGAACCGCCCCTCGCGTACAAGCGAAGGCAGGTCGCGGTTGCAGGCTGCGATGACGCGGATATCGATGTCGATGGATTTGACGCCGCCCACGCGCCGGATCTTCCGCTCCTGCAAGACGCGCAGCAGCTTGACCTGCGTGTGGAGAGAGGTTTCCGAGATCTCGTCGAGGAAGATGGTGCCGCGATTGGCAATCTCGAAATACCCGATCTTCTGGCCGACGGCCCCGGTGAAGGCGCCCTTCTCGTAGCCGAACAGCTCGCTCTCGATGATCGAGTCGGGCAGGGCGCCGCAGTTGACGGCGATGAACGGCTCGTTCGCTCGCGGCGAGTTTGCGTGGATAGCATGGGCGACGAGCTCCTTGCCCGTGCCGCTCTCGCCCTGGATCAGGACCGAGAGGTTGCTGGCGCTGATCCGCTCGATGCAGGAAAAAATCGACTGCATCTTTTCGGATCTGCCGATCATCCCCTTGAACAAGGCTCCCGAGTGGGGAACCGTCTGTGCCGGCGGCTCTTTCCCGGCGCCCGAGCCGGTCACTTCGTAGACGTTGATGGGCGAGAACTCGAAGATGACCTTGCTGGAGATCTTCTGAACCCAGTGCGGCAGCACCGTCGCGAGCTCCTGAATCTCGGGGTCACGCAGCCCGAGCCGGCGCCCCTCCTTCCAGATCAGTCCCGTCAGGTCTTCCGGGCTCATTTCGAGCAGTTCTTCGATGTTCTTCTCCATCAGCCGGTTGAGCACGTTCAGCCAGCCGATGTACCGTTGCTGGGCAGGCTCGGTGCGAACTTCGGCAATGCCGATGTCGCTCAGGAGACGCTCGCGCATCACCGGCGGCATCGCAATGCCGAAGTTCACTTCCTGCTTCTTGGGAAGACCGCACTTCCACTGCTCGAACAGCCTGTCCAGCTCCTTGACGCCGCGCGGGGCGATATCGGCGAAAAACTGGGTTGCGATATCCTTGAGCCGGCGCGGATCTTCCATGGGTGCTGCCTCAGTTGCCCGGGGTGGGCGTGTTCGCGTCCGCCGGGACGACGGTGATCGGCGCGGAAGCGGCGGCCGGAACCGGAGCCGGATTCGCGGCCTTCACGGGAGCAGGCGCCTTTGCTGGGGCGGCTTTCGCCGGCGCAGCCGTCACGGGTTTGTCATCCTTGGCCGGTTCAGCTTTCTTTTCTTTTTTCACCGCCTTGAGCAGGTTCGCCGGAATCTGCCGTTTCGAGCTGCGCAGGAAGTGAATTGCGGTTCGGTTGCCCGGCTCGGCTTCGAGAGCTTTCATGTAGGCATCCGCCGCGCCCTTGCCATCCTTCTTCTCGTTCCGGATGCGGCCGACCCAAAGCCAAGCCTCGGCATTCGCGGGATTGCATGCGACGGCGGCTTCATACTTCTTCAGCGCCGTCTCGGGATCGTCCTGCATGTAGAACAGATAGCCCCACTTCCGAAGCGCTTCGGATAGGAAAATGTCGATGACGGGCTTCTTCTTCGTGTCGGGGAACTTCTGGAGATACTCCTGCCAGGCGACGGCTTCCTTGGCGGGGAAGTTCATCTGCCGGTAGATCCGGGCCTGCCGGAACAGCAGCTTCTTGGCCTGGGACGGATCCTTTTCGAGCAGATAGGCGATCGACTGGAGTTCGCGGTCGAGCTGGGCGCGCTCCGACTGGCCCAGGCGCAGCTCCTGGCGGGTTTCCTCGTCGATCTGGCCCAGCAGGCGCATCTCGGCAAGCGGTTCGGCGCAGTCCTCACCCTCGCAGAAGTCGGCGGAAACAGGGTTCAGCGTGCCGCATTTGAGGCACTTGTTCAGCTCCTTGCCACACTTTTTGCAGGTCGTATCCGTCAGCTCGGCGAGCGTGTTGCACGCGGGGCAGATAATGCGGATCGCCCATGCCGAAGAGGTCACCAGGACCAGGGTCATCAGCACCAGAACAAACAGGATACTCGTCAGTCGCATTTCAGGCCTCCTGAAGGTGAGTCCGCCCGAGGGCGGAGAGTCTCCGCATAATAGGGGCAGGAAAATCCCGTGTCAACCAATCCGGTCGATGAAAAAATCCCAGAACCGTTGATCAGAGGCGGGGTAAGCGCCGGCGATTTCCCCGGCTTTCTCACTGAGCATGATGCGGGCTGGCTGCAGATCATCGAGGGTTGCCAGGATCGGCTGGACCGCCTCGACATCGGATTCGCTGCGCCCATGGCGGAACACGTGCCACTCACGGCCGTCGTAACAGGCCAGATACTCGTTTCCCGCCACCTGCAGCCGCCAGAATTTCGGAGCCGTGTATCGGAAGGCGCCATACGAGGCTGCCATGAACGCCCGCGTCAGGACGAAGCGGAGGGCGAGCGGGGAACCGAGGAATGACTGCCAGCCTTCGCGCACAAGGGCATCGGGATCGAAATGGATCTCGGGGCGATGCTCGACGCGGCTGTCCGAAGCCACGTCAGCCGGGTTCGCCCAGTAGTAGCAGCGGTCGGGCTCCAGGCCGATACCCGTGAGGTCTTCTCGCGCCTCCGCGGTGTCAGCGAACAGTTCGATGCTGTTCCAGCCGCGCTTGGCCGCTTCCTGACGGAGGCCTTCGAACAGCTTGCGCGCGACGGGGGGCTGCCGAAAGTCGGGGTGGATGCGCCAGCGCGGCACGCTTCCGGTTCTCTCGCCTTTCTGGACGAGGTCGGCATATCCGAAGATCATCCGTTCGCAGCTCAGCACCCAGGAGGAACCGGGGCATCGCGCGATGATCTTCTGGTGCCGGCGGGCGGTCACCTCGTCGTCGAACCAGCCGCCCTCGAGCTGCTCGAAGCAGCGGTGCATATCGACAAGCGACGAGGCATCTTCCTCGTAGGAGATGGCCCGGAACTCGAACCGGCGTATCAGATCCATCATCATGCGGGTATGGTAGCGGAAATATCGCCCCCGTTCAAGGCGAAGAAAAAGCGCCCCCGAAGGTTGACTTCGGAAGCGCTCTGTCTGACGGGGAAGCTTACTCGGACTTTTGGCAGCTGCTCTTGCAGACCTTGCGGAAGTGCCCCTTGGTGTGAGAACCGTCGCTGTTGTAGTGGCCCTTCACGAAGGTCTTGCACTTCTTGCCGGTGACGCCCTGCTTGATCGCGACGCCGGCATCCATGACCTTGTTCTGGACCGCGTCGAAAGCCTTCGTGCCGGCCTTCTTGCCGTTCTCGAACCCCTTCTGGAAGGAATCCTTCACCTTCTGGAAGAACCCGGGCTTCTGATGGCAGCCGCCGTTATGCTGGCCGCACTGACCGGACTGGCCACTCTGGCCGCTCTGACCGCTCTGGCCGGATTGACCGCTCTGCTGGCTGCTCTGACCGGACTGGCCGCTCTGACCGGGGTTGCCGGCGTAGACGGGGGCGATGGCCAGGGTGCTGATAACCAGAGCCGAAAGAAGCAGGTTCTTATTCATTGAGATACCCTCCTGATGTTATGTGCTTATATTTTGGTGGTTTTGATCTTTGGACGTGTTGCGCGAGTAACACGCAACGTGCGTGCCAAGTATCTTCTTCATGAAAATCGGCATTGTACCGATAGTTTGACAGTAGAAAATTTGGCGTTGTCGAAAACTCGGCAGCCGAAGTGATGAAAATTCGTCGGACCGGAGGGCTGGATGGCCTGGTTGAAACACTGGCTGAGCGGGACGTTCGATGAGGGGCTGGCCGCCTTCCTGGCGGGCTTTGCCTTCCTGGTCGCCGGTATCCTGATCTGGCGGTGGGTCATCTCGGGTATCGAACGGCGTTCGCCCGACGGAAAAGGCCTGATGGCGAAACTGATCGCCGCGATTCGCCTTCCGGGGTATCTGCTGGTCGTCTTTCTCGCCGTTGACCTGGGCCTCAATCTCGCTCCTCTCTTCAAGAGTCGGGCGGCCTGGCAGTCGTCCTGCGATCTTTTGGTCCAGCTGAATGCCGTCCTGATGCTCGGCGAAGCGCTGTTTGCCGTCGGCATCGGCTACTACCTTCGTGAGCGGCGTGAAACCGAGGTCCCGACGATCTTCGAACAGCTTCTGAAGGTTGTCGTCTACGCATTGGTCGGCCTTTCCATTCTCTCCACCACCTACCGCATCGACATCACGCCGCTGCTCACCACCTCCGCCGTTTTCACGATGGTCATCGGTCTCGCTCTGCAGGATGTTCTCGGGAATCTGTTCTCGGGGCTTTCGGTGCATTTCTCGCCGCCGTTCCGCATTGGCGATTGGATCAAGGTGGCCGGCTACGTCGGAAAGGTCGTCGAGTCGAACTGGCGCGCAACGACCCTGCGGACGACGACGCGGGATCTCATCGTGCTGCCGAACAACGACATCGCAAAAAAAGAAATCATGAACTATATGCTGCGGCCGGGGCTATTGCATCGTGATTTCACCATCGGCCTCTCGTATGACGCCTCGCCGGATCAGGTTCGCAAGGCACTTCTGGGGGCCTGCTCCCAGGTTGAGGGGATTCTTAAATCTCCTCCGCCCCAAATTTTCATGGAGCAATTCGGGGACTTCAGCATCTCCTACCGGATACGCTACTGGATCAGCGACTCGGCCTACCATCCGACCGTCCAGGATCAGCTGCTGTCGCGCATCTGGTACCGACTGAAACGGGACGAGATCGTGATTCCGTACCCGATCCGCGAGGTCTACACGCACCCCGAAAAGGATCAGCGGGCCGAGATGATCGAGCGCCGGCTGGGGCTCATCGAAAATGTCGATTTCCTTGCCGAACTGGACCGAACCCACAAGGCGCACATCGCCGAGCGCCTGAAGGAACAATGGTACGAGACCGGCGAAGAGATCGTTCGGAAGGGCGAAGCCGGCACCGAGTTTTTCCTCATCGAGCGTGGCTCGGTCGGCGTCCATCTCGAAGGCCGCGACAAGCCCAAGGTGGCAACATTGGTGGCGGGGAAGTTCTTCGGCGAAATGTCCCTGTTGACCGGCGAGCCGCGATCCGCGACGATCATCGCCGAGGAAGAGACCCTGCTGTTGTGTCTTTCCCAGGATGTGATGAGCCACGTCCTTCATGAAAACGAGGAGTTGGCACGCGTTCTCAGCGAGGTGCTCGCCGAGCGCGAGGCTGTTAACCAGGCCGCCGGAAAGGGGCTGACGGATGAGGCGGTTGTCCGGCGGACGGGGATGCACCAGGCCGTCGAGGAAACAGCTGCCGGCACCGTCATCCTCGAGCGAATCAAGCGCTTCTTCCGGCTCGGCTGAGCCTCCCCACCCTGGGAACGTTGACGAGTGAAAACGAGCGGGGGTATAATCTCCCAAGCCCGTCCCCGGAATGGGCACACAATGGCTGGAGCAGAACGACAAATATGACGCGTATATACAAGAAATTCATCACCTCCTTCAAAATGCAGGTCAAGCGGCGGTATCTGATGCTGCTGAAGAAGGAGGAGGTCGCGGACGGGCTGCGCCGTCGCCGGGGTGAGTGCAAGGGGTGCGGCGAGTGCTGCAAGGCCTCGTTTAATTGCCCGTTCCTCTATAAGCACGGGGAGATGCTGCTCTGTCAGATCCACGAAACCAAACCAGAGGTTTGCAAGACCTACCCCTTCAACGAGCAGGATGTCTTCCCGCACACGGTCGGCAAGTGCGGCTACTACTTCGTGAAAGACGAAAACGAAGACAAATAATATAGATCGATATCTTATAACGGCGCCTGGCGGAACCTCCCGCCGGGCGCCGTGTTTTTGTCCCATGCTGCCGGGACAGGCCCATCACGGGACTTTCCGCCAGAACCTCCTCGACCCCGGGAGTGCAACCGGCGATGGCGGGCCGATGAGCGCAGATGAAGGGCGGATGTGAGCGCCTGCCTGAAATCGTCATCCGGGAAGTTGGAGGACAGAAACTCCCTCAGACTGCATCCGTGGCATCTGAGTCATCTGTGGGTGGACTCTTGCGGCGAACCCACATTTCAGACGGCGAAGCGACAGAAATGCAATATTGTACAAAATATTATCGCCGTGATGAGCCGGCCTCTGTAGCTCTGCGCCTCAGCAGGGCGTTCCGGCGTTGTGTCACGGCGTCTTTGCGGAAAATCGCTTCCGGTGCCGCCGGGATTCTGCGTCAGCGGAGGCGGTGGACCTTGATCATGTTGGTGTTGCCCTTCACGCCCAGCGGGACGCCCGCCACGATGACGACGACGTCGCCCGTTTGTGCCAGTCCGCGATCGAGGAGGGTTTTCTCGGCACAGGCGAGCATGGCGTCGGTGTCCCGCAGATCCTCGATGAGGACGGGCGCGACACCCCAGGAAAGCGAAAGCCGGCGGCACGTCTCGGGTTTCGGGGTCAGGGCGTAGATCGGGACGGCCGGGTGGTATTTTGAAACATTGCGGGCGGTATTCCCGCTGTGAGTGAACGGGACGATGGCTTTCGCCCCGATATTGACGGCTGATTCGCAGGCCGCGTGAGCGATGATGTCCTCGATGTCGTGTTTCACCTCGGGGAGGAGAACATCCGTGGTGTCGTGATGCAGCCGCTCGGCTTCGGCCGCGATCGCGGCCATCGTCCGGACCGCCTCGACCGGATGCGCCCCGGCGGCCGTTTCCCCCGACAGCATGATCGCGTCGGTGCCGTCCATGACGGCGTTGAACACGTCGGTCGTCTCGGCGCGGGTCGGCCGGGGATTCGAGATCATCGACTCGAGCATCTGGGTCGCCGTGATGACCTCGATGCCGCGCCGGGTGCACCGGGTGATGATGTGCTTCTGGATCGCCGGGACTTTTTCTATCGGCATCTCGACGCCAAGGTCGCCGCGCGCGATCATGACGGCATCGGTTTCGGCCAGGATCGCCTCGAGATCGGCGATGGCTTCAGGCTTTTCGATCTTCGAAACCACCCGGATGGGGGAGGAGCCGATCAGGCTGCGGAGCTCGCGCAGGTCCTCGCCGCGTCGGACAAAGGAGAGAGCGACGAAATCGAGTTCCTGGGAGATCATGAACGCCAGATCCTCGCGGTCTTTGGCCGTGATCGTCTCGACCGAGAGCTTCGCTCCGGGCATGTTCATGCCCTTCTTGGTCTTCAGCACCCCCCCGTCGATGACCGTGCAGGTCACGGCGTCGGCACTCTTCGAGGCAACGCGCAGCGTGAGGTTGCCGTCATCGAGAAGGACGGTGTCACCGGGATTCAGGTCTTTCACGAGATACGGATACGAGGTGCCGATGCCGGTTTCGGAACCTGGCAGATCCGGATTCTGGCTCAACGTGAAGGCCTGGCCGGCCTTCAGGGTTACCGAGCCGTTCGGGAAGGTGCCGATGCGGATCTTGGGACCGCACAAGTCGCCGAGCAGGCCGATGTGCCTTCCCAGCCTCCGGGCCTCGCCCCGCACCGTCCCGATGAGCTGGCGGTGGCTGTCGTGCGTGCCGTGCGAGAAGTTGAGGCGGAAGATGTTGACCCCCGCCTCGATCAGGTTTGCGATGACCTCCGGCGATGCGGATGCCGGGCCCAGCGTTGCGACGATCTTTGTGCGCTTTTCCATGCTGCCTCCCTGGTTGAATCGGAAGATCCTCAAGCCGCCTCAGAATAGACGATCCCGATCCATCCTGCAACAGACGCCGAACACGCATGCCGACTCTCTCCAAAGGTCCAACGGCTGTTCGATGCAGAACGGAAACCGAATCACCAGATGGCACAGACGGCGCAGATGGAACGAGGACCGGAGGAAAACGGGATGGATGTTTCCCCGTGGATCTTGTGGTGATTCGAGGCTTCGGTTCTGGGGCGAATCTGCCGATGGTGGCTGTTGGGCAGGAGAAATAGCGGCAGGAGGCAAGACGATGAAAAAACTGAGCATGGGACTGATGCTGGCATGGCTGTCGGCGGCGGTTCCCGCCGTCGCACTCTCGCTCGACACCCTGCCCAACTACCAGGATGCCGGGATGCGGATGTATGTGCGCGGCACCCAGAAACTGCAGGAGAAAGACTACGTCGGGGCGGCCGATGACCTGCGTCAGGCGGTCCGTGCCCGCCCCGACATGTCCGAGGCATTCCACAATCTTGGGTTTGCCCTCGAGAAGACGGGCGATATGAAGAGCGCCGCCGCGGCCTACGAGCGGGCGCTGGGTTTGAATCCCAACTATGCCTCGGCCCTTAACAATCTCGGCTTCCTGCTTGCGTCTCTCGAAGTTGATGTCCAGCGGGCCGTTCAGCTCTGCCAGCGGGCCGTCGAGCTCGAACCGGATTCGGCCAGCTTTCGGGACTCGCTCGGCTGGGCTTGCTACAAAGCCGGCCGGCATGACGAGGCGATCCGCCATTTCCAGGCGGCGATCCGTCTCGATCCTGGCTTCTTCAAAGCCTACTTCAACATCGGCCTGTGCGAGTTCACCCGGAAAAACTTTGCCGAGGCGGGCCGGAGTTTCCTCGCCGCCCTCAAGCTGAATCCGGGCTATGTCCGCGCCTATATCCCCCTTGCCGAATGCTATGAGAAGACGGGCCAGAACAACAAGGCCATCAATGTGTATCAGCAGGCTCTCACGAAGGCCCCGTCCGGCTCGCCGGTCAAGCGCCATGTCGAGAAGAAGCTGAAGCAGCTCAACAGCAACAGCCGCTCCTACTACTTCGCGAACGTGAAGTCGATCCAGGGCAGTTCCCGCCTCGCCGAGTTCATGCAGCGCAAGGGCAAGGGAAGCCGCCTCGGGGCCTACGATGCCCGTTCCGAGGCGATGGACTCCTCGACGAGCTTTACCCCCGTCAGCGCTGTTCCGGGTGCCGAGCAGTTTGCGGCCCCGGCCGGAGCGGCTGGCGAGGATTTCAGCCTCGTGAGCCCCTCCGGCATGATGTCTCAGGCCGCCCCGGCCCCCGCGTTCTCGTCCCGGCCCGCCGTTCAGAGCGGATATGCAGCTCCGCAGCGAAGCTCTGGCGAACTTTCGATCAGTCAGGAACGCGGGCTCGAAAAGAAGTATGCGCTGTGCCAGTCGTATATCGAACGTGGCCTCGTGAATGAAGCCGCATCCGAACTCGAACGGATCGTTGCCGTTGCCGGAGATTCGGGGATCGGCCGGCAGGCCCGCAGTCTGTTGCTCAAAGCCCGCAAGGATCTCGACGAGAAAAACCGTGAATCGGCCCGCACTCACCTCGAGATGGGGAAGGATTTCTTCCGCGCCGGCAAGTATGACATGGCTGAGCTCGAGTTCCGCAAAACCCTCGAGATGCACCCCGAGAACGCCGAGGCCGTGAAGGATCTGGCGCTGCTGCATTACAACCAGGGCCGGTTCAAGGATGCCTACGAAGAGTGCAAGCGTGCGATCGCCCTCGACCGCGGCCTGAAAGAGGCCTATATCGTGCTCGGCTCCCTCTACTCAAAGAAGGGACGGGTTGACGATGCCGTGCGCACTTTGCGGCGCGTGCGCGAGGTGTCGATGAAGCGGGATGCCGTCGATGATCTCGCCGAGCGGATGATCGCGACCCTGACCGCCGGCTCCTGACATGCATCTGATTCGCGACGGAGCGGTTCTCGCCGCTTTTTCCGAGCGCGTGGATGGGGATCTCGGCTTCTATCGTCAGGATCCCGCGGCTGCGGAACGAGCCTGGCAAGCCCTCGAGATCGTGCGTGACCAGCATCTGGCCCCGCCTCGCTGGGGAACCCAGGTTCACGGCTCGAACATCCATCTCGTGACCCCGGCTTCCGGGCCGGGCGACCAGGGCGATGGTGATGCCGTTATCACGGCCGATCGTGGGATTCCCATCGGTGTGTTCACGGCAGATTGCCTCCCTGTCCTGATGTGGAACGACGAGATCGTGGCGGCCGTGCATGCAGGCTGGAAGGGCACTCGCGAAGATATCACGGGGCGAACGATCCTGTTCCTGGCCGACCGGTTCGGCGTCGCACCGTCGTCCCTGAAGCTCGCGATGGGGCCATGCATCGGCAGCTGCTGTCTGGAATTGGGGGAAGAGGTGCCACCCACGTTCCGCGATGCCGACGAGGGGTTCATGGGGCTGTTTTCCCGTGGCGTGAAATGGCATCTCGATCTGCGTGGCCTCAATGTTATCCAGGCTCTGCGGCGTGGCGTGACGCTGGACCGGATCCGCCACGTGAACGACTGCACGATGTGCCTGGGCGAGAGATACTTCTCCTACCGCGGCCAGAAAGGCCGTCAGGGCAGTTTGTTTTCGTTCATCCAGCGTGCCTGAACAGGGCGCATGTGTATTTGGAGGTATAGTATGATCAAGCTCGGAGTCAATATCGATCATGTCGCCACCATCCGCCAGGCGCGCATGGGCCGTGAGCCCGACCCCGTCGGGGCCGCCGCGCT
>DATCTT010000383.1:0-5321 GCA_036567845.1 Candidatus Ozemibacteraceae bacterium | reverse complement strand
CGACGCCGCCCCGCCCCGTGCCACCTGCGCCACTCGCGCCTTCCTCACAGCCGAAGAGCAGCGGTTCAAGGCTATGAGTGCCGCCTTCCAACAGGCATGGGAGGCGGCGGCGTGAGCAGAATCCTGTATCGTCTCGCCCAGCTGTATGCTTCTCTCGCCAGCATCGAACACCGTTTTTTCCTGACGTTTCCGTTTCTCATCGAGAATCCGGCCGCCCGGGTGATCAGCATCGGTAACCTCTCGGTCGGCGGCACCGGGAAAACCCCGTTTCTGTTCGAACTCCTCGCCGACCCTGCCCTGCCCGCAGGCCGGGCAGTCCTCACCCGCGGGTATCGCAGTCCGTGGGAGCGCGGATTTTATCTTCTGACCGGTCCCGGCCCGCATCCCGAAACCCTGACGGATGAAGCGCGGCTGCTTGCATCGCTGTTCCCCGAGGTTCCGGTGCTGGTCGGCAAGAACCGGGCTCACTCGGCCCGCCTCGCCGAGCAGTGGTTCCGTCCCGACGTCCTGCTGCTCGACGACGGGTTCCAGTACCGGCGGCTGCGCCACGACATCGATATCGTGCTGTGGGATGCCCTGATGCCGGAGGAGCATGCCCGGCCACTTCCCCTGGGCCGCCTCCGGGAACGTCCCGAACGGCTCCGGGATGCGCACGTGATCGCGCTGACCCGTTGCGAGCTGGCGAAGCCGTCCCAGATCGATTTTTGGAAGCGGCATATCCGCGGCATCGCACCGGAAACGCCGATTCTCGAGATGCTCACGATGCCGAGCGGCTGGATCGACCCGGCCGGCCGGCACCGGCGACTCGACGAGGGCCCCGAACGGGTTCTGGCGTTCGCGGCGATCGCCAGGCCCGACGTGTTCGCCACCCAGCTGACGGCGGCCGGCCGGTTCGTCGCCGACATCCACAGCTTCCGTGACCACGACGGATTCCATGCAAAGACGCTTTCCGGGATCGCCTCGGCGGCCGTGGGCATGGCCGCCGTCCCGGTCTGCACCACGAAAGACCGGATCAAGATCCCGCCCGAGGCGGCCGCCCGCCACGGCATCTGGACGCTGGAGATCCGTATGCGCCCCCGCTCGGGCGAATCCCTCGGGATCGCGCTGCGCCGCCTCGGGATCGATCTCTCGCTTCGACGGCGCGGAGGCTGAATCCTCTCCGGCCCTCCGCGCAAAATGCAGATCGCGGGCCGGCGGCGCCGGTCTGACGCGGTTCAGCCGGCGCTCTTCGCTCCGGACGGAGCCGGCCGGCCGAAGAACCGGCATCGGAGGCGCACGCAGAGCCAGGCGACCAGGATTCCCAGCAGCCAGCCCGTCAGCACATCGAACGGGTAATGCACACCAATATATATTCTAGAATATCCTACAGCCAGCGAGAGCAGGGTAAGGACGATGCCGGCGGCCGTTCCTGTCTCAAGCCAGATGACGGCGGCTGCCGCCGCGGTGTTCGCCGCATGGGACGAGGGGAAGGATCTGCTGCCCTTGCAGGGCACGAGCAGCCGAGCATCCGCTTCCATGCAGCAGGGGCGTTTCCGTCCGACCGCCTTTTTCACGACGGCCGAGCTGAGCTGGTCACTGGCCCCGATCGCGACGAGCAGCAACAGAGCTGTGGCACGCCATTTCCCGCTTGCTCCTAGCAGCAGCCAGAGCCAGGCCGCGAGCAGCAGGGGCACCCACAGTTTCGCATCGGTGATGAGGGGCATGGCCACATCGAACGCGCCACAGGTCCAGATCCCGTTGAACAGGTGGAACAGGAAGCGGTCGGCCGCGAGAATCGTCTCCATGGCGGCCGGGCCTACTCGCCTATGTATTCTTCGGACAGCGTGGTTTCGAGGTTGTCATACCGCGCGAACTGCGGGAAGAACGCCATAGGACAGGTGCCGACCGGGCCGTTGCGCTGTTTCGCGATGATGACCTCTGCCCGGTTCTTGCACTCGGCCTTGTTCCGGTTATAATATTCTTCTCGATATAGAAAAATGACGACGTCGGCATCCTGCTCGATGGCGCCCGATTCACGCAGGTCCGACAGCATCGGCCGCTTGTCGGGCCGCGATTCGACGGCGCGCGACAGCTGGGAAAGGCAGACGACGGGCACGTTCAGCTCGCGGGCGATTCCCTTCAGGCCACGCGAGATGGCCGATATCTCCTGAACGCGGTTGTCCTGGCTGCTGCCGCCGCTCTGCAGGCTCATCATCTGGAGGTAGTCGATGACGATGAGGCCGATGTTCTCCTGCATCCGGGCCCGCCGCGCCTTGCTGCGCATTTCCATGAGGGTCATGTTGGGCGAGTCATCGATGAAGATCGGTGTCTCGGCAAGCATCCCGACCGTCGTGGTCAGCTTGACCCAGTCCTCGTCGGCAAGAAAGCCGTTGCGGATCTTCTGGCCGTCGATGCGCGCCTCCGATACGAGCAGACGCTGCATCAGCTGGATCCGGGACATTTCGAGGGAGAAGATCAGCACCGGCAGGCCGTTGACGCCGGCCACATGCTGGGCGATGTTGAGACAGAACGCCGTTTTGCCCATCGAGGGGCGGGCCGCGAGGATGATCAGATCCGAGGGCTGGAAGCCGGAGGTCATCTCGTCGAGCTTCGTGAACCCCGTCGCGACGCCGGTCACGGCCTGCTTGTGCTCGTACAGCTTCTCGAGCCGCTTGAAGGTTTCCGAGGCGAGATCCCGGATGCGCACGTAGGTTTGGGAATTTCCCTTTTCGGAAAGCTTGAGAACCTTCTGCTGCGCCTCGTCGAGAATGGTCTGGGCGACGACCTGCGGCTCGTAGGCGGTGCGCGCGATCTCGCCGGTGACGCCGATCAGCTGGCGCAGCAGGGACTTTTCCTTCACGATTTTCGCGTAGTGCTCGGCGTTGGCCGCCGTAGGCACGACGTTCAGGAGCTGTGCCAGGTAGCTGGCCCCGCCGACATCGGCCAGACGGTTCTGGGTTCGCAGCTCCTCCTGGAGGGTCACCATGTCGCAGGGTCTGCTCGCCTGGTACAGGTTGAGCAGCGCCTGGTAGATGTCGCGATGCGATGCCTGGTAGAAGTCATCGGCGACGATATTCTCCATCGCCTTCACGACGGCCTCGACATCCATCATCATCGAGCCGAGCAGCGCCTGTTCGGCCTCGAGATTCTGGGGCGGAACCTTCTGGAACACATCGCTCATCGCGTTACTTCGCCCCCTGCGCCATCGCGCAATCTTCCCGGATCATACCGATTGGAATTTCAGGAAAATACCCTCACCACAGAGATCACAAAAAACACGGAGGTTTCACAGAGAAACAGGCATTCTCCGTGCAACCTCTGTGTTCCTCGTGTTCTCCGTGATGAGCGGTCCTTCCGGCCTGTATGGATCAGGCGGTGACTTCGGCGGCTTCCTCGGGCAGGACGACGAGCTTCACGGTCGCCTTGACGTCCGTGAACAGCTTGACGGTGACTTCGTGCTCGCCGAGCTCCTTGATGTGCTCAACGACGACGCTGCGCTTGTCGAGCTGGATGTCGGCCTTCTTGGCGATCAGCTCGGCAATCTCGGTGTTCGTGACGGAGCCGAACAGGCGTCCCTTCTCGCCCGACTTGCGGGTGATCTTGAGGGTGAGACCGTCGATCTTGGCGGCCAGAGCCCGGGCTTCCTCCTGCTCCTTCACTTCCTGGCGCTTCCAGGACTGCTTGAGCAGGTTGAGGTTCTTCATGGTGCCCGGGGTGACCGGGACGGCCAGGTTGCGGGGGAACAGGAAATTGCGGGCATACCCTTCGGCGACGCGCTTGGTTTCGCCGCGCTTGCCAACGCTACCGACGTTCTGGATCAACAGGACCTGCATGATAATTCCTCCTCAGAATTGATCGAAGAATGACGACTCATCGCCGTCTTGATTCACGTTTGAAGGCGGAGGTGCACGGAAATCGAGCCAGACGTCCGCGATCCCCGCCCAGATGAGCAGCTGCGTCATCAGCAGGGCGAGCACCGACAGACCGACCCGGTTCGGGGTGCTGATCTCGTTCTTCTCGAAAAAGTAGAACAGCAGGGAAACACCGATGATGAGATACAGAAGTTTGCTGATCGCGAGACAGTTCGCCCCGATGACCCGCGCGAGATGGCGCAGCTCGTCCGATGCGAGGTTTTCGGCGCCGTGATACAGCAGCCAGCCGGCCAGGAACACCCAGATCAGCTGCCAGTCGAACCGCCAGGTCGAGAAGGCGGGAAGCGGTTGCACGCTCAGTCCGTGATTCGGCGCCAGCGTCACGATCCCCAGATACATGACGGCCAGGGACAGCAGATGCCAGCCGAACAGGAACGTGATGGGCACCAGCAGGGCGACGAATCCCATCCATTCGCGGAACTGGCGCATCACGGCTTCGGTCGCCTCTTCGGTGTCGGTGTCGGCGGCCACGGCTGTCGCTGCTGATGCCGGGTTCGGCGCGGCGGCTCCCGAGGCGAGGGAAGCCCCACCTGCCGGAGCGGCCGTCGTGCCCGTTCCCGCCGGCTGGGCGTTCATCTTCCGGATCTGGGCCTCGATGAGATCCGCCTGGCGTTCGAACACGCTCCGCAGCTGCCAGAGCCGGGTGCCGGCTTCGCCGAACACCGGCGCGATGCTCCAGAGGCAGAACGAGAACAGCATCGAGCCCGCCAGGGCCAGCCCGATCGACCGCAGGGCGGGAAAGCCTCTGCTGATCGCGGATGCGAGCATCCCCGCCGGCACGAGAAGCATCGGCACAAGAAGTATACCGGTCGCTATACCGCCATAGGCCGTCGAGCCAGCGATCGTGAGACCGGCATACACCACGAACCAGGCGCCTCCCCAGGCCAGGCCGACGAAGACGGCGGGTAGTCCCGCCAGGGCCAGCAGCAGGGTTCCAAAGATCGGAGTATGCAAAGAAGCGAACAGCGTCACCAGCGTGAAAGCCACCATCAGGGCGGTTCCAGCGGGACGCTGTCCGAGGGTCTGTTTCATTATTCTCAGCTCTGTCGGGCATCGGCGCCGGGAGGAAGCGTGCCTCCCGGGCCGCCCGCCGTTCAGGCGGCGATGAAAGGCAACAGAGCGATGTTGCGGGCGCGCTTGATGGCGCCGGTCAGCATGCGCTGATGCTCACTGCACGTGCCAGTGGTGCGGCGGCTGACGATCTTGCCGCGATCGTTGATGAAGCGGCGAAGCTTGTTGGTGTCCTTGTAATCGATGAACGTGGACTTGTCCTTGCAGAACTGGCACACCTTCCGGTGGCGGGGGCGCCGCATCTCGCGGGGGGCATCATTCTCGGCCATGATTCTTTCCTCCAGAATTGTTCAGACAAACCGGGCTCTGCCCGGCTCGGAATGCGAATGGGTTGATCAG
>DATCTT010000382.1:0-2178 GCA_036567845.1 Candidatus Ozemibacteraceae bacterium | reverse complement strand
GCCGAGAGTCTGGCCCTTTCCGCACAATGCGGGAAGCGGGCCCGCCGCATCGGGGCCGGCATCCGGCCACTCCCCGATCGGCCACGCCGCTCCCACGGCCGAGAAACAGGCCGGATACTCGCTGCGCCACCCCATCACCGCCTGGATCGCGGCGTGAAGGGCGTTCAGCGACATCGTCTCGGGGAACTCCACCCGCCTCCAGACAGGAGGGGTAATTCCCTCGATCTCTAGGGTGATCTCGAATACGCGCATTTTTGTTCTCCTTCAATCGTTGCCGGTATGGGTCAACACGGTTATCGTCACATCATCCGCCCAGCTCACCGGGTGCGTGAACCTTCCGAGCCGGTCGTGAAGCCGCGCGATGAGGCGCCCGGCGTCAGGCTCGACGGCTTCGGCCTGGAGCATCTCCTCCCAGCGGGTGTATCCAAGTTGGTTGCCATCGCGGTCACCGGCCTCGGGAATCCCGTCAGTGTAGAGCAGCAGGCGATCTCCCGGGCCAAGAGGAATGCAGACAGGGGTCCAGCTTCCCCGGAGCCGGACGCCGAGAGGGAGACTCCCCTTCCAGGGCCGCAGTTCCACCAAGCCGTCGCTGCGGAGCAGGGCAGGATAACAGTGGCCGGCATTCGCCAGCAGCAGGCTGCCGTCGGGTTTGGCCAGGCCGGCGACGGCCGTCATCATCTTCATCTTGCGCACCGTGCCAAGGATGACCTCGTTCAGCCGGCCGAGGAGTTCGCCGGGGTCTGTGCAACCAGACCGGACGAGATTGCCGAAAGCCGCCTTCGCCATCGCCACGACCAGGGCCGCCGAGACACCGTGGCCCGACACATCGCCGAGGAAGAAGACGATGCTTCCGTCGGAACATAGCCGCGCATCGTGGTAATCCCCACCAACCTCGCTACACATGACACTGATGCCCCTGTATCTCCAGCATCCCGAAACCACCTCGCCGGCCGGCAGCAGCTTCTGCTGGACGATTCTCGCGACTTCGAGCTCCTCCATGCCGGCCAGGGTGGCGTTGAAGGTTTCGGCAAGCCGCTCGAGTTCGTCCCCAGTCGTGATCGCAATCCGGTGCTCAAATCTGCGGTTTTCCATCGCCTCCACGCCCTCGACGAGAGCCCCAACGGGCTGGACGACGCCCCGCCAGACGCGCAGGCAGAGGAGGCCCAGAATGAGGCCCATCGCACATGCGCCAGCAAACAGGCGGTTCCGGAACGCCTCGACCCGGACCTGCACAAGCCGCCAGGGAAGCGTGCCCACGAGCGAATAGTTCCAGATCTGGCGACAGTTAAGGGCCGCCAGGATGACGGGCTCATCCTCGACCACGGCGACCTGGCTCAGCATCACGTTGGGCGGTTCAAGCCGCCTGAACAGGCGCGAAAACTTCCGGTCATCGTGCAGCCCCGGATAGATGAGAGTGCAGGGGAATTCGGAAATCGCATAGAGACGCATGCCGTCCGACAGCTCCGGCCATGCCGCATACAGTTCGTCGAAGAAGAGGGCCGCCAGACCACCAGAATGATGGAAGACGGTGAGGCATCCGATCGCGGCGCCGGTCGCTCCCCGGATGACGTCGACGAACATCGCGGCTGCGCCAGCCTCGTTCGAGTTTATCGTGAAAGTTCCGAGGCGGCGCAGCATCGTCGCCACGACATCCTCCCCACCTGACGAAACGGCCATATCGGTCACCGCGAGCGCCGCGACTTCCTCGCCATCAGGCGCATCCGATGTTATATTATTCCAATTATTATATCTACTGATTGCTGCGCGGCTCAGCTGGGACGATAGTCGCGACGTCACCCCCCGGCCATACAGGCTTGCACCGAAAAACTCCTCCCGCGAATACCCTTCGGGCGGCATCCGGAGAAGCCACTCGAACTCCTGCCACGACCGGTTCGTCTGGCGCTCATAGAGGCTGGCAAGGGTGCGCATCATGCGGTCCCGGGGCCACCAGGCCATGCGCCGGAACAGCATCATGCTGTCGTTGTGTGGCCGCCAGAAACGGCCATTCCGGTCTACGATGAACACGGTGTCGAGGGTTCCCCGTTCCTCCCAGGCGAGGGTCTCGTCGATAAGTCGCGCTTTGGCCGTTCCCTCGGGAAACTTCCGGATCTCCATGCCATGGTGGATTCCGCGCAGGAGCTCGGGGAACGCCGGATCGCGGGCAAGCTCCGTCTCGAG
>DATCTT010000381.1:0-2581 GCA_036567845.1 Candidatus Ozemibacteraceae bacterium | reverse complement strand
GCTGAATCCGAACAAGAGCCTGGCCGGAGAGGATCCGGCCGGGCGCCTGCCGCTCGCGGGGATGGGGATTCCCGTCATCCTGTTCCTGCTCTCGCTCTGGCAGTGGGACAGCCTGCTGGTGTTCCCGTTCAAGATCCTGACGGTGTTCTTCCACGAGCTGTCGCACGGCCTGGCCGCGGCGATGACGGGCGGCTCGATCGAGAGCATCACCCTCTCGGCCAACGAGGGCGGGATGTGCGCGACCCGGGGCGGAAGCTGGTGGCTGATCCTCACCGCCGGGTATCTCGGCAGCCTCGTCTGGGGGTCGCTGCTGCTGCTGACGGCGGCGCGCACCCGCAACGACCGGCTGTTCACCCAGCTTCTGGGTGCCGGAATGCTGGTGATCACCGTGCTGTATGTGCGGAGTCTGTTCGGCTTCGTTTTCTGCCTGGCGTTCGGCGCGGCCCTGCTGTATGCCGGCCAGCGGGGCAGCGAGCTGTTCTGCGACCAGTTCCTGCGCTACATGGGCCTGACCTCGATGTATTATGTTCTTATCGATATAAAATCAGACTTGATAGACCGGTCGATCCCCTGTTCCGACGCCTACCGGTTCGCCCAGCTCGTGCATCTGCCGCCGACACTGGTCGGACTGGTCTGGCTCGGAATCGCGCTTTTCCTGACCTGGCGCACGCTCCGGGCCACGCTGCCGGCGACGGGCGCAGGAACGCCGGGCGGTGTTTGACAGCCACCCCGGCGGCGGCTAGGATGCGCGATGCATCGCATCGTTTTTCCCCAAGGAGGAGTCATGAATCCGTTGATCTACCGCGGCGCCCTACTGGGCGTCAGTTTGTTCTTCTGCGGCGCCGCGTTCGGCGCGGTCGATCTGACCACGACGGAACTGATCAAGGTTTCGGGCAAGGTCGAGGTAAGGAAAGGCCAGGAGCCTGCGTTCAAGGCGGTTCCGGGGAATCTGAAGCTGGCCGGCCCGCTCAAGCGGCTCGACGGGGGAGACCGGGTCAAGACCGGCACCGATAGCAGTGCCGAGCTTTCCCTGAAGAACACCTGCGTGCTCGCGGTCAAGGAGGACAGCCTGTTCGAGGTGCCCGTGGTGCTGGGCGAGGCGGCCCTGGCGAAGCTCAAGGCCCAGCAGGGCTCGTTCCTGTTCAAGGTCGTGTCGGGCAGTGATTTCAAGGTGCAGACGGCCGACGTGATCGCCGGCGTGAAGGGCACCCTGTTTGAGGTCGAGATCCATGACAACCTGCTGCCGCTGCTGATGACGCCCGGCCTCGACCTGGGCGTGGAGGACGCGGGCGGCACCGTCGTCAACGTCTACGAAGGCGATGTCGAGCTGACGCACGCCGTCACCGGCAAGACCCGCCGCGTCAAGGCCGGGGAGCGGCTGGCGGCATTCGGGCGGCGGATCATGCAGCTCGACGGCTCCCTCGCCGAGGGGTTCGGTCAGGTCATCCCGTTCAAGCCGCTGCAGAAGCTGCAGGAACGCTTTGGCACGCTTGGCATGCGGCTCGGCGCGGTCCCCTCGAGTCTGCAGGGCATTTCGAGCCTCAACACGGAAGGCGCGCTGATGCCGCGGGCTCTGCTCCGCGGCCAGAACCGGCTGAATGCCCTGACGGAGGGGCTTTCAGGGCCGGTGCTGGAGAAGCTGCGCCGGTTCGATGCGATCCGCTCCGCCGTTTCCGGAATCAAGAAGCAGATGGAGGATCTCAAAGGCAAGGAGTTCGTCCCGTCGATCGATACGGGGAAGTATCCTATCCAGTCTGAGCCGCTGATCGTGCCCGAAAACGGGCTCTACGAGGCTCATCTCGGGAACGGCCAGTTCCTCGCGGTCGGCCCCGAGCAGGGCTGCCAGGTGATGAAGCTCACGCCGGACCGCGGCGGCCTGGTGCTCCAGGAGGGTGCCGGAACGGTCAGGCTGAAGAACCCGGTGACCGGCCTGGACGGCCTGTGCGCCGTGCATGTGGCGGGGGACAAGCTGCTCAACCTCGTGCAGGTGAAGAGCGGAACCCTGCTGGCGCGCATTCCCGGTGACACCGAGGTGACCCAGGTGACGCCGTCCCAGCCGCTCGCGGTCGAGTTCGATCCGGCCGCCGGAACGGGCCGCAAAGTGGCATGGCCGGCGGATGCAGCATTCAATCCGTCGGTGGCCGGGTATCGCCTGACGGTCGAGACGGATATCGAGGAGCAGAAGGCGGCGCACGACGCCAAGGTCAACGAGGCGCGCAGCAATGCCGTGCAGGAAGTCATCAAGAAGGCGCCGAAGATCAAGCTGCCCAAGTTCCGCTTCCGCTGAGCCATGAGCGCGCAGGGCAGGCCGGGAAACGGCGGCCGTGACCGGCCGTGGGTGCTGCTGGGTGTCGCCGTTCTCGGCCTGTTGGCCCTGGCGCCCGGGCCGCGCCACCTGCTGACCCTGTTCGAGAGCCGGTTCACGGACCTTCTGTTCGTTTCGGTTCAGCGGCCCGCCAGCGAACATCCGGTCGCCGTCGTCGCGAAGGACCAGCTGTTCATCGACCAGTTCGGCCGCGAGCCCGGCCGGGGGGACATGGCGCGGGCCCTCGACGCGGTTGCCGGTGCCGGTGGACAGGTT
>DATCTT010000380.1:0-2335 GCA_036567845.1 Candidatus Ozemibacteraceae bacterium | reverse complement strand
ACATCGCAAAGACGCCGACGGATGACTGGTGGCGGGATGACGAATGACAGCCGGCTGCCGGCGAAAAAATCGCTCGGCCAGAACTTCTGCACCGATGCGCGGCTGCCGGCCGAAATCGTTCGCCGTCTCGCGCCGGAACCGGGAGACGCGATCTGGGAGATCGGCCCCGGGCCCGGAGCACTCACCGGCAGCCTGATCGAGACAGGTGCCGGCGTCACGGCGTTCGAGATCGACGAACGGATGCGGGACGAGCTTGCCCGGTTCGGCACCGCGCTCACCGTCCACTGGGGCGACGTGCTCGAGATGGACCTGGCACCGCTCGTCCCGCAGGGGAAGCGGCTGCTCGTCACAGGCAACCTACCCTACTACTGTGGAACACCGATCATGCGCCGGCTGATGATGCTTCGGCCGCCTCCGGCGCGGCTGGTCTTCCTGCTCCAGGATGAAGTGGCGCGCAAAGCGGCGGCCCGGCCCGGCTCGGATCTCTACGGCTTTCTTTCGGCGCAGATCCGGCTGTTCGCCGAGCCAGTGCTGGGCACGCGGTTCTCGCCTGCCTCGTTCCGGCCGTCCCCCAAGGTCTACAGCACGATCCTGGAGCTGCGCCCCCTGGTCCTGACCGACGAGGAATATGCCCGACGGGAGGACGCTCTGAAGTTGCTGTCGGTGATGCTCTCCAGCCGCCGGAAGATGGCCCTGCCCCTCCTCAGGCACGCATTTCCCCGTGCGGTGCCCGGTTGGGAGGAGCGTTTTACATCACTCGGTATTGATTTGAAGGCGCGCGGCGAGACGATTCCGCTCGAAACGGTGATCGACCTGGCGGCCCGACCACTCTGACGGCCCGCACCGTGTCTCAATCCCCGACAGAGCCGGATTTTGCAGCACCGCGGGGGGTCTGGGACGCGGTCGCAAGGCCGGTCAGCCGTTGGACGGCGACCCCGGCAAGCATCATGCCGAAGATGGCCGTCATGTACCCGATCGAGCCCTGGATCATGCGGGGCCGGCCACGCGCCAGCGTGACTTCCTGGCGTTCGCCGGGGATCTCGTCGGGATGGTAGGGCATGATCGGCGGTTCGGTCGAGGCGACGACGGTGATGCCGCGCTCGATGCCGAAGCTGCGCAGCCGCTTCCGGATGCGGCGGGCGAAGGGACAGATCGTCGTGTCAGCGATATCCGTGACCGTCACCCGGGTCGGATCGATCTTCGCCGCAGCGCCCATGGCCGAGAGGAGGGGCAGCCCGGCTTTCACGGCCTCGACCATCAGCGTGATCTTCGGGTTGAACGAGTCGATCGCGTCAATCACAAGCGCGTAGGGCTGGCCGAGCAGCCGCGCGATCTGTTCCCGGTCGAAGAAGACCTGGTGCCGCTCGACCTGGCAGGCGGGATTGATATCAAGCACTCTGTTTCCCATCGCGTCGACTTTCGGCATGCCGATCGTCGATTCGAGCGCCATGATCTGTCGGTTCAGGTTCGTCCGGCCGATCGTGTCGAAATCCACGAGCGTCAGCCTGCCCACGCCGGCCCGCGCAAGGCCCTCCACCGCATACGAACCCACCCCGCCCATGCCGAAGACGGCGACATGGGCCGCCTCAAGTCGTTTCAGCGCCTCGGGGCCGATCAGCAGCTCCGTCCGGTAAAATCTCGCCTCGTCAGCCATCCTGCCCTCCCGTGCGCTGGACACCTTACCACACGGCCAACCGGTTTGCAGCTCATCCTCGACCGAAGATGCGCGCGACGGTGGCGGCAGCCTGGAGGCGCACCAGCTCGTCAGGCACTCCACGCAGTCCGGCAAGATGTCGGCCGATTCCTGGAAGGGAGGCTGGCTCGTTGCACGCCGCCTCGAAGAAGAACGGCTTCAGGTCAGGGGAATCGGTTTCGAGCACGAACCGGTCATCCGGAACCTGGCGGGCGACGGCAGGCGTCTTTTTCGCCTGGGGCATGCACAGGGAGCCAGCGAAGGATAGGACGGCCCCTTCGGCGAGAAACGGGCGGGCGATCTCGACCGGGCCGCTGAATGCGTGCATCACCCAGGGAACCCCGGCGGCATGACGACGCAGGATCGTGAGAGCCCGGTGCCAGGCACCGCGCAGATGCACCAGCAGCGGCAGGCCGGCGGTTCTGGCGATTTCGGCCTGGGCCTCGAACACAGCGGCCTGGTGCTCCATCGCCACGTCGGCATGGACATCGAGACCGCACTCTCCGATCGCGACGGGCTCGTATGGCCGGGCATTCCAGGCTGAGATGATGGATTCGCGGGTAATCGCCCCACAGAACGACGGATGGTAGCCCCAGGCAACCCCGACCAGATCGGCCGGCCAGCCCGGATTCCGGACCACGC
>DATCTT010000379.1:0-6890 GCA_036567845.1 Candidatus Ozemibacteraceae bacterium | reverse complement strand
CGTTGGCATAGTAGATCGGGGTTGTGATATAGAACGGACGCTCTGGTTTCATCGGAACACCTCAAAGTGAGTGAATGTATATAATATCAATAATAATATATCTCTGTGCCTCTGCGGCTCGCCTCTCCCATGATTCAGGAGGCCGTTGCTTCGATACCCGCCGGAGGGTGGACGACAGCGCGGTTGCGGCCGCCCGCCTTCGCCGATTCGAGAGCCGTGAGAGCGAGGTTGATCAGCCGTTTGGCATCCTGGCTCGTCTCGGGATAGGCGGCGATACCTGCCGATGAGCCGAGGGCGTAAGTGCGTCCGTTGTATTCGAAGGACATGCGGTCGAGGGCATCCTTCAGCCGTCCGATGAGGAAAACGCCGCCTGCCGCGTCGGTGTTCGGCAAAAGGATGTAGATGCGCTCCTGGGTGCGCGAGGCAAGATCCGTGTCGCGCAGCGCTTTCTGGACGGTGCGGGCGACCTCATTCCCGACCTGAAGGGCAAACTCGGGAGCCGTGGATTCCTGTATCTCCCGATATTTTTCCAGATCGAGGACGACCGTGCACAGCGGCTGGGCATAGCGCACCGAGCGGGCGGCCTCTTCCTCGAAGTAACCTTTCCAGATACGGTGACTGATCATCCCCGTCGACTCGTCGCAGAAGAGGTTGCGGTACAGCCGGTTGCGCTCAATTACCAGGGCGGCGAGCATCGCGACGTCCTGGGCGTAGGGAATATCCTCGTTGCGGAACAACGGCGGGGAGATACGGTTGATGAAGTTGATGACGCCGAGAAGCGTGCCGTCCGATGCCTTGATTGGGGCGCAGAGAATGCTTGCGACTTTTTCCTCGCGGGCCTTGAACTCGGTGAATGATTTGAACCGCGGATCCTTGTGGCCCTTATTTGCGAGGAGAGGAAGGCCGCCCTTGATGACCTGTCCGGCGAGTCCCTCATTGGGCTTGAGTTTGATCGAAGGGTAGTTGTCCTCGGCGAGGTCGTCGAGCAGAGACTGCTCCATGCCGCGCATGCAGGCGACGGTGAGGTCGAGGTTGTCGCGGTTGAGAAGCAGGATCGAGGCCCACTGGACGTTCATCGTGCGTACGGCTTCGTCGAGGATCGTCTTGAGATTCGTCTGGAAATCGAAGGTGGTGTTGAGCGACTGGGCAACCTTGAGACAGGACCGGGTCAGCTCGAGCTGATGCTCGAGCTCGGAGCGGGAGGACTCGAGTTTCACGGCGTCCTCGTTGCGCTGGCGCTGCTTTTTCGTGATGAGGCTGATCTCGCCGTTCCAGATCGCGAATACCCGGGAAACGCCCGAGGCGATCTCGGATATTTCGTCGTCCCCCGTGTCGTTGACGGGGTTCGCGACGCGCTTTTCCTGGAAAATGTCGAGTTTGTGACGGATGCGGGCGAGGGGGCGGGTGATCGAGACGGCGACGGCCCAGGAGGAAAGCAGGCCGATGAACAGGAACGCGTTTCCGATGAAGATGTAGACGGAGAGGTTGACGTTCAGATCCATCCAGCGGATGTAGCTGAAAACGCCGATCGGCAGAGCCATGATCAGCAGGGTCGTGATGATGATGCGGCCTTTGATGCCGATATTACGGAACAGTTCCACGCTCGGGGTACCCTCCGGAGGCCGATTCTAGGCGACGGCCCCGGAAAAGTCAATGCCGCCGCTCGAGACCCCTTGGATGAGATACGCACGAATGGATTCGCCGCAGAGGTGCAGCAAACGGGAAACAGAGTATCACCACAGAGGCACGAAGAAAGAGGACCTGTAAGTTTGGGCAATGAGGGTATACCACGATCCGCCAGAGTATTGTAAAAAGATGACTATAGTATCGCAAGTCCAAAATGTGATGCGGCCGGAAGACAAACGGAAAGCCGTGCGCATGAGGGAAATCGTCATTGCTCCCAGCTTCTCAGCGGTATTCCATACCAGCGATTTTTCTTTTTCTCGGCGGGCCCACCTGGACTGCGCTATCCGGGCGCCAGCGGCCCACTTCCCGCCTCCTTGGGGGGCGGATCAGCGGGGGACGCGGCGCTGGATGGCTTTTGCGTAGACGGCTTCGGTACGGCGGACGAACAGGTCGAGGTTGAAATTGGCGACGGCGTGATTTCGGGCGGCCCGGCCCATACGGTCGCGCAGGAGAGGGTTCGTGATGAGCCTGTGAAGAGCACCGGCGATGGCGATGGGATCGCGAGGGGAAACGAGAAAGCCCTGTTCGCCGTCCTGCACGATTTCGGGTATGACGCCAACCGTCGTGGCCACGATGGGTTTTCCGGTCGCCATGAATTCGAGAGCCGCGCGGCAGTTTGCCTCAGAGCCGACCGACGTGACAAGCCCAGCATCGCAGCCTCGGATCAGCTCTGGGAGATCCTCGCGGCGGGTCATCAGGGTTTTCACCCGCTCGACGACGCCGAGGCGGCGGGCCTCGTCCATCAGCCAGGCGGCAGTTCGGTTGCTCTCGTAACCGATACAGGCAAGCACCACGGGGCGTTCGGACGTCTGAAGCAGTCGAAGCGCCTCGAGCGCGTATTCATGGCCCTTGACTGGGTCAAGTCGCGCCACGAGCCCGATGACGAATGCGTCAGCGGCGATTCCGAGCTCGGAACGCAGAATCGTCGAAGGGGCGGGCATGGGGGTATACTCGTCGGTGTCGACGGCGCCGTACACCACGTCGATGCCGGCGTCCGGAAAGTCGAGGATCTGGCGGCAGAGGCGCTTGTGGAGCTGGGAGCCAACGATCAGATGGTCGGTCCATGCGTGGTGGACATACCGGTTGATAAAATGTCCCTTCGGCGGGTCGATATCGGTGCGAACGCGCACAACGACAGCCTGAGGCGCAGCCCGTCGGGCGACGAGACCGGCCATCCACGCGCCTTCATTGATGTGACTCGATATTATATCTGGATGATAGGCTTTGAAAATCGTACGCATGCGCCGGATCGCATGGAGATAGAGAGCCGGATTACGGTGATTGAGCCGGATCGTGTCGTCGCAGAGGATGCCGGCAGCACGGGCACGGTCGAGCGGCTTCCCGGGCTCGGTCAGCAGTAGCACCTCATGGCCGTGTTCGATCAGTTTGCGGCATAGGGTGATGCAGTAGTTTGATGCCCCGCTCCAGTTGGGCGAGTTGAGGATATGGAGGGTTCTCATGCGTCGCGCGCCGTCCGCTCGAGAAATTTGCCGTAGCTGGCTGCCGTCTGGAATGCATCTCCGAGCGCGGCCAGATACCCCTGCCACCCGTCACGCCAGCCGCCCTTCAGAAGATACCGGCGCAGGAAACGGCTTGTCGGCCGAAAGAGAAGAAAACGGGCGGAATCGATCAGGCCGGGCTTGCGCCCTTCCTTCTGCCAGAATGTCGCCTGAAAGCTCGTGTAGAAGTTCATCTTCCGGATGTAATCGTCGAGCGTGGGGTAGGGGAAATGATCGAACGGCTCACACAGCCGGCCGATGCTGCCTTCGACCTCGAGGCTCTCGTGCACATGGCGGTTGGGAAAACGTGCTTTGCCGCGTCTGAAGAGGCGGAGCTGGGTGTCCGGATACTGTCCGCCGTGAGCAAGCCACCGGCCGAAAAAGTGGTTGCGGCGCGGCAGACGGAAAGCGTTATCGGTGGTGCCGTCAATCGTACGACGGATCTCAACGGCAAGCGACGTCGGAATGCGTTCGTCGGGGTCGAGATAGAAGATCCAGTCGGTGGTGAGCTGCTCAAAGCCGAACGACTTGTTCACGTTCAGGTTTGGATCATTGGGACGGGCGAACAACCGAACACGGTCGAACGAGCGCGCGATTCCGGCCGTCCGGTCCGTCGAGGCGCAGTCGACGACGACGATCTCATCGGCGAACAGAGCGGATTCGATCGCACCGGCGATCTGGGCCTCTTCGTTGTGCGCGATGATCGATACTCCGATGGTGGGCATGACAGTTCCTTCTGGGACATGCGTGATAGCCGGGTGTCCGACGATCCGCAAGTATCTCAAATTACCCGACGACGTTCAAGAAAATTGACAGAAGCGACGGGTATGGAATAAGGTTCACGGTGAGAGAACATCTTGAGGAGAGAGGCTGACATGTCAACCGTCCCGACCATCCTCCGAACTTGGGCGCTCGATTCACACGAGCTCCCGATTCTATCCTCTCTGTTGTACAAGATGATGGATACGGACATCCATCGTGGCACGGATTTCCCTGACTGGATCGGCCTCTGTCCCATGGATGTCACGGAACGTAAAACCGTCTGGATCGGCGAGTGGGAAAACCGCGTGCGCGCCGGCCTCGTGCCTCTCCTGGCTGACGGCCATCCCACCATGCTTTTCGATACGATGCCGGAGTTCGAGACGATGCTTGCCGCTCTCAGCAATCCCGGAAACCGTTTCCGCGCCGGGATGCTTCTGGTCGAGCTCGCCGCTTCGGAGGGTTATTGGCCCGATACCGCGGGGGACGATTATCTCAAGGGTGTGTACATCAGCCCCGAAGTCAGAATATATATCTTAAAATATACAGCTCGGCTTCTCGGGTTCCCTGAGGAGTTCGGCGAGGCGCTCCGGCCAACCCTGGAAGGATACGCTCGCGATATCGGCAAGCGCGCCGCGCTCGCCGAACCGGCCGAATTTGCCGGCTGGCGGTTGGGCTGGCTGACGCTCGGCATCTGCGCCCCCTTCTGGCGTGGCGGTCTGCGGGGGAGCCTCGGCTCTGGCGGATCGCATGTCTCGGCGCGTGCCGATCTGATCCCCTGGTCGGTCGGCCATCTTGGCTCGGGAATCATTCTGTCCCAGGAGATTGGGGTACCAGGGCCTTCGGTGCCCTACGGCGCCGGATCGGGGATGCTTCTTGCTCCAGGGCTCTCACACCGGCTGCCCCCCGCATACCAGCTTCAGCCCGAAACACTCGTCTCTGTTGCCGCAAAATTCGCTCTCTTCGTCAGGGAGGTCGTCATGCGGCTGGGGGTCGAGACGTTGGCCCGCCAGGAGCTCGCCGAGCTCCTCAGCCGGTCCCGTGACACCTATCTGAAATCGCTCCGCAGCGAAAAACCCAGTCCGACCACCCAGGCCATGATGACCGCTGTCGAAGGCGTGTTTGCCGCACTCCTCGAGATGATGAGCGGCGCAGCGACCCAGGGCTGAAGACCGGCAGACCAGCCTCTGAGCCCCCTGCCGAACAACGAATCAGGAGGATCCCGATGCTCGAATCCCTGTTGTTGAAACTTCGGAACGTACCGCAGAATCCCGAGACCGTTTTCGAACCCTTCGCGCAGGACATGACGCGACTTCTCGGGGATGATCTCGCGGCAATCGCTCTCTACGGCAGCGCTGCCTCGGGTGACTACGTGTATGGCCACTCGAATATCAACATGGCTCTCCTGTTCAAGACCGTAACCGTCGGCCACCTCAAGCAGATTGCCGTCACGACCGAACGCTGGATGCTTCGCGGTTTCGCTGCCCCTCTGATTCTGACCGCCGAGGATCTCGAACGGTCGCTGGACGTATTTCCCCTGCTATTCCAGGAAATCCGCGACAATCACCGCATGATCAAGGGCGACGACCCGTTCAAGTCGCTTGTCATCGAACGCGCGCTGCTTCGCCTCCAGGTCGAGCAGATGCTGAAAAGCAAGGTGACCGAGGCCCGGAGTGAGTTCCTCGCTTCCGGCGAATCCCTCAAGACATTCGAAACGATGATTGCGAAGTCCTTCAACAGCCTGTATCCGCTTCTCCGCGGCCTGCTGAGCCTCTCGGAAAAGCAGCCCTCGATCCGCAAGGAAGTCGTGGTGGCAATGGCCGAAGAGACGTTCGGCCTCGAAACCGGTGTCCTCACCGATGCTCTGCGCCACAAGATGGGCCTGCTGCGCCTTTCCCAGAAGCACAATCTCCTGGCGTATTTCGAGCGGTATCTTGCCGCCCTCGAGAAGCTGGCCGTGGTTGCCGATCGACTCGAACTGACGAAGGCCTCCTAAACCGCACGACAACTGCCGTTCGCGGTATCCCATCTGGGGAACGCGGACGGCGGTTGCTTTTTTACCTGGGGCCGGTTGAATTTTCGGGAACTTTTGGTATGCTCCGTGGTCAATGCAGACCGGACGGAGATATTCCGTCCATTCACACTCGCTCAGGAGGCACCTGTTCGTGATCGAGATGAAAGATGTCACCAAGTTCTATGGAAATTTCCGTGCCCTCGACGGGATTTCCTTCTCGGTGCAGGCAGGTGAGGTGCTCGGTCTCCTCGGGCCCAACGGCGCCGGGAAGACGACCGCCATGCGCATTCTCACCTGTTTCCTGCCGGCCAGTTCCGGTACGGTCACCGTCGACGGCTTCGATGTGTTCGAAGACTCGATGGAAGTGCGTCGCCGGCTCGGGTATCTGCCCGAGACACCGCCGGTCTATCCCGAGATGACGGTCCGATCGTATCTCAACTTCGTCGCCGAGCTGCGGGAAGTGGCCGCGAAAGAGTTTCGCCGCCGCGTCGATGCGGTGATAGAGCGCGCCGGCCTGGTCGACCACCAGATGCGCGTGATCGGCACCCTTTCGAAAGGGTACCGCCAGCGTGTCGGTCTGGCCCAGGCCCTGATCCATGATCCCGCTGTGCTTATTCTCGATGAGCCGACGGTTGGCCTCGACCCGAACCAGATCATCGAAATACGCAACCTGATCAAGGACCTCGCGAAGGATCACACGGTTATTCTTTCGACTCACATCCTCTCCGAGGTAAGCATGACGTGCAAGCGTGTCGTCATCATCAACGAGGGCCGGATCGTGGCCGAAGACAGCGTCGAGAACCTTGAACGCCAGGGCGGCGCCGCGACGACATTCAATATCGCGCTGCGGCCTGCTTCCCTCGACTGGAAAGCCTGTATCACTGCCACTGAGGGCGTTCGGATCGAGGGCGAACAGGCCGACGGGCCAGTCG
>DATCTT010000378.1:0-5425 GCA_036567845.1 Candidatus Ozemibacteraceae bacterium | reverse complement strand
CACGGGACCTTTCCCGCCGGAGCCATCGGCGGCCTGCTTCTCGCCCTGGCCGTCCAGCGTCTCACGGGCCGGACGGTGCCCAGCCCCCTGCTGGAGACGATCATCCCCGGGGGCGGCTTTCTGACCGCGCTCGCGGTTGCCGGCCTCGATCCGTTCTCGCTGGCGCGAACGCCGGCAATGCGGCTTCCGGGCGGCCTTCTGTTCGGGCTCTTCCACGTTCTGCTCGTGCCGGTCCAGGGCGCCATTCCCGCGGGCTTCTCCGCCCTTCTGCTCGTGAACGTCCTCACCCCGCTGGGAGATGCGCTCATCGTTACCCGGCGGGCCCGCCAATGGATCGTCACCGATGGGCAGACCGCATGAAGCAGCTCCGGGAGATCGGCTTTGTGCTCATTCTGGCTGCGGTCTGCACGATCGCGATGTCGGGGGGTGAGGTGATGCTCAGACCCCCTCCCGGCGTTTCCGCCGAGTTCATGGCCCGTGCGCTCACCCTCGCCGGCACGACAGGCGGCACGGCTTCCGCCTCCGAACGGCTGGCTTCCGCCTTCCAGGCCGAGTTCGCCGAACTGCCGGGCCATACGGGCGGGGTGTATCGGTCCCGTCGCCGGCCCGGGCTGCTCCTGTGTGAACAGGAGGGAAACGGCATGTGGGGCCGGATCCGCCTGCTCGTGGCCTATGACGAGGAGGCCGGCCGGCTGGCGGATCTCGGCGTCCTTGCCCAGAGCGAGACGCCCGGCCTGGGCTCGCGCATTGCCGAGCCCGAATTCGAGAGCCGGTTCGATGGTCTTGCCGCTGTGGCAGGGGTGCGGCTGGCCACGGGAACAGCCCGCTCGGATGCGGGAGAGGTCCAGGCAATCACGGGCGCCACGATCTCCTGCGCCGCCGTCGTGAAGATCGCCGACGAGGCCCTGAAGAGGCTTCGGAAATGACGATGCAGACGGGGGGCCGCGGAGGGCGTGGGGAAGCCTGGGACGCGTTCCGGGCGGGTCTCGGAGAACGCCATCCCGTCTTCGTCTCGGTGCTTGGCATCTGTTCCACTCTCGCCGTGACGACCGCCGTTCGATATGCCGCCGTCATGGCGGCGATCATGACGGTGACCCTGCTCGTCAGTGCTCTTGTCGTTTCCCTCCTGCGCAAACGTATCCCTCCCGCCTATCGCATCATCACCTATCTGCTCGTTATCTCAACCCCCGTGATCCTGCTTCAGAAGCTGCTTCAGCTCAGCTTTCCCGAGATCGCCGCCAGCCTCGGCCCTTATGTCGGCCTCGTGATCACAAACTGCATCATCATGGGTCGGATCGAGGCTTGCGCCGTCCTCCGGCCGCCCGCAGTCGCCCTTGCCGATGCTCTCGGCGCGGCGCTCGGGTATGGAACGCTGATCGTTGCCCTTGCCGCTGCCCGGGAGCTGCTTGGAACCGGCCGGATTCTGGGGATGGCCCTCTTTTCCGAGGGCTACCCTCCCTGCGGCTTTTTCCAGCGGCCGGCCGGCGCTTTCCTCGTGCTGGCTCTCACCCTTGCCCTGTTCCGTCGGCTGCGCGGGTTCAGGACACCCGGGAGGGGGGGCGGAAGATGAGCGGGGTGCTTCCCGGACTGTTTCTTGCCGCGATCTTCACGGATAATATCGCGCTCACGATGTTTCTTGGCCTGTGCCCCTTCCTCTCGCTTTCCCGCAACCTTCCGGTTGCTGCGGCGATGGGCTTTTCGGTCACTCTCGTCATGACGGTCACGGCAGTGATGGACTGGATTCTGATGCGCCATTTCCTGATGCCATACCGACTGGAATATTTGCAGTTCCTCGTCTTCATCCTGGTCATCGCCGCGGTGACCCAAGTCCTCGAAGCGATCATCGACCGGTATTCCCCCCGCATCTACGGGGCATTCGGTGTCTTCCTGCCGCTCGTCGCCGTGAACTGCGCCATCCTCGGCGTTTCCCTGTTCGCCGTCTTCCGGGACTACGGTCTTGTCGAGACGTTTGTGTATGCGCTGGGAAGCGGGATTGGCTGGACCCTTGCCATCCTGATCATGAGCGGCCTGCGCCGGCATCTGGTGTTCTGCCGGCCCCCCGAGGCACTAGGCCCCGTCGGCACGGTGATGACCCTCGCCTCGCTCATGGCTCTCGCGTTCGGCTGCCTGTCGGGACTGGTGGCACGGTGATGGCTGCCCTTCAGGAGATTCTGCTGGCGGTCCTCCTTGTCGAGGCAATGGTGGGAGGCCTTTGCGTGGCGATCCTCGCGGTCCGGCATCTGGTGTGCCGCTGGCCGAACGTTCCCCTGCACCTTGACGGCACGGAAACCCGCATCGTTGCCGGAGGCCAGAGCCTTCTTGCCGCGGTGCGAGGGGAAGGATACCTTCTTCCGGGCTCGTGCGGCGGACGCGGCACCTGCGGTATCTGTCGATTGCAGGTACGGAAGGGGGGCGGCGATTATGCACCGGCCGAAGAGGTGCTGATCTCTCCGGATGACCTCCGGGCGGGCCTGAGGCTTGCCTGCCAAGTGCGGGTGCGGGGGGAGATCGAAGCCGAGTTGCCTGCGGACGCCCGGGCTGCGACGTTCGTTCGGTCCCTCGTCTCGTCCCGGGATCCCCTTCCCAGCGGCGTTCACCGTCTCCTTGTCCGCGTCGTCGAGCCGCGAGGCTGGACCTTCGCCGCCGGCCAGTATGTCCAGCTATTCCGCCAGCGGCCGATACCGGGGGACGAACCCCTCACCCGGGCTTACTCCGTCGCCTCGGATCCCGCCTGTCCGGAAACAATAGAGTTTCATATACAATATGTCCCCGGGGGCGAGATGACGCCGTGGCTGTGCGGACGCTCTCCCGGCGACGAGCTGTGGTTCTCGGGCCCCTACGGGGGTATGATCCTTTCGGACGCCGACGCGGGGAAGCAGATCGTCTGTGTCGCCGGCGGCGTCGGATTCGCCCCGATGAAGTCCGTGATCCTGTCGCTGGCTGGACAGGCGTCTCGTCAGACCCTCTGGCTGTTTGCCGGTGCAGCCACCCCGGCGAACCTCTACGACCATGACTGGGCCGTCGGCATGGCGGCGCGCCATCCGTGGTTCGTTTATGTGCCCTGTGTCCAGGCGCTTCCCGAGAAGTCTGCAAACGATTCCGGCGAGGGGGGAAAGGAATTCGAACACGGGCTCGTCACCGATGCCCTCGAACGCCGCTTCCCTGCCGGAACCCCGGCTGTCGCCCTCCTGTGCGGGCCCGAGCGGATGGTGGCGGCCGCCCGCCTTATCCTGGCTGGAAAAGGTCTCGAGCTGAAGGATATTCGCGCGGATACCCTCTGATATGGTAATCTGCAATCGGCCGGCCCCTTCCGTGCGAGGGTGAGCCGCAGATCGAACCGTTTTGGAGAGGATGTTCATGAGAACCATCATTTTGGGTGTTCTGTTCGCCCTTGTCGTCACCTGCGGGTTTGGTGCCGATCTCGATCCCGCCTACCGTCAGCATTTCGGCCCGGGCCTCGTCATCGCCAAGAACGGCGATTATCCGCCTGTCGTTGGCTGCGATCCCTCCTCGTTTGACTGGAAGGACGGGGCTTCATACGTGACCGTCGCGTTTGGCAACCCGATCTGTCTGCGCTCGATTCTACCGGCCGGCAAGCGGTTCGGGGAATACATCAAGGCGGTCGAGAAGCAGCAGGGCGCCAACCTGAAATACAAGCAGAGCGACGTGTTCTACTGGCGTCTCTGGTCGGATCGTGACGAGAACGGCAAACTGTACGCCGGCGAATGGCCGAAGTCGACGGGCCAGATTCCCGACTGGGAGCCTGTTGCCTGGTTCTCCACGGATTCCGACGAGGAGTCCGCGGGCTGGGACACGGTCGGCATCAACGACGACGCGTTCAACGAAAACCTGCGGCGGTGCTTCACGACCGCCAAGCAGGGCCAGAAGTATTAGATCGCTCTCTCGGTCGGCTACAAATACATGGTTGGCGCGGGCGAGACGGAGCAGAAGTGGGATCCGATCCTGAAGCGCTTCGAGTCCGTCGTCAGCTCCGGGGAGCTCGGATTCGCCTATGGCGACCCCGTCGCCGCCGGGACGATCATCGTGAAGGAAAACAAGACCGGCAACTGACCGGATACTTCTTCCGCAACACAACCGACCGGGCGAAGCATCGCCCGGCCGGTTTTTTTACGTAGGAACAGGGCAGGGGAGACTCAGCGCTCCTCGATGACCACGTTCAGCAGAACGGGAGGGGTCAGTGGCTTGCTCTTTTCGCCGCTCTCGCTGGGGCCGACTTCGACGGAGGAGATCTTCAGCACGGTGTCCATTCCCTCGATTACCTTGCCGAACTGGGTGTAGTTGGGCCGCGTATCCAGCTTTTTGGCCTTCTCGCCGTTGCAGATGAAGAACTGGCTGCCCTGGGTGTTGGGGCCGGCGTTCGCCATCGCCATGATGCCCGGCTCATACGAGTGCTTCGCGGGCAGCTCGTCGCTGAAGCTGTAGCCGGGATCGCCTTCGCCGGTGCCGAGGGGGTCTCCGCCCTGGATCATGAACTCCTTGATGATGCGGTGGAAGATGGTGTTGTCGTAGAAACCTTCCCGCGCCAGGAAGACGAAGTTGTTCACGGTGTTCGGCGACTCCTTCGCCAGCAGCTCGACCCGGATGTCGCCCAGACTGGTTTTCAGCGTCGCGATGTAGGTCTTTGCCGGATCGAGCGTCATCGCCGGGGGGCTTTTCCAGCGCTTCGCGGAACCAGGCAGGGAAGCGGCGGCCGGGGTCTGGGTGGCCGGCGCGGCGGTCAGAGAAGCGGGAAGGACGTTGACCGGCGCGTCGCCGGGGTTCTTTTCAAGCCAGGATTTCAGAGATGTATAGTCGTGGAAATTGTTCACGCCGGCTTTCTTCCAGCCGAAATAATCGCGAGCGTGATGGAAGGTGACGCCGCCGTAGGCCTTGCGGAGGTTCTCGGCGAACAAGCGGTCGCTGTTGCTCGGATCGTCTCCCGGTTTGCCGTCGGGCTCGTTATCGACGCCCTTCTTCCAGGCAGAGTCGCCGACCATGATGGTGTTCGCCCAGTCGATGCCGCGACCGTATTTTTTCTGGACAGCCTCAGCGAGACGTTTTGCCATGCCGATCTCGGGCTTGCGGTTCATGTCATACGTTTCGGCAAAGTCGTAGTAATGGATCGAGATGCCGCGGGAGGCCAGACCGCACACCGTCAGCTGCATCGCCGCTTCCGCCTGTTCGAGGGTGAGATACTTGGGCACGCCGCCCTGGTTCGAGACGATCGCAATCAGGTAGCCGTCCCGCTCGGTCCGCTGCATAGGCTCCTCGAGCATCGGAAGCAGGGCCACGTCGGTCGCGCTGTTGGCGGCAGGAGCGCCGCTGGGAGCGACACGCAGGGTGCTGTCGGCGTCGAAGAAGGCGATCTTCACCGGACCCGTCGCGGGCGGGGTGAACCGCTCGGACAGTTCGCGCCGGGCGGCCG
>DATCTT010000377.1:0-1553 GCA_036567845.1 Candidatus Ozemibacteraceae bacterium | reverse complement strand
CCCAGCCCAGGTCGCCACCGATGGCGGCATACGGGGACCGCGACCAGCTCGCGTTCAACGCCACGAATGAGCTCCCGCCGGCTGCTGCGGTCATCACCGCGGCCGCGGCATCCTCGCTGCCGGCCAGGATCGTGCGGAGGTGGAGCTTTGCCGGAGCCGTTTCCGACGCCGCCCCGTTGGCAACACCCGGTTCATCGGCGTCCCCAAGCGTCGCGGACTCGGCATCGGCAGCCGCGATGATGCCTTCGCGCGTGCGACGCGCAAGTTCCTCGAGCAGAAACAGGGCCTTCGAAAGATCGACGGGGCCAGTCGCGAGGGCAATCGCGCGGTCGAATGCCGCGATCCGGTCCTGAAAATCCTCTTGCCGGTCGAGGCCGAGCCGGCGACCAGCTTCTGCCAGGAACAGGGTCTCGAGCAGCTCCGCGGCGAAAGCCGCATCGCTGATCGAGCCGGATTCCGACTCCGAGAGGCGTTTGAGAGCGATGAAATCCTCCCGCGTGACGGCGGTTCCGCCGACTTTGACGGCGAGATGCTCCCCGCCAAGCAGGGCGTCGAGATCGACATTGAGCATCGCCAGCATCAGCAGGCCGGCGCAAAGGGCCAACAGCACAACTGTCGCCCAGAGGCTGGTGCGCGAGATGCGGACGAAGGAGTCCGCGGCGTGGCCGGTGTCGCCCGTCATGGCTGCGTGGAAGAGGACGCCGGGAGAGGCGCCGGTCCCGTCGCAGAGACTGATATGGTCGGCGAAGCGGCGCGATGGCTTGCATAACTCGCCAGGTGCGAGGACGGAGTTGCCGTCACCACGGGCCGGGACGGGGAAGCCGGCTCTCTGCCCGAGGCGACGGCTTGGCCGGCGTCGGTTGCCAGAGATACCATCGCGAGGCCCGAGGTCGTCAGCAGGATCCCAGTCGAGGCCATGCCTGCGGCTGTTTCGGATGAGACGGCCGTCGGGGGAAGCTGAGGAGACAGGAACACCTCGCCCGGTGCGAGGCCGGCAACCGGAATCGATGCCGTCGCGGCTGTCCGGGCATCAGCAACAGCCTGGAACCGTGCACCACCGGCCATCGGCGCCACAACGGGCGCGACCACGGATCTGACTTCGGGAGCCGCAGCCAGAGAAGATTTCAGAGGGCCGAACAGGTCGTTCAATTCGAACGGTCCTTCCCGTGAAAAGGTGACAACGCCTGTCGGATCGACGAGAAAAACAGCCGGCGTCGGTCGGACACCCCAGGCATCGGCCGCCTCATAACTGGCCGAGGCGATAATGCGGTCGAGCACGACCTCGACGGAGAGGTTGCGCTTGCGCAGGTAGTTCTCGAGCCCCGTCTTGAGTCTGCTCGTGTCGATCGAGACGAACACCGCCTCGACGGACTCCTTCGGCAGGGCCGCCACTTCCTCGGCAAGCATCGGCAGCTCCTCGATGCAGACATGGCAGAACAGCGACCAGAAGAAGACGAGCGTCCACTTTCCCTTCACGGGAAACGTCCGCTCGCCCCCCGCCAGCCGTTCCAGGGTCAGCACCGGCGCCGGCGTTCCCGGCTGCGTGAAGGAGG
>DATCTT010000376.1:0-53401 GCA_036567845.1 Candidatus Ozemibacteraceae bacterium | reverse complement strand
GCGGTCGGTCGGGCCGAGGATGCCGGAAAACCAGGTTCCATCGGTCGAAGAGCCTTGCTCGAGCCCTTCCGAACGGTCGATCTCACCGAACTGGTCGGGGCTGTCGACGGTGACCCGCACGTCGTTCGTGGGCACCCGCGGGATCCGGAACGTGATCTCGTTCCGCTCGACATCATCGATCTGCGGGCAGAACAGCGAGAACCGCAGTTCGTGGCTTCCCGGGCCCTGAACGGCCAGCAGGAAATCGTTGTTCTGCGGCTGACGTCGCGACGAGGGACCTGCCGGAACCGCCAGACGAGGGCTGCGGACGGCGTTGAACCGCTTCTGGAGCAGCTCGACCTGTCCGCGTGGGGCGGCTTCATCCTGGATGCCCGCGAACGGTGCCGGCGCGATGCCCGCTGGCTTCCCATCGAGTGTCACCCATTCGAAGCCGAGGTCGCCCCCGGGCAGCGGCAGGGTCGCCCAGCGGGGGTTGGGCATCTCGAACCAGATCCGTCCCTCGACGTGTGCTACCCGGTTGCGCACCACGACACGATACTCAGCCCCACCGAACACGAAGTCGATATCGAGGCGGGGCAGTGGGCTTGCCGGATGCCGTGCAAGGAACGCCTCTTTCGCGTTCCGCAGCTCCTCATATGTGTTCCGCGGAAGCAGCAGAAACCTGGGATTCTGCTCGAAAAGCTGCTTCGTGTCGTCATACGGGATATAGCGGACCCGCTCCGACACTTGGCCGGTGGGACCCGAGGCGATCCCTGGCAGAGACGGGATCTGGGCTTCGGCCAGC
Source organism: Candidatus Ozemibacteraceae bacterium (assembly GCA_036567845.1). GTDB lineage: Bacteria > Muiribacteriota > Ozemobacteria > Ozemobacterales > Ozemobacteraceae > MWAR01. Next base: position 52,617 of record DATCTT010000376.1, on the reverse strand, counting down.
GCGGCCGTCACGCCGGACATGGCCATCACGAGCACCGCCAGAAGTTTCAAAAGGTTGGACGTGACGAACGTTCGGAAATGCGGCATGCCGGTATCCTCCCTGCATCGTTGGCCGGCACGGGGGCCGGCGTCTTCTGTCTGCGTCCATTCATCCTACCGGGCGCGTTCGGCGGATGTCAACGAGGCATCGCGGGCATGGTTGATCCCCGCGGATCTTGCTGTTATGCTAGACGAACGGGCAGTCATACGCCCACCGAATGAATGAGAGGTACACCATGTTCAACGCCGTGGAACTGATGATCGACGAGTTCATCCGCCGTCTGCGTGACGGGTATCGCCGCAGTTTCGGCGGACAGAACCCCGAATACGCCGACATCATCTGCTGGGCAGCCGGAATGGCTCTCGAGAATATCGCGAACAGCGATGCGCTGTATCACAACGTCGAACACACCATTCTCGTCACCCTCGTCGGCCAGGAGATCCTCCGCGGCCGGCAGCTCCGACAGACCGGCGTTTCCCCTTCCGACTGGATGCACTGCATCATCTCCCTCACCTGCCATGACATCGGGTATGTGAAAGGCATCTGCCGCGCCGACCGGCCCGGCGTCTACGCCACAGGGAAGGGCGAGGAGACCGTGCGGCTCGGTTTCGGCAGCTCGGATGCGGCTCTGACCCCCTACCATGTCGACCGGGCCAAGCTCTTTGTCTGGGAGCGGTTCGGGATGCACCAGCTTATCAAGCCTGACGTGCTCTCCGCAAACATCGAAACGACCCGCTTCCCTTCGACCGGCAGCGGAGCGGATGGCATCGGGTATGCCAACATCGTGCGGGCCGCCGACCTGATCGGCCAGCTCAGCGACCCGCGATATCTCAAGAAGCTGATCGCGCTGTATTACGAGTTCGTCGAAGTCGGCCTGGACAAAAAGTTCGGGTACAACAGCCCGGCCGATCTGAAAAAAATCTACCCGAGATTCTACTGGAAGACGGTTTATCCGCATATCCGCGAGATTCTGCCCTATCTGCGACTGACCCAGCAGGGCAAAGGAATCCTCTCCAGCCTCCATGCGAACGTGTTCGAAGTCGAGCATGACGATTGGTATCTCAACAGCGAGATCGAGCCTGGTTCGTCCTGCTCCATCGCGGGAGGCACCGCCTGAACGGCCAGGACCCGAAATATCCGCCCCGCCCGCCCCAGCCCGGATCATGGCCATCCGTGCGGCACGGGCCCTGGCGGCGCCCTGACGGCACAGGGCCGGAGGGGCATCGGCAGCGTGTCCGCGAGCGGTATGACCGGTCGGGCCTCAACGGCTTCGCCGAGCACGAGATTCTCGAGTTTCTGCTGTTCTTCTCGATACCGCGGCGCGACACGAAGCCGGATGCCAAGCGGCTTCTGCACCTGTTTCGCGATCTTCCCGGCGTGTTTGCCGCTTCCCGGGAGCGCCTGATGGAAGAGGGCGGCCTGAGCCACGTTTCCGCGCGGTTCCTGCATCTCGTGCGCGATATTTCCCAGCATGTCCTGCGGCATCGCACCTTCGGAGCCACGCCCCGGCTCGGCGATGCGCGGGCGGCGGTCACGTATCTTTCGGCCCTCATGTCGAACCTGCCGGTCGAACAGTTTCACGTCGTGTTTCTCGACAACGCCAACACCGTTCTGGCTGACGAGCGGCTCTCCAGCGGGACCGAAGACCAGACCCCGGTATACCCGAAAATGGTGATGAGGCGCGCCCTCGCGCTGCATGCCACGGGTATTCTCGTGGCGCACAACCATCCCACCGGCCATCTAACCCCTTCCGCGGCGGACCACGAGATCACCCGGGCGCTCGAGGCGGCGGCCCGCACCCTGGACATCCGGCTTCTCGATCATCTCATCCTTGGCCGCGAAGGTGGTGGCTACTTCAGCTTCCGGGAGCACGGATTCCTCTCATGACCGAATATCGTCTCAAGGGCTTGGTCGAAAATCCATTCGTCAAAGGACTTCTCAACTCGCTTGGCGATGGTCTCGTCATCGCCGACGCCGAAGGCCGGGTTCTGTATCTGAACACCCAGGCAGAACGAATTCTCAGCGTGGCATTCGAGTCCATTCAGGGGAAAGAGATGGCATCGTGCCACCGCTGCCCCTGGAAAATCACCGAGATTCTCGGGAAGTTCGCCCCGGATTCCCCGTATCGTGCCGAGATTCCCGTGCGCGACCGGTGGCTCTCGATCACGGCTTCCCCGCTCATCGACACCGACGGGCGTGTGGCCGGCTCCGTCATGGTGGCCCGCGACACCACCGAGCGGCATCAGCTCGAGGCTGCCCTGAAAAAGACGAATGCCGAGCTGAAAGAACGCCACGCGGGTCTCGATCTCCAGATCGAGCTTGCCAGAAATATCCAGAAGAGTCTCATGCCCGCGGAGCTTGCCTCGTTTCCCCGCGCCCGCATCCAGATCTGGAACAAACAGTCCCAGGTCGTCGGGGGGGATGTGATGTTCGTTCAGAAAGAGGCGGACGGGGGGTGGCTCATTCTGGGCGACATCATGGGAAAGGGGCTGTTTGCCTCCCAGTTCGTGCCGCTGATCCATGAATACATGCATGAGGAGACCGGGCGGGCCTTGTCTCCCTCGGATCTGATTTCACGGCTGAACGGGCGGTTGAACGGCTTCATCGGGGACCGTTTCACCTTGTTCATCACGATGATCTGCCTGCGGTGGAGCGCGACGGAATGCGTGCTTCGGGGCGCGTGTGCAGGTCACGAGCACCCCTTCGTCATCGGGCCCGAAGGGGGGATCTCGACGATCGGAGGTGAGGGGCCTCCGGTGGGGCTTGGGGTGCAGGATTCCTGGCCCGATTTCGAGGTGGCTCTGCCGCCGGGCAGCCGGGTCGTGTGTTTCACGGATGGGGTGCAGGAGGTTCACAGGGGCGATGCGTCGGTCGAACAGCAGAAATGGCTGAGGACGGCGCTTGCCGACATCGTTTCCCGCGGGGCGGAACCATTTAACGAGCTGGTTGGGTATCTGAACCGGCTCGCGCAGAAAAAAGCCCCGCATGACGACCAGAGTCTGATGGTCCTGGAGGTGATATGATGAGAACTATTATAATTGTTTGTATTTATATGCTTTGTGCCGGCATGATGGCTGGCGCCGCCGATATCACCTGGTACCCGCTCGAGGGGCCAGCGGCAGCCCGTGTGCTCGTGCCGGGAGAACCGCCCCTGCTTGTGGGCCAGGCCAACGTCTTCAACAACTGTGTCGAGTTCGGCTTCGGCCTTGCGATGACCCAGGCTGAACAGGAGCAGGTGCGGACGGCGCTGATGCAGGAGTATCTCGAGTTCCGGGGCGACCTGCTCGCCGACCTGAAGGAGCTGAAGGAACTGTGGAAGGAAGTCTGCTCCACACCGGCTGAACAGCAGGGCAAATACCGGCTCATCCTGCGCGACGTGCTGGTCGGCGAAGCGGATCGCGCACCCGGGCTCGGAATTTCCCGGGTGATCCGGAAGATCAATGCCATGGAGACCGATGTCGTCGCTGCGGGGACCCCGCCGGTGACCCGGCGGTCGGTTGATGCGCTTCTCGAACTGGTTCAGATGGCTCTCAGGTTCCGTGACCGGCGTGTTGTCGCCTGGAGTGAACCGGAACGTCAGGCGATCGGGGCGGCCATTCTGCGCCGGTTGCCGACTCTTACGCCGGCCGGCCGGAATTGGCTTGCGAACGCCGACATCCACCGAGCCCTGATCGACCGCAACTGGCAGGAGACCCCGGCCGACGAGCGCGACGTGATCAGGCGCCTGCTGGCCGAAACCTTCGCACCAGCGCCAAAGGCTGACAGCGCGTTTCCCGTCGATATCGACGGGATCCCGCTGCCGCCGCCCAATCTCTTCCCGCTGCCGACCAATCTTCCCTGGCCGATGCGCTGAGGATCAGACGTCGAAATCCTTGTTCCCGACCGTGCGGGCGATGTCGTGCTCCAAGGGCTTGCCGGCCGTGGTCAGCAGGTCGTTGATCTTGCCATACAGCACTTCGAGCCCGACCTGATTGTTCGAGCCGTGAGGGATGATCAGGTCTGCCACATAGCGTGACGGCTGAACGAGGCTGATGGCCGCGTCGCGAACGGTGCTTTCATACTGGGAGATGATGCTCTTCACAGTTCTGCCGCGCTCGATGTGGTCGCGTTTCAGGCGCCGGATGACGGCGATGTCGAGCGGCACGTCGACATAGATCCGCAGGTCACAGAGTGGCATCAGCTCAGCGATGCAGAACAGCAGCAGCCCTTCGACGACGAGGATCGGGTGCGGTTTGACCGTCACGGTTTCCTTCAGCCGGTCGGAAATCTTGAAGTCATAGATCGGCCGCTCGATCGACCTGCCGTTCTTGAGCTCGTAGATGTGCTTGATCAGCAGATCCGTTTCGAGGGCGTCGGGATGGTCGTAGTTTTTGATCGGCTGCTGGCCCTTCGGGCGGTAATACATGTCATGCTCGAGGATCGAGACCTTCCCGGGAAATCGCTTGGCGATCGCCTTCGACACGCTGCTCTTGCCGGACCCCGAGAGGCCTGAGATCCCGATCACATAAATCTGATGCATCGTTTCACTCCTGATTTGGCGTCACCGAGGTGGATGACGCGGCCAAAAAAAGAGGCCGGGTCTTTAAACCCGGCCCGAATCATAAGGAGGCAAACAAAACCATAACCCTTTTCGACCGAAGAGAAGGTTTTGTGAAGATCTTTCAAATCGGCGTCGGCAAACGCCGAACAACATCCGCAAACAAGGGATGACGGGAGTGTGCCCACGAGGGATTCTGCGGACGGCGGATTTTTTTTGAAAAAAAACGGGCGACCCCCGATGGGTCGCCCGTTCGTGTGTTTCATGGCTTCAGGAAAGGAGTTGGGCCAGCGTTTCGGCGATCTTGTCGGATGAGAGACCGAAGGAGGCGAGAAGCTCCTCGGGGGGGCCGGACCGAGGAACCCGGGTGACGGCGACGTGGTGCCAGTCGCGGATGCGGCCGGCGAGCGCGCTGGCAACAGATTCTCCGATGCCGCCTTCCCGTGCGTGCTCTTCGAATACGATGATCCGACCGCCCGAGGCGTTGATGGCCTCGATCATTTTTTCGGTCGGGAACGGCTTGAGGCAATACAGATCGACGACCTGGACCTGGTTCCCGTTCGGAAGGCTGTCGACGGCTTTGAGCACCTCGTGCATGATGACGCCGGCCGTAACAACGGTCAGCTTTGGAGCACGAGCCGGGCGGATGATTTTGAGATCTCCGAGCGGGAACTGTTCGTCGGCCTTGTACAGCAGGGGGGTCGCGGGTCGGGAGAGGCGGACGTAGCCGGGGCCGTTGTGGCGGGCGAGTTCGATGATGCACTGGTAGGCCGAGACGGCATCCGACGGATACAGCACGGCGCCGTTCGGCAGGGTGCGGAACGAGGCGAGGTCTTCGAGCGCCATCTGCGAGGGGCCGTCCTCACCGATCGAGATGCCGGCGTGGGTGCCGAGGAACTTCACCCGGAGCCCGGAAAGGGCGGCCATGCGGATCTGGTCGAAGGCTCGGGCGAGGAAGGCGCCGAACGTGCAGGCGAATGGGATGAGACCGCGGGCTGCGAGACCGGCCGAAATGCCGGCCATGTTCTGCTCGGCGATGTAGCATTCGACCGACCGGTCGGGGAATTTCTGGGTGAACTTCTCGGCGAACGTCGAGTTCTGGGTATCGCCGTCGATGACCCAGATCCGCGGATCGGCCTCGCCGAGCGCAACCAGTGCATCGCCGACAGCCTGGCGGGTCGCGACTTTCGCGCCGGCCTGGTAGGGGGCGGGGGGGGTCCTGGGGGCGACGGGACCGGTTGGAATCGTTTCCTTCACCGGCGCGGGCTTGTGAATCGCCGGCGCGGGCGGGGTCTTCATGAAATCGGCGGCAACCGCAGCGCAGGCGGTGTCGAGCTCGGCACCGGGCTTCATCGGCTTGCCATGCCAGCCGTCCTTGTTCTCCATGACTTCGACGCCATGGCCCTTGAACGTGCGGGCGATGATGCAGACCGGTTTACCCGATACCTTCAGGGCCCGGTCGAATGCGGTGAGCAGCTCGTCGAAATCATGTCCGTCGACTTCGAGGGCTTCCCAGCCGAACGCTTCGACCTTGCGGGCATACACGCTCAGGTCGTGGCCGTGCATCGTCGCCTGGCTCTGGCCGAGGCGGTTCACGTCGATGATGGCGGTCAGATTGTCGACCTTCATGTGGGCCGACAGGGCAAAAGCCTCCCAGACCGAGCCTTCGGCCATCTCGCCGTCGCCCATCAGGACGAAGGTGCGTGCGTCGTTTTTCAGGGTGCGGCGCTGCTGGAGCGCAATGCCGAGACCGACGGAAAGGCCCTGTCCAAGGGAGCCGGTGGCCACATCGACGAAGGGCAGGCAGGGCATCGGGTGCCCTTCGATCGGCGAGTTCATCTGGCGGAGAGTGAAGAGATCGGCTTCCTTCAGATATCCGGCTTCGGACCAGGCTGCATACAGCGCGGGGGCCGCATGGCCTTTCGAGAGCACGAGACGGTCGTTTGCATGGGATTCGGGATGGGCGGGATCATACCGCATTGTGTGAAAAAACAGCACCGACAGCAGATCAGCAGCGGAGCAGCAGGACGTGGGATGGCCGGAACCGGCTTTGGCGGTCGTCTGAAGAGACAGCCAGCGAATCCGGGCAGCCCGGTGTTTCAATTCCTTGATGAGTGGCCCTGTATTGCGGCTCATGGGTCCTCCTGGGGGGATTTGACTTCGTGAACCTTATACCACGCCGCAGGGGATTTTTCCAGGGTCACGCTTCGGGAAAATGCATCAGCGGGCCGCCGGGGTCTGTCTCTGAATGGCGCTTCCCGGCGCTTCCGCAGAGGATTCCGGATCCGTGGAGGGGGTGCCCGAGCAGATCGAGATCAAGCGATGCACGGCCGGACCGCCCGGTATAAGCTCGGGAATCCAGGGAAGCAGCCAGAACACCGAAAGGACAACCGTCATCACGGCGGCCCGGGCAAGGTCATACTCGGGGAAGGGACGGAAATCGAGAATGACCAGGGAAATGGCCGAAACCCAGGCACCGGTCAGGGCCGCGCGAAGGCAGTGTCCGGGGAGAGCCCACAACGCCAAGCGCCGCGCCGTTGTGTCGGGAGAGCACGCCGTGGCGAGGGCGGCATCGATTGTCCGGTTGGGAATGCCGAGCAACACGCGGAGAGCCCAGGCGAGTCTCAAGGGACTGCCGGCTTCGGCGACGGCGGCCGTCAGTTCAGGCGGAAGGCGGGACGGCTGTTTCCCCGGAGCTGTAAACCAAGTGACGAGCCAGGTCGTCAGAGTTTGTGCGAACACGACGACGGCCCAGGCTTTCACGGGCGGCAGAAACGGAAAGAGAAGAAGGAACTGCAGCCCGGAAGGAATTCCGATGAGCGAGGAGGTGAGGAGGCCGCCGAACAGCAGCGACCATGTGGACCACGGCCAGGCTTCAGCCCTGAACTGGAGGGAGGTATACTGAACTTTCAGAGAGACAGATTGTACACTCTCGGGGGAGGTGTAAACCATCCATGCCGTTCCGGCGGCAAGGCCCAGCGCAGCAGCCAGAAGGGCGAAGCTGCGGATCAGACGTTGTACGCGAGCATTCCACATCGAGGCGAAAATGTATCTTTTTTTTTCCCGTGCGCAAGGAAAACTTTTTTTCCCGGGTTGTTGTGTGGACTTTGCATTTATGGTAAGGTGACCGGGATAGAGCGATATCGCCGAATATCGCAGAGTCCTCAACCGTTCCGTATGCTACCGGAGACGATATGGCAGATGAATTTTCCTTGGTACACCAGGTGGATGGTCCCGTCCTGATCATTCGCACCAAAGGCTATCTCAACGACCTTGGTGCGGAGCAGGTCGACACCGTTTGTTCCGAGCATCTGGGCAAAGATATCAAGAAGATTGTCATCAACCTCGAGCAGTCTCCACTGATCAACAGCATCGGCATTTCGATCCTGATCGGCGTCATCGAGGCGATTGAAGAGGCGGGAGGCGCGCTGGCGTTCACCAATCTGACGCCGACGAACCGGAAAACCTTCGAAATGATGGGACTTCTCCAGTTCGCGCAGCCTTTCGATGCGGAACAGCAAGCGGTGAGCGCCTTCAAGGGCGCTTGACACCGACGGAACGGCCAGCATCGTGACGGGACCAGAAATCGACGCCCAACAGCAGGTTCTCCGTTACGAGTATGTCCTCAAGGCGCTCAGCGATATCGGGGACGAGCTCTGCCGGGTCACCAGTTTCGATGCCCAGCTGAAATCCCTGCTGCATCTCCTGCTTGGCACGCTCGGCGTCAGCAAGGGTGGCATCTTCATCTACGACGCCATGACCGGAAGCGTCTCCCTGCGCTGCTCCTGGAAACTTTCGAAAAAAACGGCCACCTGCCTCGTCACGCCGGCGGAAGCGCAGGAACTCGAGAAGCAGACCGACCCGATCACGTTTCCGATCGCCGAGTTCCCGTTCCTGAAGGAGCTGACGACGAACTTCCGCGATGACGATCTCAACTCGATCTCAATTCTGAAGGTCCGGGAGAAGCTGATCGGGTTCCTCGTCGTCGGCCACAAACTGAAGCGCGAGCCGTTCTCGGAAAAGGAAGCCAGCTTTCTCACGACGCTGTCGAGAAATATATCTGTCGCTATAAACAATTTTCTGCTGATGGCCGACCTGCGCGACACGAACAAGCGTCTCGACGACAAGATCCAGGAAGTCAGTATCCTATACCAGGCGACCCAGATGATCGCCTCCGAGCTCCAGCTGCAGACGCTTCTCGACATGGCGATGAGTGCGACGTCCGAAATTTCCGAGGTACGTCGCGGCTCGATCTGGCTGTATGACGAGGAGCACGAGACGTTCGCGCTACGCAGCCATCTGGGGGACACCGCCGATATTCCTGACACGATCCAGGTGCACAAGAGCAGCGTCTGCCGGCATCTGTTCAACACCAAGGAGCCCATCATCAAGGTGCGCGACAATCCCGGTGAAGAGCCACTTCCCGAGATCGATCAGGCCGTGTTCGGCACCTCGTTCGTGATCGTGCCGATCGTTCACCAGGGCGAGTTCCTGGGGGCGATGCATATGTGCGAGAAGACCTCAGGGAGCGAGTTTTCCGATCGCGACCAGCGGCTGATCAAAGTGTTCGCCGTCCAATTGGGGGCGGCGGTGAAGAATGCCAAGCTGTACGAGCAGGCCATCACAGACGGAATGACCCGTTTGTATCTGCACAAATATTTCAAGCAGCGCCTGTTCGACGAGGTCAAGCGCGCGGCACGGTTCAATCGGTCGCTCGCGCTGATCATGATCGATGTCGACCATTTCAAGAAGTTCAACGATACCTACGGCCACCAGACAGGGGATGAAGTGCTGAAGCGGGTTGCCGCGATCATGCGCAAGGCCGTGCGCACCCACGACCTGCCGGTGCGGTACGGCGGCGAGGAGTTTGCCCTGGTGCTGCCCGAGACCGACATGGTCGGAGCGATGGCTGTCGCCGAACGCGTGCGGCGCGCGATCGAGATGGATGCTCTCGAAGCCGGTGGCAAGACGATCAAGTTCACGGCCAGCCTCGGTGTCGCGGTGTTTCCCGACTCGGCCCTCGAGATGGACGACCTGATCAAGGCTGCCGACGTGGCCCTCTACAAATCCAAGGAGCTTGGCCGGAACCGCGTCACCGCTGCCGAGCAGCTTCCCGAATCCCAGATCAGGCCCCGGGAGCCCGCGGACTGACGCAATTTCCGGGATCAGATTCCCGGACGTCTCCGAAACATCGCGATGCGGCTTCCGCCCGGCGTCGTGTCATTCTTCAGCTCTTCCCAGCCATGCTCCGTCAGATGGGCGTAGTCCGCCTCGACGAGGGGGCGGATCTGCAATCCCTTCTGCGGGCCGCCGGTGAATAGCATCGTCCCGTCGTCTCGGGTGATCAGATTCCTGTCGCCGCGAACACCGTCGAACGTGTCACAGGTCATCAGAAGGGGGGAGCCCGGTTTGAGGACTCGGTAACACTCGGCAAAGGCCGTGTACAGGCCCTCCCGGTCGAGGTGATCGAACAGGTGGTGGGCGAGGATCCCGTCGAGGGTGGCGTTGCCGAACGGAAGCTGCCGGGCGTCACCGACGAGGCAAGTTCCCTTGACCTCCTCTTCGAACAGATTGTTCGCCACGACCTTCACGGCCTTTTTCGACAGGTCGAGGCCGATGCTCCGGAAGCCGATCCGGCCGAGATAGATCGTGTTGCGGCCCTCTCCGCAGCCCAGGTCGAGCACAAGGCCATGGCGGGGCACGAGCTGCACCATGTGCTGGATCAGCTTTGCGGAGGGTGCGATCATACCCTGGTGGCGCAGAAAACGAGACCAGGTCTTGTCCCAGAAGCTGCGGGAAAGAAGTTCCGCTTCTGTCATCATGCCTTGTTCCCCTTGAACTCGACGGTCACGGCCGTTATATCATCATACTGCGGCGCATCGCCCGTGAACAGTCCGATGTCATCCAGGAGCGCGCGTGCCGGGTCGGATCTCTGCTGACCGCCCAGGAAGCGCTTGAGCCTCTCCGTTCCATACTCCTCCCCATCGGGATCACGCGCCTCGGTGACGCCGTCGGTGTAGAGGACCAGCAGATCCCCTGGTTTCATCACAAACCTGGTCGCCTGGTATTTCATGCTGACGATGCCCAGCGGCAACCCCGAGGCGGACCGCTCCTCGAGGACCGGCGGGCCCTTCCGGCGTGAAACGACGATCGCCGGGTTGTGGCCGGCACAGGCCAGCTCGACTTCGCCCGTCGACGCGTCGATGATGGCATACATCGCCGTGATGAACCGGTCATTGGTGATATTGAGCTGGATGATGTCATTCGCGCGGGTCAGCACCTCGCCGGCGGACATCTTCGTCAGCTCCATGGTCGAGAGGGTCGTCTTGAAGACGGTCATGATGATCGCGGCCGGAACGTTCTTGCCGGATGCATCGGCGATCACGAGGCCTAGTCGTTTCGAGCCGAGATCGAAAAAGTCGTAATAGTCCCCGCCGACTTCGGCCGCGGACTTGCTGATCCGGCTGATGCCCAGCCCCGGAATAGCCGGTGTCCGTTGGGGAAGCAGGTTTTCCTGGATTTCCTTGGCCATCTGGAGCTGTGCATCGAGTTTTTTCTTCTTGTCGGCGGCGGTCATCAGCTTGTCCGTTTCAATGATCGATGCGAGCTGATCGGCGATGATCCTGATGAAGGAAACGTCCTGCAGCGAGAGACGCGTGTCGGGGTCAGAGAAGTAGACGAACAATACCTCCTCGTATTCTGGGTCGCTCAGCAGAGACGCCTCACCCGCCTGGATCGGTGTCAGCAACGGCAGCAGGAGCAGACAGCCGTTCAGCCCCTGCTCATGGGTGCGGCCGCGGAGGACCGGATTATCCTGGATCGCGGGCAGGGGAAGAGACCGCCGGAAAAAGCTGCGATCATCGTCGGAGCATTGGATGCCGAGGATCTTGTTGTCGCAGTACCATCCCGTCAGCCCTTCATGCAGGGGCAGAAATTCCCTGCCATGGTCCTGGCGGTGGTCGGTGGGAAGGCCGGTGGATGCGGCATAGGGAAGATACTCGGGGGAGGCAAGGAACTCCTGGGTGAACTGTGGTGCTCCGAGACGGACGAAGCCGGCAGGCATATCGTCGGTCCCCGGCGATTTGCGCATGATCTTGACGAGACCGATCCCGGGGAGGGTGTCTTTGAGCAGCTCGAGCACTTTGCCGACGGCATTCTCGAGTCGTGCTTCCTTGTTGGTTCCCACGATCTCGGCCTTGTCACTTTCGAGCTCACTGTAGATCTCGGTGAGCTTCTGGATTGTCTTGAGATAGGTCTTGTTGATCTCGGCCTGTTCGTGAAGCGTGAAGGCGAGGTTGTGAAACGACTCGGCGAGCGTGTGGATCTCTTCGTTGTCGCTGGTGACCTCGGGAAGATTCGCATTGTCGCCGAGGCGGTAGCCCTTCATCTGTTTTTTTAGCTGCTGGAGAGGGCCGGCGATACGGCCGGGAAAGGTGACCGCGCTGTAGATGCCGCCAACGAGGGCGAGCAGCAGAAACACGAGGGAGGCGTTGAAGTCACGCCGTGCCTCGTTCACGAGGCCGGACGACGTTTCATGAATGCGGTTCCAGAAGGACTCCGCTTCGCGTGCAATGATGGCCTGGGCGGCGATGAAGACGGTGACCATGCGATCGCGTGATCCGGACAGCAGATCATCGATCTCGATCTTTTCACTGTCCGGACGTTCGAGCAGGTCCCTCAGATCCTGGAAGGATGCCTTGAAATCGATAATATTTGATCGTATATTTCCAAACACCCGGGTGTGAAGCGGGCTCCTCGAACCCTCGATGGATTTGCCGATCAGGCCCAGGACTGCTTGGAGTCTGCTCTGAATCCGGTCGGGAAGAGAGAGGCGGCCTGCTGCAAATCTGCCGGTTTCGGATTTTTGGGCCATGTAAAGACCGATTTCCGCCTCGACGATCTGGAGATCCTTTTCGATCCGGGAGATTGTTGTGAGAAGCGTTGTGGCGCTGCCGAGGAGTTGGCGAAACTCGGGGGCGTTAAGGGCCCGGGGAAGCTCGTCGTTCATCCGCCGGATCTTTCGGGCCAGATCGGTCGTGCGGGCCGAGATTGACTGGCTGGCCGAGAGCCGCCGCTGACCGTCACGACGGGCGATTTCCCCGCGCCGCCGACTGTGTCGCTCGAGCTCTTCAAGCTGCCGGGTGTAACTGGCTTCGAGCCGCATCAGCTCGATGAGGGCCGCCCGGTGCTCGGGGCGGGTCACGAGTGTGTCGAGCTGGAGCAGGGTGCCCTGGAATCGGCCGAGGAGTTCATCGTTGACGAGTTGTTCCTGGCGCGCATGATCGGCCAGATTCGCGGTGATCTGGTCGTCGATCTGGTTCCAGAGATCTCCGCATCGCTCATACAGGCGGGCGGCGCTGATGTCGGGGGTGAGGGTGCGGTCGATGAACCGCTCGATGTCTCGAAATAACGCGGTGGTCAGCACGAAAAACAGCGTGATGACCGTCAGGGCGACGACGATGCCGACCGTCAGCCGGCGCTGCAGCGTTATGCGCTGCGCCGTTTCCCCGGCTTGCGATCGGCCCAGCCCCGGATTAGACGTTGAACCGGAAGTTGATGATGTCACCGTCCTCCACCGGATATTCCTTCCCCTCGAGCCGCATCAGGCCGGCCTGCTTCACTCCGGCCATGCCGCCCTTCTCGACGAAATCCTTGTAGGCGACCACTTCGGCACGGATGAAGCCACGCTCGATGTCAGAATGGATGCGTCCGGCCGCCTTCTGCGCACGGGTGTTGCGCTGGATCGGCCACGCCCGCACTTCGTCTTCGCCGACCGTCAGGAACGAAATATAGTTCAAAATACGGTATGCTTCCTTGATCAGACGGTCCCGGCCGGATTCGGTGATGCCATACTCCTTGAGGAACGTCGCCTCCTCCTCGGGGGAGAGGCCCGAGATCTCCATCTCGGTTTTGCCGGCGATGATCAGGTTCGGCCAGCCGTGCTTCGCGCAGGCGGCGTTGAATTTCGCGACGATCGGATCGCCCGTGCTCTTCAACTGCTCCTCGGAACAGTTGCCGACCAGCATCATCGGCTTCTGGGTCAGGAACCGGAAGCCGCGCATCAGGCCTTCGTCTTCAGCCGACAGCTCGAGGCTGGCAATCAGCTTGTTCTCCTCGAGGGTCTTTTTCAGCCGTTCCATCAGTTCGATTTCCCGGAGGAGTTCGGGTTTCTTGCCGGCTTTCAGCTCTTTCTGGGCACGCTCGATCTTGTTCTGGACGATCTCGAGATCCGAGAAGACGAACTCGAGCAGAAGCTCCTCGAGATCCTCGGCCGGGTCGATCCGGTCGTGCACGTGGGGGACGTCACTGCCGCCGAACAGGCGGATCACGAGCATCAGGGCGTCGCAGGTACGGATGTTCGCCAGCGTCTTGCTCGAGAAGCCCTTCTCATCCTTGCTGACGCCGGGGATGTCGGTGAACTCGACGGTCGCGTGGATCGTCTTTTTCGGCTTGTAGATGCCGGTCAGGTAGTCCAGACGGCCGTCGGGAACCTTGATGACCCCCGTGTTCACCTCGTCGCTCTGGGCGAGAAAATCGCGAACCTGCGCCTGGGCGCGGGTCGCCATGTTGAAGAGGGTGGTCTTGCCGGACATCGGAAGTCCCGCCAGCCCGATTTTCATGTGAACGGCCTCCTAGAACAGTGCATGGAATGCGGGAATGATAGCACATTTACTCCTGGCACGGAATGTCCGAAAATCTTCGACATCCGTCATTCGGAGGATTGCCTGACATAGGGCAGGGGCGGGTTACAAACCCGCCCCTGCGTGGCATTTTCTGATTTTTCCCGGCTCAGGGGTGCCCGGGGAGGGCGCCTGATGCCACCAGAGGTCAGTCGATGAGGACTCCGGCGATGTTGGCGGTCAGATAACTGGCAAAGGTGCCGGCGATCAGGGCGCGGATGCCGAGATTGGCCAGATCGCCGCGGCGATGCGGAGCGAGGCCGCCGATGCCGCCGAGCTGGATGCCGATCGAGCCGAAGTTGGCGAAGCCGCAGCAGGCGTAGGTCAGAATGACCCAGGTGCGGGGCTGGAGAGAAACTGCCTGGCCCAGATACGTGTTACTATTCACGATCTCGCCGAGATGAGCATAGGCGACGAACTCGTTCAGAACCGTCTTTTCGCCGAGCAGCTGGCCGGCGATCATCAGATCCTGGCTGGGAACGCCCATCATCCAGGCAAACGGCATGTTCAGATACCCAAGCAGCTCATTGAGGGTGTCCATCTTGGTCAGATCGAGACCCGACACCTTCGTCACGCCGGCGCAGAGAAGCCCCCAGACATGATTCCCCATCGCGATCAGGGCGATGAAGGCGATCAGCATGGCCAGAACGTTGATGGCCAGGCCCATGCCCTCGGAGGCGCCGCGGGCGGCTGCATCGATCACGTTCTGGTCGATCTTCTCGATTTTCAGCTCGACCTTGCCGGAAGTTTCCGGCTCGCCGTCCTCGGGAACCATGATCTTGGCAAACACCATCGCCGCCGGGGCCGACATGACCGAGGCGGCCATCAAGTGGCCGGCGATGTCCGGGAAATGCTCGCGCATCATGCCGACGTAGGCCGCCATGACCCCGCCTGCGATCGTCGCCATGCCGCCGACCATCACGCAGTTGAGCTCGGACAGCGTCATCTTCGCGACATACGGCTTGATGACGAGCGGGGCTTCGGTCTGGCCAACAAAGATGTTTGCCGCGGCGCTCAGCGACTCGGCTCCCGAGGTTTTCATCGTCTTCTGCATCACGAGCGCGATAGCGTAGACGAGCCGCTGCATGATCCCGAGATGGTACAGCAGCGTCATGAAGGCCGAGAAGAACACGATGGTCGGCAGCACCTGGAACGCGAAGATGAAGCCGACGCTCTTTTCTCCGGCGCTGCTCGCGAGCGGTCCGAAGACGAACGCGGCGCCTTCCCCGGTGAAATTGAGGATCGTGTTGACGACGGTGTTCATGAACTCGAAGAAGGAGCGGCCCGGCGCCGTCTTGAGGATCAGGAGTGCAAAGGTGAACTGGAGGATAATACCCGCGGCGACGAGAACCCAGTTGATCTTCTTGCGGTTCGTCGAGAGGGCGTAGCAGATTCCGATCTGAAGCGGAATTCCGATCAGGCTGATGAATTTTTCCATGACGCGCGGCGAACTCCTTTCCTTGTCCTGTGGCTTGTTTCCGGGGCATGATAGCACACTTCTCGAAACGGGAGGAAAGCAAAAAAGAACCGCGACCCGGGGAACCGGGCCGCGGCAGAGTGCGTGAAACGGGTCAGAAACCGAGATCGGCGGCTTCCGTCACTCCTTCATCGGTTGTGATCTCGACCGTCTTGCCTTCGATCTTGAGAACCAGGCGGTCGCCGAGAGCCAGATACTTGTTGGTCGCGGGGTATTTCTTCGCGAGTTCGAAATAAGCTGCCGAGTAGGCCTTGATCTTCAGGTCGGGTTTTTCGGATTTCACCGAGCCATCGACCCACTTCCCTTCGAGCAGATAAAAGGTGCGGTCCCCGATCTCGCGCGAGGTTGGGGCTTTGAGACCGCCCGACAGCGCTTGGCGGGAAGCCGGACTGCTGAACCCGCGTCCAGACGAACCGCCAACCGATGGGGAGGGAACCGGCGCCTCGGCGGATTTCATCACGTTCATCTCCCGGGCCGCCGACACGGCGTCTGCGCCTTCCTGGGCGCTGCTGAGGCCGTCAAACCTGGCCTTGGCCTCCTCGAGGAAGGGGCCGGGCTCGCCGGCGGAGGGCGGTGGGGCCATGACGCGGCGCAGATTCGGGCCGGGCAGCTCCTTGTCTTCGACGACGAGATACGAGGTATAGGGGGTGAGAATGCCGTATCTCTTGGCAAGCGTCACGATCTCGTTCTTGAGCTCCTCGTCGGCGCCGCTCTTGCGGATCTGGTCGAGCAGGAACCCGATCTTGCGGGTGGCCCAGATGCGCGAGACGAAGCCGTTCTCGGTTTCCCGTTCGGGGAAGGAGGCCTCGTAGTCGAGCTTGACGGGCTTGCCGTCGATGCTGCCGGTCAGGGTCACGAGCGCGTCACCGGGGCCGCGATACCGGCCGAGAACCGTAACGGTGCTTCCCTTGAAGATGTCGGGAATCCGCTGCGGATACATCTGGGAGACGTCGACGTTCCGGATCATCAGGCTCACGTCGGTCATGACCGGATGTGTGAGCTTCGAGAAGAGGCCGGAGACCTTCGCCTCGATGTCTTCGCTCTCCGAAACGTAATCCGAGGCGCCGCCATGCTCGTCGGCCAGCCGGTCGAGCAACGGGGCGTTGAGCTGGTCGCCGACCCCGAACGTGAAGATGCGGATGCGCTTGTCATTCGCCGACTTGATCTCGCGGATGATCTCCTCGGGCTCGGTCAGGCCGGCCGTCGGCTTGCCGTCGGTAACGAAGACGATGAACGACGGGCGGTCGCTCTTCTTCTCCTCGAGCTGGCGGATCGCTTTCAAGAGAGCATCGGATATATTCGTGCCGCCGACCGGCTCGAGCCGCTTGATATACTCGAGCGCCCCGGCGCGGGTCTTGTCGTCCATCTCGAGCAACTCATTCTTGTACCCGTCGACGTCCGTCGAGAAATTGATCAGATTGAACCGGTCGCCTTTCTTGAGCGCGTTCACGCAGAATTCGAGCGCCTTGCGGGCCTGGTCCATCTTGGGGCCGGCCATGCTCCCCGAGGTGTCGAGCACGAGCGCCACGTCGATCGCCGGCATCGCCGCCTGCTGCAGCTCGCTGCGCGGGGCGAGCATGACCATGAAACTGCCGTCCTCGCTCGGATCGGGCCGGTTGGCCAGAAACGACATCGACAGATCCTTCTGGGAAAGCGCGTAGTAGAGCACGAAGTCCTTGTCGGGCCGGATGGTGTCGGCCTCGAACCCGATCGTCGCGGCGTAATCCCCGTTCTTCTTCACCGAAATTGGGTGGGTGGGGGAGTAGATCGTCGTGATCGGCGTCTTCGAGGTCAGCTTGATCTCAATCGAGACGTCCTTCATCGGCTCCTGCGAGAACCGCTCGATGTTCAGCGGATACACGTACCGCACGAGATTCCCTTCTGCGCGCAGGGCTTCCTGATACTCGATCTTCACCTGCTTTTCCTTCAAGGGCTCGATCGGGTAAATGCGGGTCTTGAACAGCCCGGTCCCGAAAAATTCCAGCAGACCCGGGTCACGCATCTGGCGAACGATATTCTCATAGATAGAACGTGCTTTGTCCGAGTCGAGCAGCTCGCCCTTCGTCATCCTGCCCTCGATGTCCATCGCGAAGCCGCTGATCGAGGCCCCGATCGGAAGCGGAAAGATATACAGCCCCTCGACGACCCGGTTCTCGTGATTGTAGAACGCCTGGTCGACTTTCGTCGTCGCTGCGATATCCTTGATCTCGACGCTCACGTGGTGCCGCGTAACCGACATCGGGACGGTGAAGTTTTGCTCGGGCATCGGTGGCCGGAAGATGACCCGCTCACGACGGGGATCCTCCGGGTCGAACGGGATGATCATCCCGTCGGCCCACAGGGGGCGTCCGAGGCTGATGACCAGCCCAAGGATCAGGAGAAGAATCAGCGGAATGCGTCTCATACCATCCTCCATATGCGTTTTGCTGCTTCCTTGAACGGAAACCGCCGGCTGCGGATTGTCATCCGTCAGCCGGCGGTGTAGGTCGACCAGGCTCACATCATGAGCCGCACAAACCAGAGCATACCTCTCTGGACAAAATGCGTGAGCGTCATCAGGGGATACTTGAGTCCGAGGGCCTCCATGAGAGCGTCCGCATTCCCGGGGAAGGCGATATACCCGAACATGATCATGGCGACGATCAGGGCTGCAGCCCCGAAGATATAGATCTGCAGATTTTCTCCGAACGTTAGCTTTACATGGGCGAGTTGGGCGTTGGACCAGAGACGGTAGACCCAGGCGCCGGAGACCAGGCCGATGATAGCAAGGGCAATAAATTGCGCGACGGCCTGATCGAGACATATCTGATACAGTTCGCTCATGACGATCCTCCCTGGACGCCGTGCACGTGTCTGTCACTTGTCTCGCAGGCGGCCATCGAGGTCCCGGCCTATTTTTGCGACGACGGCGTCGATGCGGGGTTGAACATCCTCTTCTGTAAGAGTGCGCTCGGGCGAGCGGAATGTCAACGAAAAAGCGAGGGAGCGGCGGCCCGGCTCGAGGCCTTTTCCCTGATACACGTCGAACAGGCGCACGTCTTCGAGCAGGGGACCCGCTTCCGCCTTCACGATGCCGATCACCTGGTCGTGCTGTATCGTTACGGGAAGCAGCAGGGCGAGGTCGCGACGGATGGCCGGGAACTCGGGAATCGCCTTGAATCGGGGCATCGGACGAGGCAGGGAAGCGATCAGGCCGATGTCGATCTCGGCGAAGAAGATCTCCCGTGGCAGCTTGCGGTTGTCGAGCCATTTGGGATTAATCTGGCCGAGAATGCCAGCAGGCTTGTTGCCGACGAGCACCTGGAACTGGCAGGAAGGATGCAGGGCGGGCGAAGTGCCGGGCTTGAACTGGATCTGCTGGCCGGCGAGGTGGCCGATCGTGGTGACCAGCCCCTTGAGCCGGTAGAGGTCATTCGGTTCACGGCTGCGGTGCCAGTCGGAGGCGTTGGCGGAGCCGCACAGGCCGATGCAGAGCCGGTCGAACTCCTGCGACAGGCCGCCGGCACCGCGGTGGAAGACACGGCCCATCTCGAACAGCGGCAGGTCATACTCATCGGCCATCACGTTGCGTTTGACCGCATCGATCATGCCGGACAGGAGACCGGTGCGCATCACGGCCAGTTCTTCGGAAAGCGGATTCTGGAGTTTCAGGGGCTCGCCTTCGGCCAATTCGGCCGGCGTGGCGGCCGGGATGAAGCTGTAGGTCATCGTTTCATGCAGGCCGAGGCTGGTGAGATGGTCGCGGATGCGTTTTGTCAGGGCCTGAAGCGGGGTTTCCAGACGTGGCGCGGCCGAAATCGCGGGCAGCTTCGCCGGGATGTTGTTGTAGCCGTAGAGGCGGGCGACCTCTTCGATCAGGTCGGCCTCCTGCTCGATGTCGTGCCGGTAGGGCGGCACGCCGACCCACAGCGTCTCGCCTTCGCGCGTCACCTCGAACTTGAGGCGCAGGAGCAGGGTTTCGATCTGCTGCGGCTTCAGGTCGACCCCGATGAGGCGGCAGGTACGCCGTGTGCGCAGCATGAGCCGTTTCAGGGGGGCGGGGGCGGGGTAGGCATCGACGATACCTGCCGCGGCCTTGCCGCCGGCGATCTCGCCCAGAAGGCGTGCCGCCTCGTTGAGGGCGATCGGCACGTTGTCAATGTTCGTGCCGCGCTCGAACCGGTATGACGAGTCGGACATCAGGGCGAGCTGCTTCGAGGTCTTCCGGACGCTGATCGGATCGAACACGGCCGCCTCGAGCAGGATGCTCGATGTCGCGTCGGTGACCATCGTGTTGAAGCCGCCCATGACACCCGCTATCGCTACCGGCTGGGCCGCATCGGCGATGACGAGCATTTCGGAGGTCAGTTTGCGGTCGGTCCCATCGAGGGTGCGGATCTTCTCGCCCTCGGAAGCGCGTCGCACGACGATCCGGTTCTCCTCGAGCCGGTCAAGGTCGAACGCGTGCATCGGATGACCAATATCCATCAATATATAATTTGTGACATCCACGACATTGTTGATCGCCCGCAGGCCGACCTTCTCGAGACGGTCCTTCATCCAGCGGGGGCTGGGGCCGACCCTGACGTTTCGGACGATGCGCGCGCCGTACCGGGGGCACAGGTCGGGGGCCTCGATCGTGACGCTGGTCTGGGACGAGACGTCGCCTTCCCCGGCGTGGCCGGCAAGGCCCTCGCGATGGAGCGGCAGGTTGAAGATTGCCGAGAGCTCGCGGGCGATGCCGAGATGAGAAAGCGCGTCGCCGCGGTTCGGGGTGATGCTGATCTCGAAGATCACATCATCCATGCCGGCGGCCTTCACAATATCTTCGCCGATATTTGCTTCCGGCGGGAGGAGCCAGAGCCCCTCGTGCTCGTCGCTGATACCGAGCTCGCGCCGGCTGCACATCATACCGAACGACTCCTCGCCCCGGATCTTCGCCTTCCTGATCTCAAAGCCGGTGGGAAGCGAGGCGCCGATCATTGCGACGGGCACCTTGTTGCCGGCGTCGCAGTTCGGGGCGCCGCAGACGATTTTCAGCGGATCAGCCGCTCCGACGTTCACGGTGCAGATCGACAGTTTATCGGCATTGGGATGGGGGCCGCGGGTGAGAATCTGGCCGACGACGACCTTGGAAAGGCCCTTCCCGGGCTGATGGATCGACTCGACTTCGATGCCGGCCATCTGCAGGGCGTCGGCGATCTGCTCGGGAGTGACCTGAATATCGATGTAATCACGAAGCCAGCTCAACAGAATCTTCATGGGTTTCTCCTCAGAATTGGCGCAGGAAGCGGATATCAGAACCGTACAGGAGCCGGATGTCGTTGATGCCGTACCGCTGCATGGCGATGCGCTCGATGCCCATGCCGAACGCGAAACCGGTATACTTCTCGGTATCGTATTTCACGGCCTCGAACACGCGCGGGTTGACCATGCCGCAGCCGAGAACCTCCATCCAGCCGCTTCCCTTGCACACCTTGCAGCCCTTTCCCGAGCAGAAGACGCACTGGATGTCCATCTCGGCGGAAGGCTCGGTGAAGGGGAAGAAGCTGGGCCGAAACCGGGTCGGACGCTTGCCGAACATCGCCTCGGTGAACATGTTCAGCGTGCCCTTCAGGTCGGCCAGCGAAACGTTCTCGTCAACGACAAGGCCTTCCATCTGGGTGAACATCGGCGAGTGCGTGATATCGCTGTCCTTGCGGAACACCTTGCCGAGTCCGATCATCTTCAGCGGGGGCTGCATCGTCTCCATGACACGAATCTGGACCGGCGAGGTCTGCGTGCGCAGCACCTGGCCGTTTTCGAGGTAAAAGGTGTCCTGCATGTCGCGCGCCGGGTGGTGTTTCGGCACGTTCAGCGCCTCGAAATTATAGTATTCGTCCTCGATCTCGGGGCCGTCGGCCATGAAAAAGCCCATCGACTGGAAGATGCGGGTGACTTCGAGAGCCACTTGCGTGACGGGGTGGATCGTGCCGGGCCTGGGTAGCGTGCCGGGCAGGGTGGGGTCGGGTCGCTCGGATTTGACGCGCGCCTCCTCCTCAGCTGCCTGGACCTTCGAAAGATCGGCATCGAGAACCTCGGCGATGCGGTTCTTGAGGGCGTTGATGCGCTCGCCGGCCGCCTTGCGCTCCTCGGCCGGGAGTTTGCCGAGGCCCTTGAGGAGCTCGGTCACGAGGCCCTTCTTGCCCAGATACTTGACCCGAAGGGTTTCCAGCTCCTTCGTGCCTGCTGCCGTGGCTTTCTCGGCTTCGAACTGCTGCCAGATCGTGTCGTGGGTTTCGGTCATGATCTCTCCTTGGTCTGTCACGCGCGGAGCGCGGACGAGTCGTTACGGGTGATGGTGCGGAGACGCTCATAGAGGCAGATGGCGACCGAGGCCGCCACATTGAGCGACTCGACGGGGCCCTGCATGGGGATCCGGATGGTGTCGCGACAGGCCGCTGCCAGGGTGGGATCGAGGCCGCTGCCTTCGGCGCCGAACAGCAGGGCGCATTTGGGGGGAAGAGGCCTGTCCCAGACCGCCCGTCCGCCCATGGCCGTTGCCAGCGGAACGAAGCCCGCTGTTCTGAGATCGGCCAGCAGGGCTGTGGGATCCGGGGCCAGATGCAGGGGAAGGCGGAACGCCGAGCCCATCGCCGCGCGCAGTACTTTCGCATTGCCCCGCGAGCAGCTGCCGCGCAGCAGGATCAGGGCATCGGCCCCGAGTGCCTCACTGGAGCGCATGATGGTGCCGACGTTGCCGGGATCCTGCACCCGGTCGAGCACGATGAGAGTGTTCGCTCTGGCGAGCGTCTCGGAAAGAGGCGGCGCGGGGGGCAGGGAGACGGCGGCGGCGATCGGGGCCGGGGAGCCGATTCCCGAGAGTTTCTTCATCAGTTCGGGGGGCACCAGGTGGAGGAGCGCCTCGTGATCCCGCCAGGGACTCTCGTGTCCCTCGACGACGAACAGGCCGCGCAGTCTGGCTCCCGAGCGCAGGGCTTCGCGAGCCAGTTTTTCCCCTTCCAGAAGGACGGTCAGGCTGCCGTCCTCGCCCGCCTCGGGCCGGTCGATCAGGCGTTTGGCCCAGGCGAACACCGGATTGTGCGGTGACGTGAGACGCTTCACGGGGTGACGACGGATCCTTTCTCGGAGGGGTGAAAAAAGCCGAGGAAGTATAGCATATTCTGACGAAAAACCCCCGGGTTTCCCCGGGGGTTTCTCATCGGCGCATGATTGCGCCGCCAGGCATGGGTCAGGCAGCCTTGGCCTTCGCCATGGAGACGACGCTCTTAAAGGCTTCGGGATCGTTCACGGCCATCTCGGCCAGGACCTTGCGGTTCAGGGCGATGCCGGACTTCTTCAGGCCGTCCATGAAGCGGCTGTAGCTGATCTCATGGGTGCGGCAGGCCGCGTTGATGCGGACGATCCAGAGAGACCGCATATCCTGCTTGCGATCGCGGCGGTGGTTATAGGCATGCCAGAGGGCGTTGAGAACAGCTTCCTTCGCGGTCTTCTTGACCTTGCGACGACCACCCCAGAAGCCTTTCGCCAGCCGAAATACCTTTTTTTCCTTGCGTCGGGAATTGCTTGAACTTTTAGAACGTGGCATGGTGTTTCCTCCTGCTCATTCGCTGGTGCTGTGCGGCTGGGTTCAGCCGTAGGGAAGCATCTTCTTGACGGCCTTCTCGTCACCGGAGTGAACGAGCTTTGACTTGCGATAATTCCGCTTCCGCTTGCTGGATTTCTTGGTCAGGATGTGGCTGCCGTAGGCGCCGAAGCGGCGGATGCGGCCGGAACCTGTGACCTTGAATCGCTTCTTGGCTGCGCTGTTGGTCTTCATTTTGGGCATGACGATTCCCTCCTGCGGGTAGATTACTTTTTTTTGGGCTGCTGGAGAATCATTGTGATCGTATTGCCTTCGATGGCCGCATCTTTCTCGATGCCGACATCTTCCGACAATATTTCCTTCATTCGCTCGACGACCTTGAAACCGACATCCATGTGAGCGCGTTCGCGGCCCTTGAAGAATACTGACACCTTGACCTTGTCGCCTTCCTCGAGGAACCGGCGAATCTGGTTGCACTTGGTCTGCAGATCGCCCTCGTCGGTTTTCGGCCGAACCTTGACTTCCTTCAGCTTGATGACCTTCTGCTTCTTCTTCGCTTCCTTGGCCTTCTTGGTCATCTCATACTTGAACTGGCCGAAGTCCATCATTCTGCACACCGGCGGATTGGCGCCCGAGGCGACCTCCACCAGGTCGTATCCGCGCTCTTCGGTCATGCGCAGGGCTTCCTGAATCGGCACCACGCCGACCATTTCGCCGGCGTCATCGATCAGACGCACCTGCGGAACGCGAATCATCCGGTTGATACGAACGGTCTCTTTGATAACCCAACCTCCCGAAAGAAATAAAATAGGACGGCAACGTTGACATTGCCGTCCCATGCTTACACCTTCATGGCTTCTCCCGGTTTCCCGGGTTCAGACCTCTTTGCCTTGGGCTCGAGGTGAGGACGACGTCCTTCTTGCGTAAGAGACAAAGTATCACGGATCTTTTGTCTGGTCAAGCCCAAATTAGCACAAATTCAGAGAACCAATAAAATTGTTCGAACGGGAAAGAGAAGAGGGGCGGTATAATGGGAGAAAGATTTTTTGGAGGGAGGATACAGAATGAGAACGGATCTGGTCATGAAACTCGCTGAACAAGGGGATATGGTGGCTCAATGCCAGCTCGGATTTGCCTATGCCAGAGGGGATGGCGTTCCGCATGATTACAGAATTGCGATGAACTGGTGGCTGAAGGCGGCAGAGCAAGGTGATATCAGTGCCCAGGTTCAACTTGGGATTCTGTATGCCAAGGGCGAGGGCGTTTCGCAGGATTATGAGGAAGCAGCGAAGTGGTATCGCAAGGCTGCCGAGCAGGGAGATGCTCCGAGCCAGAACCTCCTGGGAGTGTTGTACTCCCTCGGAAAGGGCGTTCCCTACGATTGCGTCAAATCATACTTCTGGCTGACCCTTGCTTCAAACCAGAAGCACGAGTATGTCGCTGTCCGCGACGCGGTCGGATCAGACCTCACCAGTGCCCAGCGCGAGGAAATCGCGGCCCGGTGTGCAGCATGGCAGAAAGAGCTTGAGGCAAAAAACATCGGCAGAAAATAATACGATCAAGTATTATTTTTCTTTGAGGTCATATACCCCGTCCCAGGTCGGGGGCGGGGGGTTCTCAATGCAGGCGCGGCACCGGTTGAGATATAGGGTCGAGGCGAGATCGTCGGGGCGCTTGCGGAGAGCTTCCTCGAACTCGGCGAGGGCGAAGCGATACTCCCGTTTGAAGAACAGGGTGTGGCCCTTGATGAAATGGTCGACTGCATACATTGTCGGATCATCCAGCCGGCATCCGGCTTCCCCGAGCAGTTCGTAGATCCGGACGGGCTTCTGCTTGCCCTTCACCCGAATGAAATCCAGCTCGCGGGTGAATACGTGGCCCTTGACCTGCTCGTGGGTGAACTCGGAAAGCAACGTCATGGCCCGATACAGCTTCGTGGCTGATTCCAGCCGCGAGGAGAGGTTCACCCCGTCACCGATCGCGGTGTATTCCATGCGCTTGTTCGAGCCGATGTTGCCGCAGAGCACCTCGCCGGTCGAGATGCCGATACCGATCTTGATCGGAACCTTTCCCGAGGCGATACGGGACGCATTGAACTCGGCCAGGGCGCGTTTCATCTCCAGAGCGGCATTCACCGAGCGGAGCGCGTGATCGGGCAGAGGGACCGGGGCGCCGAACACGGCCATGATCGCATCCCCGATGAACTTATCGAGCACGCCGTCGTATTTGAAGATCGCGTCGACCATGTGGGAGAAGTAGTCGTTGAGCATCTCGACGATCTCGTTCGGGCCCAGCTTCTCGGTGAGAGATGTATAGCCTCTGATATCCGAAAACAGGATCGTGACTTCCCGCTTCGTTCCGCCCAGTTCGATCGAGCCGGCTCCGGAGGTCAGCTTGTCGACGAGATCCTTCGACATATAGCGGGTCAGATTCGATTTGACCCGCTTCTCCTTCGTGATATCCTCGAGCACCAGCACGACGCCGAGAGACTTGCCCGCGTCGTCGGTGAGGGGAACGGAAATAAAGTTGACAGAATGTTTTTCCCCGTCGGCGCGCACGTAATCGACATCGTAGAGGGATTGTGGCGAGCTGGTTTCGAAGACCCGCCCGATCTGGGCGAGAAGGGGGGCGTTCCGGGCCTCGAGGACCGCGTCGATGGCGCGGCCGGAGGCGGCGGCTTCGTCCGCCAGGCCCATGATACGGCAGGCCGTCGGATTGATCTTGACGATACGCCGTTTGTGATCGAGCGTCACGACCCCGTTCGAGAGCGAACTGAGGATCGCCTCGAGGTATTTCTTCATCGTCATCGTGCGCTCGTAGAGCTGGGCGTTCTGCAGGGAAACGGCCGCCTGCGCCGAGAAGGCACCGAGCATCTCCTCGTCGGTTCGGTCGAAGGTGCCAGCCTTCTTGTTGATGATCTGGGTGACGCCGATCGTCTGGTTATCGATGCCCCGGATCGGCATGCAGAGAATCGATCGGGTGCGGTACCCCGTTTTCCTGTCGATCTCGCGGTTGAAGCCGGGATACTCGTAGGCGTCGGGAATGTTCAGCACGTCACCCGTCGTGGCGACATGGCCCGCGATTCCCAGATGCTTCGGGAACCGGATCTCCTTGATTTCGCCGCCCGACGAGGCTGACGACCAGAGTTCGTCCGTCTCGCGGTCGATCAAAAACAGGGTCGAGCGGTCGGCGGCGAGCAGCTCGGTCGCCTTGGCCATGATCACCTGAATCAGATCGCGCAGGTCGATCGAGCTGCTGAGTGCATTCGCAACGTTCAGCAGGGCCTCGATCTTCCGCTGAGACGTTTTTACGTTCTCGTAGAGCATCGCGTTCTCGAGGGGCAGAGAAAGCATCCGGCCGAGCGTTCCGAGTCGCGAAATGTCGCCGGCCGTGAATGCGCCGTTCCGTTTGTTGATGACCTGCACGACGCCGATGATCCGCTGCTCCCGATTGTTGATCGGCATGCACAGCATCGTCCGGGTGCGGTATCCGGTTTGCTTGTCGATACTCGGATTGAACAGCGGGTGTTGGTAGACGTCCTCAATGTTCAGGGTTTCTCCGGTTCGGGCGACCAAGCCGGCAATACCGACCGACACGGGAAATCGGATTTCCGAGAAGGCGATGCCCTGGGCGACTTTCGACCAGAGCTCCTGCGTCTTGTGGTCGATCAGGAAGAGAGAGCTGCGGTCTGCATCGAGAACCTCCGTGATCCGATACACGATCGCCTGGATCAGGGGGCCCAGTTCAAGCTGCCGGCCGATCTCCTCGTTGATCTCGAGCAGGGTGTTCCGTTCCCTGAGCATGTCGAACAGCGACACCAGGGCCTTTCGCCGTTCTTCCGGGGAAAGGGCCTCGATGCCGGCCGTGAGTTCTGCTGAATCGAACCGACAGGTCTGCATCAGGTCAAGCAGATTCTGGATTTCGGGGGTGGCGTCACTGCTCATCGTCGAATTCCCGCCTCGAAGCATGTCAGGCGTTCGATGCCACTCCGTCCTCCGCCAGCGCGGCCCGTTTTCGGGCATGTCCATAGCCGTAGAAGAAATAAATGAAGAGGCCCACGGCGAGCCAGACGAAGAAACGGATCCAGGTAGTGGTCGGAAGGCCCCAGGCAAGCCAGAAGCAGAACAGGATGCCGAGCGGTGCCGTCACCCAGACCATCGGAACCTTGAACTTCCTGGGGTGATACGGGTCACGGACGCGCAGGATCATCACGCCGATCGCGACGATGACGAAGGCGAACAGCGTGCCGATGTTGGTCAGCTCGACCACTTCGTCGATATTGAGCAGCCCGGCGGGCAGAACGACGAGGAGGCCTGTCAGCCATGTGGCGTTCGCCGGCGTGCCGAACCGGGGACTGACCCGCGAGAACCATTCGGGCAACAGCCCGTCGCGGCTCATGACCATGAAGATGCGGGGCTGGGCGAGCTGGTAGACGAGCAGAGCGCCGCTGAGGGCCGCGACCGCACCAATCGAGACGATACCAGCGACTTTGGTCATACCGATGTGTGAAAATGCGTGGGCGACGGGATCGCTGATGCCGTGATACGCGGAGTAGGGCATCATCCCGCTGATGACAAGGCATACTCCAACATATACAATTGTAGATATAACAAGTGAGCCGATGATGCCCCGGGGAAGATCGCGGCCTGGGTCCTGGCACTCCTCGGCGGTGGTACTGACCGAATCGAAGCCGATGAAGGCGAAGAAGATGATGGCAGCCCCGGCCTGGATGCCGCCCCAGCCGTTGGGGGCGAAGGGCACGTAGTTGGTGGGGTTCACGTAGAAGGCGCCGATCGCGATGACCAGCAGGAGAAGCCCGACCTTGATTGCGACCATGACGTTGTTGAGGCGGACCGACTCCTTGATACCCCAGACGCAGAGCAGGGTGATGATGATGGTGATGACCATCGGCAGAAGGTTGATGCCGATGGGAATGCCGGCGATGACCGGCGCAGTCTGAAGTGTCGCCCAATTGGCGAAGACGTCGGCGCCGTTGATCTTGCCGCTCAGGCAATCGGGCAGCATCGCGATCTTGTCGGCGAAGGAAAAGCCCGGATGGGCCGCCAGCCACTCCTTCGTCGGAAGCAGCATCGATCGGATGTCGATGGTGAGCCAGGTGGGAATGTGCAGGCCGAATCCCTGAAGGAGATTGTTCGCGTAGCCACCCCACGAAATGGCGATGGCGACGTTCGAAACTGCGTATTCCAGGAGCAGGTCCCAGCCGATGATCCAGGCGCACAGCTCGCCGAGCGTTGCATAGGCATACGTATAGGCCGAGCCGGAGACGGGGATCATCGAGGCCATTTCCGCGTAACAAAGCGCCGTGAAGCCGCAGGCGACCGCGGTGAGAATGAAACTGATGACAAGGGCGGGGCCAGCCGCCGGTCGGGTGACGCCGTATGCCGAGTCGAAACCGCCGGCCAGTCCGGTGCCAAGCGTCGACAGAATTCCGGCCCCGATGATGGCACCGACACCCAGCAGGGTGAGGTCCCAGGCGGTGAGGGTACGTCGAAGCCCCGAACCATGGGGATTTTCCTCGAGATGTGCTGAGATTTCCTTGACGGATTTCGTCGCGAGAATGTGATCAAAGAAGCCCCGGGGTTTCCCAGAAGCTGGCGATGAGCCGCCCGCTTTCATATCCTCTGTCTGCCGCATGTGGTACCTCTTTCTTCTGGTTTGGCCGTCGCTGTGGCGTGGGATGGGGCAGCATAGCATCCGGAATGCGCCCCATGCAATATACCAGGATGGTAGACTCGCGAGATGAAAACAGGCGCAACTCGTAGGTTGCGCCTGCCCATGGATATCCGCGAGTGTCTGTCGGTGTCTTTCTGAGAGTGGCCCAGCAGCGGAAGGATTACGCCGCACCCCCGGCAAGCGGGATCGGCATCGTGAAGACGCGGGTTGCGAGCTGCCGGTCGAGCATGAACAGGCCGTCTTCGCTTTTTCCGATGCGCTTTATCTGGCCGATGAGCATGTCAGCATTCTTTTCCTCTTCGACCTGCTCCTTGACGAACCACTGGAGGAAGTTCTGGGTTGCGTAGTCATGATCGGCGACTGCCTGGTCGAGCAGCTTGTAGATCGAGGCCGTCACGGTCTTTTCATGGGCAAGCGTCTTCTCGAACACGTCGAGAACCGACTTGAACCCTGTCTCGGGGGCGGCGATGGCTCCCATCAGAGCCCGCTCACCATGGTCGGCCATGTAGTTGAAGAAAATCATCGCATGCGCTGTCTCTTCCTGAGCCTGAACGCGCATCCAGTTGGCCATTCCGGGAAGATTCTCGACTTCGAAGTAGGAAGCCATCGAGAGATACAGATATCCCGAAAACAGCTCCTTGGTGATCTGTTCATTGATGACTTTAGCCATTTTCTTGCTGATCATGAGAAGGTCCTTTCATCGGGGAATTATCGCGGCCATCAGCACCGCCGGAATGTCTCCGGAGGAAAATAGTAGCAGATTCTCTTGCGGACCGAAACCCCATATTCCGTGGTTCGCGGAAAACCCTTTCCGACGAAGATGTTGCTCCCGGAGCCTTTTCACGATCTATGGCCTATGCCACGGGGACGGCAATTCATGTTATTATAATCCCGGGGAACGCTGGAGTGAGGGAATTCCGGGAACCCTGTGGCGACGTCCAGCGTCTTCATTCTGGAACAAGATGAGATATTCAGCAAAAGCGAAGTGAAGAGCAGAGGGATATATCGTGGATAACCAGCGGGTTGCCATCGTTGCTCTGGTTGTGTCGATCTGCCTGTTCTCGTTATTCCTGTTGTATCTCAGATCCAAGCCGGCCCGCCCCCATGTTGCGTCTCCCAGCGGGGGAGAAGAGCAGGCGACCACCCGGGGGGCAAGCCGGGAGAAACAAACCACACCCACAACATCCGGCGGCCGGAACACGGGGACAAGCACCCAGATGGGATCGAGCCTGCCCACGACGCCGGGCGCGGTTCCCGGTGCTGTAAACGGGAAAGCGGGAACGAATGGGCTGTCCCCGCTCGAGATGACGGGCGAGCAGCCTGATCTTCCCCCTGTGCGTCTGACCCCCGACACGGCTGCCCAGCTCGAGGAAAAGGCGAGCCGGATCCGAGAACATCGGCGGAAGGTGCTCGATGCTTCCGAGTCCTGGATGCGGGAAAAGCTCAACGATGAGAATCTGACCGGAAAAACCCGCGAGGTCTACCGCCTGCGGCTGCTTCCCGATATGAAGGAAGGAATCCGTCTGCTTGAGGCGAGCGACTTCCAGGGGGCGCTGAGGGCGTTCGACAGAGCCCTCGATGACCCGGATGCTTCGGCCGTATCGAAATATCTCATCTACGATTATATGCTCCAGGCGGCCGCCCGCATGAAGGACAAGATGCTGTTCGCCAACCTCCTCAAGAGCCAAGGCGATTTGCAACGCGACAACGATCTCGGCGTGCTCGGCCTGGAAAAATCGAGTCAGGCGGCGGATTATGCCGAGTATATGAGCGAACATCTCAAGGCTGCCAACGATCGTGCGGCCTTGGACCGGATCGTCGAACGGGACATGAAGAACATGCGCGCCACTTCATCTGCCGATCGTGAACGGGTCGAAGCAGATGTGCGGGAGCGGATCGGTGAATTCGAGGCGTATTTCAATGACCGGAAAAGCTGAGCGCTGCACCCGGCCTGCCGTGGCCGGATCCGCCTATCTTGTCGTGATAGGCGTCATCGGCATTCTGCTCATCATCGTCATCTCCTTCTTTCGGACGAACACCTCGAGGCATTATCTCACGCGTTTCGCCAGCAATGAGAAGAAGGCTGAGGCGCTCGCCGAGGCTTCGATTGAGCTGGTCCTGAGATACGTGAAGGACCGGATGAATGAGAAGTCGGACCCGAATATCTATCAGTATTTCCGGTATCCGGCCGAGATCACCAACGGAAAAATGAGCGATGCCACAGGGCAGAACTCCCCCCTGAACCTCTCTCCCTATGCCGCAAATCCTCTCCCGTCCTTCGATCTGACGACGCCGGCCCTGGCGCCGATCGCGAACATGCTCGCGGAGTTGGGCGGCCCCGACCGGGTCACACTCGGACTGAAATGCGAGGTCCTCTCTGCCGCTGCGTTCACTTCGAAAAGGCCGGGATACGCGGTTCCCGGAGTCTCGATCATGCCCCGCCCGACGAATGGCGAAACGGCGGCGTTTCTCGATGATTTCGATGATTCCGCGAAAAATGCCGGGCGTGTCGAGGATCTGATTGGCTCGCTCGGGGTCAAGGTGAACCTGCCGAACTTTCAGACCCAGGATGAAGAATTGATCAAGCTCCGGCCATCGATTGGCGAGGATTTTGCCGAGGACCGGTTTGTTCGGGTGACCAAGGTGAACGATTACACGCTCAGCATCCGGATCAAGGTGAAAATCCCCCTGATCATCGACATGGACGAGACCAAGATGGTCGATATCAACCAGGTTATGAAGGATTACATTGATATCGGAGACGAGCCGGTGTTTTCCCTCGACGCGATCCGGCGCCTCATGATGCCCCAAACACCAGATGCCGATCTTCACGCTATCACGTGGGAAGCAGACATTCTTCAGGAGAGCATCCGGAAGGCTTACAATGCCGTACCCGGGGTGCTGAAAGGGATGATCGACAAGGAGGCCTTCGGTCCATCAAGGGCCCCGAAGGTCGTCGAGAAGGGTGGTATCCTCCGGTTCACCGCCGACGTGACGTTCCGGCCCCAGGGGCAGGGTGGACCGGTGATCAGTCGCACCCTCGTGGCTGATCGGGAATATAAAGTGTCTGATATACAACCTCCCGCGCCCGAGTATTCATTCTTCGTCGCCAATTCGAACCTGTTGTTCGAGCAGGCATCCGACAAGTATCCCGGGGAGGGTGGGGCCATCGAATCCCCCATCGACTGGAATGGGGGGATTGCGACGATCTGCATCCACAACCTTCCGGACGGCGAATACAAGAGCTGCACCGGCATGTCGGGCACAGGAGGCGATGACCCGTCGGCCGATTCCCTCTGCCAGGTGCCCGGTCAGCTTCGCATCAACTCGAATGGGGCGATGACCATCAACACGTTCCTCGGCACCGTCGATGAACCGACCCTGACGGAATTCAATGCAATGGCGATGGATGAGTTCGCGGCGACGAAGCCCCGGTTCAATATCGTTCCGACGCTTCAATGGACCTCCCGGGCCACGAATCCTGACCGGATGCACGAGATCGACTTCCCCGTTCTGCGAAACACCGATCTCTGCAACCCGCCTCTGCTGCGTTCGGGCGTGAAATCCATGCTCACCATTCTTTCGTTCTGCGATGCCATCAGCGCTCCGACCCTGCTGTTTGGAAAAGGGCACTTTGAGTATCCACTGGGGTTGCGGGCCGAGGCCCAGCTTGACTCGAGGTATGCGAACATCCTGATCAATGTGCAGCCCTATGGCCAGGCGGGTACCCCCCGTGACATCACGAAGATCGAGATCTATTACAAAAATCTGAAAGCGGATTTCGGCCTCCAGGGCAAGCCCGCCTACGCGGCGCCCGGCGACTGGAGTCCGGGAAAATGGGAGTGCATGCCTCCCAATCTGTACAGCCTCCTCCAGTATGCCAAGAAGGCCACGCACTTTTACGAGAACGAGGAGCAGTTCTGGGATGACCTGAAAGTGCCCGTGGCCGATGGCGGCCGGATGGCTCCCGACGGCTCTTTCGACTGCTCCGGCGTTACATACATCATCGGGGATCTCACGATCTCCGAGACCCTGCGTGTTTCAGGCAAAGGCATCCTCGTCGTTCGCGACAATATCAGCCTTTCGGCGAACGTCGAGCGCGTCGGACGGGCCGTTTTTTCCATGATTGCCCGGCGGGGGGCGATTCTTGTCGATCCGCCATGCACGAAAATCCAGGCAAGCTGCTTCTCGAATTATTCGCTGCAGAACCAGGCGGGAAACCCGCTCGTCATCGACGGAAACCTCGTGACAAACGAGTTCCGGCGCGATGCGGCCCACAGTGTCGAAGTATTTTACAACAGCGCCGCATGCCGCGTCACCCCGCTGTCGGTCCAGAGAGATGTTGGCAAATATGATCCGGAACGGTATATTGTCACTCTCGGAAAACGCTGGGCCAGGTTCGAATATGCAAAGCGCAATTGAACAATCTCACACGATGGACTTACTTCCACGAGCTTCTTCCCGGCCATTCACAGGGGGGAACCGGCTGCGCGGCCTGTCTGGCCTGTCGCTGCTCGAAGTGCTCATCGCCACGGTCGTGTTCCTTCTGGCCGCGATCCCGATATATCGGGCGATATCAATCGGGGCGACGAAGGAAATCGACTCGACAAAATTGTCGATGGCCCGGAAGATTCTCGACTCGTTTCGTTCTGAGATCACGAGCCGGCCCTTCAAGGAGCTCGCGGCCCTCAACCCGACGAAGAGCGAGGAGTTCGTTCGGATGGAAGGTGGGTATCCCGCAACCATCCAGAAGGTCATGGAAGTGCAGACGAAATACAAGGATTTCCGGCTCGATCCCGAGATCCGTTTCACGCCAGGAAACAGCGCTGTCCTCGAGTTCCGCGCCCCCGTCCGTTGGACGGGGGCTGACGGATCCGTCAAGAAGGAAGAGATCGTGTTTCTGATGGTGAAACCCTGATGTACTGCCGTGAAAAGCGCGGGATCACGATCGTCGAACTGCTCATGGCGTCCCTGATCACGGGGCTGATCATTTTCGGGGCGTTCAAGGTGCTGCTTGGTGCCCGGCATGCCGCCGGTCTCGCGACGGCAAAGGGGGCTGCGAAAGATATGGCCGAGATCATTCTGAAGGCCCTGGAACGAGATATTTCCAATTCTCGTGCTACGCTCGTCATGGCCGGTTCGGGGGCTGACCGCAAGCCGGTCGTGAAGCGATCATTTCAGCCAGCCGGTTCGGGATGGACGATGCTGGTTCCCGAAGGAACGTCCTCGAAACGGGTCACCTATCAGATGGACGGAAAGCGTCTCGAGCGGGCCGATGCGAGCGGGAGCACGCGCCTCCTCTCGGAGGCTGTGGAGGATCTGCGCATTGCCGATCTGAGCGAGGGGCAGATTGCGGTCGAGATCAAGATCGGTCTCATTCCCGATGGCATGACCGAGCCGGTTGTGCACCACCAGCGGCTCCTCGTCACGATCCGGGAGGCTGTCGAAGCGGCGCTCGATCCCCGTTGGCGAAACACAAACGATGTGCTGAACCATTACTGAGGCGGCTCACCCGCTGTTTCGGCAAGTTTTGCGTACATGAGCTGATCGAGAATCCTGCTGTCCTTTATGACGTTTTTCTGCAGGCGACCTTCAAAGATATACCCCGCTTTTTCAAGAACCCTGACCGATCCGGCGTTTGTTGCATAGGGCATCGCATAGAACCGGATCAGCCCATGCCTTTTCAGGGCGTATGCTGTCAGTGCCGCCACCGCCTCGGTCATGATTCCTCGGCCCCAGAACCGTTCTCCCAGCCAGTAGCCAAGTTCGGCGGTCAGACGCTGCTCATGAGTGTGCAGGGTGAATCCGATCCCGCCGGCGGCTTCGCCATCGACACAGATCGCGAACATCGTTTCCGGGGTGGAATGCGTGGCCTTCTCGATGAACTCGATGGCATCCTCGACCGTGTACGGGTGGGGAAACCGGTCGCGCAGGTTGAGCCAGATCTTCCGGTTGTTGGCATGATGCGCGAGGGATTTGGCGTCGTCCGGACGGTAAGATCGGATGACGGAGCGGGACAAGATGATTTCCACGGCGGACTCCTTGCTATTTGCGGACGAGGTGGGGCGGAACGGGGTTCCAAGAAAAACCCCCCGGGGTAGCCCCCGGGGGGTTTACAGGTCTTGGATCGGGACTTACTTGCTGGAGTTGGCCTTGAGGGCTTCGTACTCACCCTTGGCCTTGTTCATTTCGGAAGCGACCTTCACGGCGTCTTCCTGGCGGCCCTGAGCGAGCATCTCGTTGTAGAGGCGATAGAGTTCCTGATACTTGGCATAGGCGAGCTGGACTTCGGAGGCATAGGTTCCGACGCTCTCGGCATCACCGGAGATCGTGACCTGAGCCGCACCCTGATCGCCGCTGACCGGGATCTCGGCGCCACCGGCGACACCGCCGATAGTCACGCTGCCGCCGACCTGGCTCTCGCTGCCGATCGGGTTGGTGCCGACGGGCATCGCGATGGAGCCGTAGTTGTCAGTCTTGTGACCGAACAGACCGGCGATTTTCTTGGCAGCCCAGTTCCCGACAAAGCCACCGACCATACCGCCGATGATCGTTCCGAAGGGCGGGAAGATCGCCGAGCCGAGCATGGCACCGAGGGTCGAACCGACGGACTGACCGGCCACACCGATCCAGTCGATCTGCTTGAAGGCCTGCGCGAGCGAGAAGCGGCCGTTCTTCAGATCGCCGGCGAGGTAGGAGCCGACCGAACCGCCGACCACGGAACCGAAGGTCGGAGCGAGAGCGGAGAGGAAGCCACCGACAACCGGAACGGCGGTGAGGAAGGGCACGAAGAAGGAGCCAGCCGCGGCACCCATGACGGAACCGGCGACGCCACCGGCAAACTCGGCCGACGCAACAACCTTCACAGCCTTCTTCAGGCTGGGCTTTTCACCCCGGATGATCTGGGTCGCGAGATCGACACCCACGGTGATACCGGCGGTGACGAGGAGATTCTTGGCGCTGAAGCCGGACTTGAGGCTGTCCTTCACGTTCTGGACGCCCTGGCCGACCATGGCCTTACCGGTTTCATAACCGGCCTTGAACTTGCTGGAGGCGACTTCCTTCATGCCGGGCTTGTCGGCCTTGCCCGTCTGGGCAGCCTGACCGGTCTGCTCGGAAGACTGACCGCTCTGACCAGCCTGCTCAGAAGCCTGGCCGGACTGGCCGCTCTGACCGGACTGACCGGACTGCTCGGAAGCCTGGCCGGACTGACCGCTCTGACCGGACTGACCGGACTGACCGCTCTGACCAGCCTGCTCGGAAGCCTGGCCGGACTGACCGCTCTGGCCGGACTGGCCGCTCTGGCCGGACTGACCGCTCTGGCCGGTCTGACCGGACTGACCGCTCTGGGCGGAATCAGCACTGCCCTTGCCGGAGGTGGCGGGGGTGTTCTTGTGGAAGATCTTGGAAACGCGTTCTTTGGCGCTGCGGAGCAGATCGCCGATCTTGGAACCACCGGTCTTCACGGCCGTTCCGACCTTGCCGGCGCCGTCCTTGACGGTATCGACGGTCTTGGTGCCGAACTCCTGGCCGCTGGTCTTGCCAGAGTTGAAGCTGTCTTTGATCTTCTGACCGTAGCTGTTCAGCTCGTCCTTGATCCAGCTGCCGCCGGTTTTGGCACCGCTCTGGGCGGCGACGGCGGAGTCAGCCTTGGCGACCGTGGGAGCCTGGGCTGCGTTCGTCGACGGGGCGGCTGGAGCCTGGGCGACGGTGCCGACGTTCCCCGCGGCCGGAGTCGTGGTGACCGGCTTGGCAACCTGGCCGCTCACGGTGCTGGAGGTCGTGGAGGGGGTGGAAACCGAGGTCTTGCCCGCGGTGCTGGCGGCGGCAGAGGTCTGACCGGCCGTAGCGGCAGTGGCGGCGGTTTCACCACCAAACACCATCTTCACATACTGGCTCATCTCGAGAGCGACGGGCTGACCGTTCACATAGCGGACATTATAGTGAACGAGCTGTGAGCCCTGACGGACGGAAACCCACTGACCGGGCGTCACCTGAACCTGCTGACCACCGACGTTCACCTTGATGGCGTCGAAGGCCGCGAACAGAGGAGCTTCGAGAACGAAGCTGGCGATGAGAACAAGGCACATGACCTTGCTCAGCAACCTGAGAGTACTGTTCCTCATAAACCTGCTCCTGAAAATAGATTCCCGATACCTGCTTGAGGACTACCCACAACCTTTACCCTGAACGAACCCTACAAACTACAACCCTTACCCGAAAGGCCATAAAACCGTGAAACCCGGGGTGTACCCTTCACCCCTTGCGACTAATTATAACAGCCCTGCGAAAAACCGCAATCTTCTGACAAAAATTATTTCCCGATTTGGCGTGCCTGGACACGCGGGATCGGAATGTGTATAATTTCACAAACTTCCGAGACAAGCATCGAAAGGGAACACCCGCGTGCAAGCCGCCACCATCGACAACACCGGACTGATCGCCGCCCTCGTAAACCGCGAGAGAATTTCCGACGACCTCGCCCGCCACCTGTTCTCGCCTGCCTTCGACGATGCGCGGCCCGAACTCTATGCCGCCGCCGATCGCGTACGCCGCGAGACGGTCGGCGACCATGTCTATATACGCGGTATTATTGAATTCAGCAACTATTGCCGCTGCCAGTGCGATTACTGCGGTATCTCCTGTCATAACCCGGAAATCTCCCGGTATCGCATGACGCATGACGAGGTGCTCGAAACGGCCTCCCACGCCCACGCCCTGGGATACCGCTCTCTGGTCCTGCAGTCTGGCGAGGATCGCGCCTATCGTGTCGAAGACATCTGCCATATCATCGAATCGATCAAGAGCAGACTCGATATGGCCGTCACCCTCTCGATTGGGGAATGGTCTCGCGAAGAGTATGCCGCGTTCCGCGCTGCCGGGGCCGATCGGTATCTGCTGCGCATCGAAACGAGCAGTCAGACGTTGTACGAGCGGTTCCATCGCGACTCGAAATGGCATGAACGCCACCAGGCCCTCATGGATCTGAAAGAGCTTGGCTACCAGGTCGGTTCCGGCATTCTCATTGGCCTGCCCGGGCAGGATGGCCCCGGTCTGATCCGCGATCTCGAGTATCTCGAACGGCTCAGGCCCGAAATGGTGGGAATCGGTCCCTTCATTCCGCACCCCCAGACCCCCCTCGGGAATCAGCCCGCCGGCCTGTTCGAGAACTGCCTGACGTTCCTCGCCCTACTCCGGCTGTATCTGCCGGATGCCTTCCTGCCCGCTACCACCGCGATGGGAACCGTGGATCCCATTGGCCGCCAGAAAGCTCTGAAGGCGGGCGCGAACGTCATCATGCCGAATGTCTCTCCGGTGATGAACCGGCCCAGCTACCAGATCTATCCGAACAAGATCTGTCAGGATGATGATGTCGGAAAATGCCAGAAGTGCGTTCAGAGCCTGATTTCAGCCCTTGGCCGCATCCCCGACTTCGGCCATGGCCACATCCGCCGCTCGATCTACTGACAGCCAGAGTTGACGCGGGAAACGAAGGTCAATTCACCGCCAAGACACCACCCCACGAGGGATCGGAGAAGACGATCCACAGATGCTGGTGATGGCGCAGATCTGCATGTCGTCAGGCACAACGCGATGCGCCTCTGTGCCCGAAACCAGGGGATACGAAGAAGGCGATCTGCCGTTGTCGCAGATCGCCTTTGAACAGGCCTGTGAAAAATCCTGTGTCATCCGTGCCTGCTGATGACCTCTCGGGCCGGGAAAAAGCTCATTGAAAGGTCAGCGCGTTCCCGGGAGCTGCATGCGGTACTCGAGCGAGGGGGTCGAGTCGGCATCGATCATCGATTGGAAGCGCATCCAGAGTCCCGGCATGCCGGAACCCGCGTCGGCCAGCTCGGACAGGATCTCGGCCAGCCCCTTCTTCGTCTTGCGCTTGACCAGTTTGCCGCTCTTCAGGCCTGCCAGCTCGAGCGCCTTGGCGTAGGCTTCTTCCCGGTATCCGACCCCGTCGATCAGCCCGTTTTTCAGAGCCTGGGTCGCCGTGAAAATGCTGCCGTCGGCGAGCTTGGCGATCTCCTCGCGATTTTTCTTGCGAGCTGCACAGACGATCTCGAGGAAACGGTCATAGAGGCTGTCGACGATCGAGAGCAGCATGGCCCGCTCCTCCTCGGTCATCTCGCGGAAGGGGCTCAGGATGTCCTTTTTCGGAGTGCGTTCGGATTTGATCGGAATGTGCCGGTATCCCACGAGCTGGGCGAGCTTTTCAAGATTCGCCGCCTGCATGATCACGCCGATGCTGCCTACGATCGAGGTCGGATGGGCCCAGATCTGGTCCGCCGCACAGGCGATATAATATCCACCCGAGGCGCCCATCATGCCGATCAGTGCAACGATCGGCTTTTTCGCCGCCTTGATCTTCGAAAGATGATGATGAATCACGTCGGCCGCCGTCACTTCGCCCCCGGGTGAGTCGATTTCGAGCAGAACGGCCTTGATCTGTTCCCGCTCGAGCGCTGCCTCGACGTCCTTCTTCAGCTTTTCGAGCATGTTCTGGCGGATCTCGAAGGGCATCTTCTCTTCCTCGTCGGTGTCACGGATGACACCTTTCACGCTGATCAGAAGCACTTCATCCGTCGAGGTCCGGTCCCCTTCGACGTAACTGACCTGGACTTTTTTCTCGCCCTCGGCCCCCGCCATCGAGCCGAACAGGTCGAACAGACCCTGCGCCGATGCGGCGCCGGTAAACATAAGAACGGCAAGAACGATGGATATCACGCGTTTCATGATCGTCTCCTGAATCGGTCAGATACGCTGCCAACCAGGTTCGCCGTTTCCGTCGGGGCAGCCGCGGAGGTGATACCGGCATTTCTGGCACAACAGGCAGGGAATGATGGGATCCTGGTTCGTCCGGTTCGCTTTTCTGATCCAGTGCGGATCCCGGAGCAGGACGCGACCGAGGGCGATGAAATGAGCGTCCTCATTGGACAGAATTTTTGCGGCCAGCGCCGGATCGCCGATCTTGCCGACCACGGCAACGGGAATAGTGACGGCTTCCCGGATATCGCGGGCGTCATCGACGAACACGCCGGCCGGTGTGGACGGGCCGACGAGCGCCTCTGGGCCGTGGAGCGAGGCATACATGCCGCCCGAGACGTGGATCAGGTCGACGCCAGCGCCCTGCAGGGCTTTGGCCATGAGAACCGACTGTTTCAGGGTCAGCCCGCCCGGCAGATAGTCGCGTGCCGACATCCGATACGAGATGATCAGCTCGGGAAACGCCGTGCGGATCGAGCGGACGACATCGAGCGGGAAACGGCTCATCCCGTCCGGTTCGAGCCGGTACTCGTCCCGGCGCCGGTTCGTCAGCGGGGAACAGAACTGGTGCAGAAGATAGCCGTGCGCTCCGTGCAGCTCTATCCCGTCGAAGCCGGCGTCATTTGCCAGCCGAGCCGCGTCGGTGAACGAAACGACGAGCCGCTTGATCTCCTCGCCGGAAAGGGCCCGCGTGGGGTGGTTCAGCACCGGGCACGAGACCGCCGACGGCCCGACGACGTATTCTCCGGGGCGCGGGGTCAGAGACTGGCGGCCGGCATGATGAAGTTGAAGAAATGCCGCGACACCGCGGCTCCGGATCGTGTCGGCAATCTTCGTCAGGCCAGAGCGGAACTCTGGCGCCCAGGCGGCCAGTTCCCGGGACCAGCCCCGGCCATAGGGCGAAATCGCCGCTCCCTCCACGATGACAGCCCCGGCGCCCGTCTGGGCGAGATGGCCATAATACTGGAGGAGGGTGTCCGTGACCCGGCCCTCCTTGTCGGCATACTGGGTTGCCATCGGGGCCACCAGAAACCGGTTCTGAAGAGTGAGATGTCGCAGCGGGGCTGCCTCGAACGCGTTCAATACCATGCGCATACTATACCCCAGCCGTGATGAATCCCACAACCGAAAACCGGTCCCGGATACGGTGTTTCGAAAGAGTCCCCCTGTTTTCGTTCCGCCCGCGTCTGTGATACACTGACCGCTCTATGAACGCTGATCACCCTTGCGCCGATTCCGCTTCCACCGCGCCGCTGCCTGCCACGGGTCTCGAACTCCTGCCCGAATTCCCGGAAAAAGCGCCGCTGGAATTCTCGCACAAACACCTGCTGCGTCAGGTCCTCGCCGAATCCGGTGTCTCATCCTCGGATTATGCCCTCTACAACCTCATGGGCTGGTATCACCGGCTTCCTCCCCAGATCAGCCGGATCGGATCCCGGATTCTCCTGGCTGTCGAAGGGCCCGATGGTCGCTACATGTTCCTCGCTCCCGTGGGAAATGGGCCACTGAAGCCCGCGTTGGAAATCCTGATGGGGCAGATGCGCGCAGCCGGTGACCGATGCGAACTGCGCTTCGTGCCGAAACGGATCGCCGAGGAGATCGCCGGCGCCGTTCACGAGGCGGTGATCGAGCCCCAGCGAGGCGACTTCGATTATCTCTACGACCGCCGCGAGCTGGCCGAGCTGGCCGGCCGCCGGTTCCATCAGAAGAAGAACTTCGTGAACCGCCTCGAGGAAGAGGTTCGGCCCGTTGTCGAGGAGTATACCCCCGGCTGCGCCTCGGAAGTCGAGCGGTTTCTCGTTGACTGGTATGCCCACTTCCCCGCCGACGACGAGAATGTCCGTATTGAGGCTGCGGCAGTGCGGCGCATGCTCCCTTGCATCAGTCAGATCTGCGGAAAAGCCCTGGTGGTAAGGGTAGCGGGAAACATTGCCGGATTCACCCTGGCATCCCCGATTCATCGCAACTGCTGGGTGGTCACCATCGAGAAAGCTGACAGACACGTCAAGGGCATGTACCAGTATCTGAACTGGGCTCTTGCGAACCGCCTTCCGCCTGAAGTGACCGTGATCAACCGAGAGACGGATCTCGGGATCGAGGGGTTGCGGACGGCAAAGCTGAGCTACCACCCCATCGGATTCGAGGAAAAATTCACGGTCCGTTGCGCCGAAAAAGAGGTCTGAACCCCTTCGGTCTGACCACCCGGATGCCGATACTCCGAGTAGGGGATCGTATCGACATCGACGGGGAGGTCTGGCCATGGGCAGTCTGGAGCGGTTGCTCGCCGGTCTGGCGCTGACGGTCACGACAATGCTGGTGCTGCCCGGATGCGGTGCCGAGCAGAACAATCCCATTGCCGTCCAGGCGATCGGTTCGCCCCCGCCGCGGTTCGAAAGCGCCCTGATCGATCTGGACGCTCGAGGATTCATCAACGGTGTTTTCCAGCCCGACGAGAAAATCCAGTTTGCCGAGCTTGCCTATCCGATCAGGTATACCGGAGATTGGCGGCTGATCAAGGTGAACTCGCATGACGGGCATTACATGATCACCTCCGATACTCCTGGGGCCCGGATGGATCTTGTTGCCTCGGTGTCGCGGGCCATTATCGATTTCTGGGACTACGAGTTGTATCAGAATCCGGGACGGGTGCGGTTCGAACTCGACGGAGCGCCGGTGGGCGGTTTCAACCTCGGGGGCGCTTCGAACGCGACCGGAAAAATCAACGACTACCAGGTCACCACCGGAAAAACGGATGTGGCGACAATCAGTCTGATCCTCGAAAGCGGCCGAGTTGTGATTTGCGGCTATGTGCTCGCGTTTCCCGACACCCGGTTTACGAAATGAGGGGCTTCACTCCCGGGGTTTCTCGGCAGTACCGGGGGCAGGGGAGGCATTGAGGATGTTGTGCAGAAGCAGAATGATGCCGATCACGAGGATCCCGGCGAGCAGGTATCGCACGTTCGCGCCCAGCCACTGATCGGCGTAGGGGCCGAATTTGAAGCCCGCCCAGATGGAGATCGGGCACGTGAGAACTGCACGGGAGAAGTCCCAGAACAGGAATTTCCAGTAGCTGAACTTCATAGAACCCGTCAAAAAATAGGTTCCAGCTCTGATTCCCGCAAAAAATCCGGCGAAGAAGACGGCGCGCGAACCATACGAGTCGAAAAACACCCGCGACCGCGCCAGAACCTTCCGCGAAAAAAGCACGCGAAATGGCCAGTGGCACAGAATCGATTCACCATAGTGGCTGCCGAAATAGTAGATGAGGGAGTCGCCGATCATGAGGCCCAGGAGACTGGTTCCGATCATGATGCCGAGATCGCCACCGGTCGTGCTGACAACATACCCCGCCGTGATGAATGTGATTTCCTCAGGGACTGGCAATCCTATGCCACAAAGAACCAACACGAGAAACACGGCAAGATAGGAACCGTGGGCGAAGTAAGGCTCGAGAACAATGAACCAGTCCAATGAACACGCCCCCTGGTGCGTCGGGATGGGATGACTATACCGCATTTCCCTGCTCCCGTCCAATGAAACACCGGGTGGATTTTGGTCTGAACCACTGGAACTCGGGGTCGGAGTGAGATACCATGTGTGCTTCACGAAACGGAACACTGCGGTGCCCGCTCACCTCCACATGGAGTCACAGAACCAGACATGATCGATACCCTGAGGCGGCTGGGAGAGAAGTTCAATCTCCTGATCGAACGCTGGTTGTTCTTTTTCATTCTTCTTTTCATGCTTGCCGGATGGTTGCTCGGCCCCGCCGTAGGACTTGCAGGCGCGCGGACGCTTGTGCCCTACCTGTTCGCCTTCATGACGTGGTATACCTCGCTCCGGTGCAGCTGGCGTGAGTTCATACGGCTTTCGACCCACCCAGGGCCGATCCTGCTCGTGCTCATCCTGCTTCATGGCTGCGTGACGCTGTTCGGCTGGGGGGTGGGCAACCTGGTCTATGCCGATCACCCTGAATTGATCGCCGGATTTGTCCTGTGCGGGGCGATCCCGATCGGGGTGACATCGGCGATCTGGACCGGGATTGTTGGGGGTGATGTGGCGCTCTCGCTCACCGCCATTACCGTTGACACCCTTTTGAGCCCGCTGATCGTGCCGGCCGTCATTCTGCTGTTTCTCGGCCGCAGCGTTTCACTCGACGTCCAGGGCATCGTCACGGACCTGTTGCTGATGGTCGTGTTGCCCTCGGTCGTTGGCATTACCTTGAACGACCTGTCGGGAGGAACGCTGTACCAACGTGTGAAGCCGTTTCTCGGCCCCTTTTCGACCCTGTCGATCGGCACGGTTGTCGCAATCAATCTTGCCACTTCCCGTCATGCG
This sequence comes from Candidatus Ozemibacteraceae bacterium, assembly GCA_036567845.1. Taxonomy (GTDB): domain Bacteria; phylum Muiribacteriota; class Ozemobacteria; order Ozemobacterales; family Ozemobacteraceae; genus MWAR01. The sequence continues at coordinate 8,515 of DATCTT010000376.1, read as the reverse complement.
ATCCTCAGCTTGACGGTCCATCGGGGCTTCCTGCTGCTCATGATCATGGTCGTTGTCTTGTTCGGCTTCATGGCCGGTTCGTTTGCACCGAGGTGTCTGAAGTATGATCGGAAACAGGAACACGCGATCCTCTATTCGGTTGGCATCCGGAATCTGAGTGCCGGACTCGTCATTGCTCTCGATTATTTCCCACCTCTCACGCTTGTGCCCGTTCTCGTGGCAATGCTGTTTCAGCAACCCGTTGCGGCCTTAAGTCGCATGATCATTCAGACCCGGCGCCCCCGTGATGCCGAATCCCCAAATGGGAGTTATTCATGACAGGAAACAGGGAACAGAAACCCGAATGGAAAGTCATCGTCGATCTGCTGCGTGAGACGAATCCGTCTCTGCTGAATCGGCTTGGCCGGAAGATGATGAATTATCTGTTCAAGCGGAATGTGAAGAAAGTCGAACAGCTGCTGCAGCGGTTGAACGTCACCCAGGCCGATTACCAGGCGGCTACGGGCACCTTCGATAACCAGCCGATGCCGCGGATCAACTCATCGATGCTTGAAGAGCTGATCGACGAGACCTTCATCATCGCCGAGCAGGAACTGTCGCCGCAGGACATTTCCCGCATGCTGAGTCTCTGGATGAAGCAGGAGCAGTTTCGCTTCCTGTCGATGGCCGCGGAAAAGCGCGACATCGCTCTCACCGAGATTAGTGAAGCCTTGCACCGGTATTGCCTCAAGCCCGGTGCACAGAAGCATCTTTCCCGGGAAGAGCGGATCGGCATCCGGGTTGCGCTGATCCGGCGGTTTTTCAGCGAAGATCTCGAATACATCAATACACTCAAGCATTATGTCTCGGTCAACGATTTCGCCCACCTGATGACCCGCGTGATCGGCCCGGCTCAAGGGAACGGCAAGCTGGGCGGAAAGGCCGCCGGCCTGTTCCGGGCCGCGAAGATCCTGATGGCCGCCAAAGCGCACAACATCGGGCTGCGCAACCTTTCGGTGCCCAAAACGTGGTATATCACTTCGGATGGGGTGCTCGAATTCCTGCATTACAATGCCCTCGAGGAGATGCCGACGATCAAATACCGGGATCCGGCCGAGATCCGGCAGGAATACGCCTATGTCGGCCAGATCTTCAAGAACTCCAGCCTGCCGCCCGACATCGTTGCGGGGTTGTCGCTGGCGCTCGAGGATTTCGGCGAGACGCCCCTGATCGTCCGGTCATCGAGCCTGCTTGAGGATACAAAGGGGTCGGCCTTCGCCGGGAAATACAAGAGCCTGTTCGTCGCCAATCAGGGCACGAAGAAAGAGCGGCTTGAAGCCCTCATGGATGCGATCGTCGAGGTGTATGCCAGCACGTTCGGCCCCGACCCGATTGAGTATCGGCGCGAGCGTGGGCTGCTGGACTTCAACGAAGAGATGGGCATCATGATCCAGCAGGTTGTCGGCAGACGGGTGGGAAACTACTGGTTCCCTGCCTTCGCCGGCGTCGCGTTCAGCAGCAACGAGTTCCGATGGTCACCGCGGATCCGCCGGGAAGACGGGATCGTGCGCCTGGTTGCCGGGCTCGGCACGCGGGCCGTTGACCGGATGGGCGAGGATTTCCCGATGCTCGTCAGTCCCGGCCAGCCCGGACTGCGTGTCAATATCACTCCCGATGCGATGCTGCGGTATGCCCAGAAGAGCATCGACGTTCTCAATCTCGACACCGGCCGGTTCGAGACCCTCAACTTCGAACAGGTGATCCGGGATTTCGGAAGCGAGATCCCGATGCTCTCGTATCTCATCTCGATGTACGAGGAAGGGCAGCTGTATCCCCCGATCGGCACCCTGACGAACCTCAAGGAGGGCACGCCGGTCCTCACGTTCGAAAATCTTCTCAAGACCACCCCCTTCCTGCAGGAAATCCGAGATATTCTCCGGATCCTCAAGGACGCGCTCGGCTGGCCCGTAGATATCGAATTTGCGGCGGGGGAGGACCAGCACACCCTGTATCTGCTCCAGTGCCGGCCGCAGTGTCAGGCGGATGGTGCAATCAATACGCCCGTCCCGCAGGATGTCCCTCTCGAGGATCGGCTGTTCACGGCGAATAAATATATAACTTCGGCTATAGTTCACGGCGTCGAATATATCGTTTATGTCGATCCGGCTGGATATGACGCGCTTGCAACGCTCGATGAGATGCTGGAAGTGGGTCGTCTCGTGGGCGAGCTGAACCAGCGGCTGCCGGAACGGAAGTTCATTCTGATGGGTCCCGGTCGCTGGGGAAGCCGTGGGGACATCAAACTCGGCGTCAAGGTGGGTTACAGCGATATCAACAACACATCGATGATGATCGAGATTGCGCGGCGGAAGCTCGATTACACCCCTGACCTTTCGTTTGGCACCCACTTCTTCCAGGACCTTGTTGAGGCGAATATCAAATATCTGCCGCTCTATCCCGATGAGCCAGGCAACCATTTCCTGGAGGAGTTTTTTCGGAACGCGCCGAATTGCCTGAAGCGCTTTGCCGGCAAGAACGTGCCGGCCACGATCGATAACGTTCTGCGGATCATTCATATCCCCGCCATTGCCGACGGGGCAACGATGTCGATCATCATGGACGGGGATCAGAACAAGGCCATGGGATATCTCAACCGGCAGAACACGGTCTCTGCCTGAGACGAGGGCTTTTCGTCCGATACAGGCAACGCCCCGCCGGAAGGCGGGGCGTTGCTGTTTAATGGAGGATTTCAGGCATCCGAAGCCGGGGGCGGGGTGTTGGGAAGCACGGATTCGGCGGCTTTCTGGTCCTTGAACATGGGATACAGGTAAAGCGGAACGCAGATGAGCGGAAGTCCGAGGAGAAACACCAGACCGATGGCCGCCGTGAGCGCCGGATACGAAGCCCAGAACGCCTCGGGGTGGAGAAGCCCGCCAAGAGACTGGAGGCCAAGTGGGCGGGTGGCGGGGGCGAAGAGCTTGCCGAGGCTGCCGAGCTGCTCTGAGTGAATGAAAAAACTGAGCACCGAGAAGCTGGTCAGGAACAGGACCGGCATGCCCAGGAAACAGCTCCAGAGGACATACCGCTGAAAATCGAGCATTGAACGTCGCGACTCGTCGATCGTCTCGCCGAACATCTTTTTCAGGATCAGCAGGGCGGCAAGGATGGCTGCGAACAGGGCCACGAGCTTCTGGCGCGGATCGTATCCCCAGATCAGCACGGCCTGCAGGAGAAACAGGGCTGCTCCGGCCATCTGCGGGTGGGGGAGGCGCGAGGCGCGGGCGATGAATGCACCGGCCGACCAGAGGCCGGCGAACACGAAGACATCCGCGAACAGCAGCGGGAAAAACGCCGCGGCTGAAAGAATATATGCCGGTATATAATGAGCCCCGGCAGACGTCGTGCTGAACGCGAACAGCTGGGTGAGCAGGTTGGTGAGGAAGGGAAGCGGCAGGAGAAGGCCGAGGAGGATCGTGAAGGTCTGGGAGCCCGCCGCGGCCACGGTCGTGCTTCCCGGAACCTGCGTGGCCTGTTCCCCGGAAATCTGGGCGGAACGTGTGCCGCCGAAGGTTGCAGCCAGAAAGACGAGCAGGATCGGCACGGGGCTGAAGAGAATGATCTTTGAAATCAGGGGATAGAAGCGGCTCAGGAGTGCCGAAACATTGGGAGCCTGAACGAAAGCGTCACGGAACAGCGGATGCCAAGCCAGGATCATATAGATGCCGGGCAGGAGCAGGATGGTCGGAATGATGGCAAGGTAGAAGCCACTGAGGATCCCACTTCCGCGCGTCGAGGCCGTGGGCCGCACCCACCAGAAAAAAAACGCGGTGGTGACGAAAAAGGTTATCGCCGCCAGATGAGACCCGGGGGGAAGGAAGATCTGCCACCAGTCGCCGGATGAAAGCGAGTGGTAGTAGCAGTGATAGGCAAGGGGAGCCGCCGCCAGGGAAATACCGGACCCGGCATAAATGCCGCGCTTGACGGCTGGTTCCCCGACCCACCAGGCGAAACAGAACCACGGCAGGAGATACAGGGCATACAGGGCGGCGAGATGCAGCGATGAGTCGAGGAATCCCAGGGCGTTGACCTGGGAAAGCTGCATGAACTTCGTGACCCAGGCCGAAAGTACGAGGGTCCACAGCGTTCCCGTGACGCCGAAGCAGATGAACCCACGCTCGACTTCGGCGACGTGCGCTGGTTCGGCCAGCCACCGGTCTCCTTTCGTCGGAAAGCCGGCGAGAGCGGCGTCGTGGAGGCGCCGGTTGACCCAGTGGACACCGAGAATAGCAAGGAAAATGAAGGGGACGACGATTGGGCTGAAACTTTTGAAACACCCGCCGAACGGGAGCTGAACGCGGTTCAGATACAAGGCCGCTGCGACGGCCGTATACCCGGCGGCGGTGAACATCGACCGGAAGGAGCCGGCTGGGAGCCCTGGCTGGAGCGTCTGGCGATGGACGAGTCGGGCCACGAGGACGTTCAGAATCAAGGCCACAGAGCAGATGGCAACGTCATTCACCCGGATGAACGCGATGATGAGGGACACCAGCGCAAGAACCAGTCCGGGGAGGCCGCCGAAAAACCGAGTGAGCAGATTCATTGTCCTACCTCCGGGGCGAGGGGTGATGAAGCCGGCTCCGCCGAAGCCGGAACGGTCTCAGAGGCCGAGCTCGTTTCCGGGGAGAGGGATGCGGGCTCAGAGGGAGCCGGTGTATCCGTCGGCGGGAGCACGGTGGAAGGTTCCGAGGAAATCGGCGCGTCCGTTGGCGGGGTCACAGGGGACGTTTCGGAGGAAACCGTGGCATTCGCCGGTGGGACATCGGCAGATAGCTCGGAGGAAACCGCGGAGGGGGCGGCAGTGTCAGGTGCGTCAGGGGCCGGCTGGGATTCGGTGGCGGGAATGGCCGCCGGGGCTGGGGGAGCGGGTTCTGGCGCCGTGATGACCGCTTCGGGTGTTGCCGGGGCCGGAGCCTGGCTGACGGATGAAGAATCGGATGCGGACAGAATCATGCCGGTCTGCGGATGGGGCTGAGGCGAGGGGCTTGCCGGGGCGGGAGGCGTGGCGGCCGGTTTGGAGGTCACGGATGTCCGCGCATGGAGGTCGCGGATGACGGGGGAGACACGAACCTGAAAATCGATGGTGTAATACACCATCAACATGACGGCGGCAATCAGGTAGATTGGAAAAAAACCTCCGAACACGGGATGGCCGGCTTCTGATGGCTGCGTCGGCTGGGTCATGAAAGCTCCTTTCAGATCCGTTCGGTGCCCGATGGTGGGGGCGCACATTCAACCGGGCGTTGCACGATATCCTAGCAACCACCGAAATGCCTGTCAAAAACTTCCTGCGGTTTGCGGCGTCACAAAAAATCTGGTAGAATCAATAAAATTGCGAATTCAATAGATTGACGGAGGAATTCTGTGAACAAACGTCTTTTTCTGTCCCTGATGATCGTTTTTGCCCTGTTTCTGTCGATTCTGCCTCTGGCTGCCGAAGAGCAGCCCACCGTCACGAATCTGACAAAGGCATACGAGGTCTGGAAAAACAAGGGCATCAAGTTCGTCGTGCGCAAGGATGACGGGACGTTTGCCGGCTGGGGCGTCGGCCGCCTCGAGTCCTGGAGCGGTGAGTCCAAATGGGTCGTTCGCAACCCGAAGGGCCAGTTCATGGTTCATGCCAAGGGCGAGGTCGAGAAATGGAAGAATGGCAAGACCCGCCTTGTGCTTCGCACCAACAAAGGCCAGCTTCTGACCCATATCAACATCGCGATCACCAGCAAAGGCAGTTTTGCCGAGAACGTCGTGGGCCTGCGCCGCCTCGAGAACGACAAGTTCCTCGCCTTCGTGCAGGAGAGTATCAGCGAACTCATCATCAACGATCTGAAAGACGGTGATCTGGTGAAGGCCCGCGTGCTTGCCCAGTATCTGGCCAAGTATAAGAAGGAAGCGGGCGCCGACCATTTCGTGCCGGTACTCAAGACGATTCTTCGTCAGGTGAATTTCATGGCCGGGGAAAAGCCCGAGCCGCGGCTCGTCGAGCTGCAGACCCAGCTGCGTGACCTGCTCAAGTTCTTCTCCTGAGCTACTGATACAACGAAAAAACCGCCGGCCATCTGGCCGGCGGTTTTTCTTCACGAGGGGATCATTCCCGAATCGGGGTCGAACCCGTGGCAACAACCGGGGGCTTCTTCGCGGGGGGCGGGTTGAACAGCTCGTCCCGCTCTTTGCTGGTCTTCTCGATCAGTTTGTCGATCTCCTCGATCCGGCGTTCGACGCCGGTGATTTCGGCCCGAATGCTGTAGAGGGCGGACTCGTTCTGCAGGGCCTCATTCCGGTTCCGATAGAACAGCGACAGATTCGATCCCTCCGTGGGCATCTGATAGGTGGGAACGGTTGGTGTCGGGGTCGGCGACGTTGAAGTCGTCGAGGGGAGCGGGCCGGGGGCGCCGGGGGGCGGCGAAGGGAGCGGTCCGACCGCGGGGCCGGGATACGACGTGGCGGGAACATCGGGCTGGTATTCACGGCCGGGATAATACTGAGCTCGCCGGTATCGCGAGGCGCGCCGGATCGAGGTCATCAGCTCCTCGCGGCCATCCGCCTCCTGCCGCCGGAGGTAGGCGAGCCGCTCTTCCAGTTCGGCCCGCTCGTCCTCGAGCTGGACGATCCGGTCGTCGACAGCTTCGACCCTGCCCTGAAAGACGACTTCCGCATCCTGCTGACGGCGCTGCAGGGCGACTTTTCGGCGATACTCCGCCTGCCAGGTCCGGAGATACTCGAGCTGGGCCTGGAGGCGATCCGCCTCGCGCGCTGCCGTCTGCTTCGCGGCCTCGGTTCCGGCTATGGCCGCGGCCTTCCGATACTCGGCAATGGCGGATTCGAGGTTGCCCGAGATGATGTTCTCGAAAAAGCCCTGGCGGCACAGCAGGCCGGCGGTCGGCGAGGCTGTTCCCACGCGTTCCCGATACCGCTCGAGGAGGGCCAGAGCCATTCCCTCGTCGGGACGGGCGAGAACGCCCCGGTCGGCGAGCAGCGCTGCTTCATACTGGTCCAGGGCCTTTTGGCGAAGCCCCTGCCGCCACGCTGAAACCGCGTCCATATACAGTTTCGTCCCCTTGACCGTGTCGGCTTCCTCGCCGATCACCATGCACTCCTCGGGACCGGTCGGTGGCGCGGCCACGGCCGGCATCCAGGCCGACAACGCTCCGGCCAGGAACAAAAACGCCGCATTTTTCGTGTAGCGATACATACAATGCCTTTCGATATATATTGAAGGCCCGGCCGTTGGTCGGGCCGGGCCTTCGGAACCGGTCACCTGGTCTCGTGTTTCGTCTTGAGAACACCTTCCAGGGCTGTGCCCTTCAAGAGCTGGGCAAAGACGTCCGAGATGCTTTTCCCGCCGAGAATGGCCAACGGTGCCATGCTCTGAGCCATCCGTTCGGCGAGGGCCTTGTCACCGAAGGCCTGGAGGGCGGCAATCAGCTCGGGCGTGACGGCGCCTGCCTTGCCGATGACGGCCTCGGTCTCGCTCTTCAGCTCATCGATCCGGAGGGCGAGTTTGCGCTTCGCCACGTCGACCTCGAGGTCGAAGGCATCCTTGCGGCGGGCGAGCTCGGCGGCGTCGATCTTGCCGATTGCATCCTGGTCCGCCAACTTTGCATCGAGATTCTTTCGGCGAGCCTCGCTCTCCGACTCGATCTTGGCCAGATTGAGCGTCAGCTGGGCCCGCGCTTCCCGGGTCAGCAGGTCGAACTCCTGCTGCTTTGTCTTCGACTGGGCTTCGGCGATCTGTTGACGGATCGACTCGTTCTGCTGGGTGAAGTCGAGCTGGCGCTTCTGGGAGGCGATCTCGAGGGTCTGCTTGACGACCGAGTGCTGGGCATCGATCAGCAGCTTCTCGATTGCCTCGTCGCCGATCTTCACGTCGAGCACTTCCACGTCGTAGATGTGCATCCCGTTCTCGGTAAAGCTGCGGCCCGCCCGCTTGTTGTCGCTGCCGGCCGTGCCGAGAATCGTGTCGCGAATGAACTTGATCGCGTTCGCGTAGAACTCCTCGATCCGGTGCTGCTTCACGGCATGCCGCACGAGGGAGCGCATGTGATCCGTCAGAAACTTCACATAGTTCTCGACATTGAACCACTTGTTCGGATCGCCCTCGAAGTTCACCCGATAGGACAGCTTGAGACGCACCCGGCACAGATCACTGGTCTCGGCCTCGACGATGTCCGAAACCTTGTTGTGCAGGACGCGCAGATACGCCGTCTTGATCTTGTTGTCGTCGCTCTTGGGGGTGCCGGTCGACAGCTCGAGACTTTCGAGCGATTCGTCATATTCCAGGAGATATGTTTGCGGACCCGCGATCACCTTCCGCTCTCCAGCCCGGCCGACGACGAGTACGGCATACCCGGTCCAGACGTCGATCGCGACGGCGCCTTCATACTTGGTGTCGAGCGTGATCGTGCGGGGCTGGGTGAAGCCACGCTTGCGGGTGAAGTCATCCCCCGCGAACTCCTCGCCGGCGGGTTCGGGAGCCGGAGCG
>DATCTT010000375.1:0-1982 GCA_036567845.1 Candidatus Ozemibacteraceae bacterium | reverse complement strand
GCCGCGGTAGCGCGCCGCAAGCCGCTCGATCAGGGCGGGGAACTTTCGGTCGATGCGAACCAGCCGCTGCTCTAGCTCCTGACACAGGGCTGCGGTGACAGCGAGCGTGCGACGCTCCCCGACTTCGCGCCAGAGGAGGATCGTGAGGGCGAGCGGAAGCAGACAGGCGGCTGTAACAGCGAGGATCAGCAGGCTCGCGAGGCGGGGCGGCCGAACCGATCCGAACAGAAGCCACCGAAGGAAGGGGGTGATCCAAAGGCACAGCACCAGCCACGAGACAGCCGGAAGGCGTGGCAATATATCCGGCACGAGCCGGATCAGAAGGATCTGATCGCGATACCCCTTCAGAACGGCGTCGGCTCCCGCGATTCGGACCGTATCCAGCCCCCGGGAATGGTACCTCCATTCGAGCTTTCGCGCCACTGCCCGGGAAAGACCGGGAAGAAGCCGACTTTTCCGCGGATTCAACCGATGGAGCCAGCCGATATCGATTCCGGCCCGATGCAGGTCCTTTGTTACCCAGCTGAGCACGGCCTCCCCTTCGAGTGCCTTGCGGTCGAGGAGGATAAGCAGTCCGCCCACCGCGTCCGAAGCAACTCCCTCGCGCCATGCCCAGTATCCCCAGCCGGATGTCACGCGGCCATTGACAGGGGAAAACCGGCTATTCCGGTCGATCAGATCGGTCCAGTTGTATCCTCCGAGCTGGTCGACACTGCCCGGAAATGCATCGATGTGTATATAGCTCCGCTCATACCACGGCCGGCGGAGGGCAGTGAAAACGCGGCCAATGACGGCCGGATCCGAGGCCGTTCCACGGACCAGGCGCCCCGTCCCGTCGAACAACCAGAGCCGACCCACCGTCGTCTCGAGCCTCGACGCCAGCTCTTCTGCCCGTGGCTCCATCAGGATGGCGCCCTTTCCGGAACCGATCAACCGCCGGTCGAGTATGCGGCAAAGATGTTCGAAATACCGTTCATCGGTGGAGAGGGACGCAATACGCCGCAACAGGCTCTGCGCCCCTGCGATGCGCTCAAGACGTTCTCCATCGGCATTCCGAATGGCGATCATCCAGAACACAGCAAGATGGATGGCCATGAAAAGCCACAGGAGAAAGAAGCGGCGCTTCATGAGACAGCCTCCGGATTGCCGGACACGGCATATCGGGAAAGCACAACGACGGTCTGGTCATCGGCCGGAATCTTCAGACCCGCCCAGGCAGAAACTGCTGACAGGAGTCGATCGGCAAGCACATCGGGCGGCTCGTTCCGGTGTCGGCTAATCGTTTCGCGAAGTCTGTCGTATCCGAAGGGGGTGCCGGAGGGATCAACGGCTTCCGGCAGGCCATCGGAATACAAAACGAGGCAGCTTCCGGGGGGGATCACCAGTACCGACTCGCTGTAGGAAGCCAATCGGCGCGATCCGAGCGGGTATCCGGGCTTTCCGATCATCTCGGCCGTTCCGTCGGGATGGGCCAGGATGGCGAACGGGTGGCCAGCCCCCGCAGCGTGGAGAACCCCGGTAGACGGGGTGAACAGGCCAAGCCAGAGTGACATCGGGCGAACCCGGCCGGCCTGTTCGGCAAAGGCGGCGTTCACCAGGCCGAGAGTTTCCCCGGCGCCGCACCGGCCCCGGATCTGCATTACCAGCTCGACTTTCGCGGCGGCCGTGACGAGCGCCGCGGGAATCCCATGTCCCGCGACATCCCCGATCGCCAACATCACACGGCCATCGGGAAGCTGTATCCAGTCGTGATAATCCCCGCCCAGGTCGGCCGCGGTGACGCAACGGCCGGCGACAGCCCAGCCGTTCCCCGCGAGGCCGGCATCCGGCCAGAGCTGTTCCTGTACCGACCGGGCGATCTCAAGATCCCGCAGGGTTTCCAAAACAAGGTTCACCCGCTCGCCAAGCCGATCAAGCTCACGGACGCCTCCCGGCCGGACGCGCATTGTGAAATCCCGGCGGCGGATCGCGGCGAGCCCTGC
>DATCTT010000374.1:0-2450 GCA_036567845.1 Candidatus Ozemibacteraceae bacterium | reverse complement strand
CAGGCCGTCGCGCAGGGCCGGCAGAAGCGCGGCGAGCGCCACCTCGGCGTCCGGACCCTTCGCCGTGAGATGCACCTTGTCGCCGCGCCGCACATCGAGACCCATGACGGCCACGAGACTCCGGGCGTTGGCCGAGGCGGTTCCCCGGTGCAGCCGGATCTCGGACTTGTACCGGCGCACGAGGCCGGCCAGGACGGCCGCCGGCCGGGCATGCAGCCCGGTCTCGTTCGGGATGATGACGGCTTCGGACGTGATGGTATTTTCCGCGACGGCGCCACCGGCCGCGGGTGCCGGTCCGGCTTCGGCGAGCCGGAGCTCGAGGATGACGTCAACGCCGGATTTCACGGATCCGGTGGCGGGCTTCAGTTCCGCCACCCGGTCGGGGGTCGTGACGAGGATCTGGGTCAGCAGGCTCGCCGCGCGCCGCGCGACGAGATCGGCATCGAACTCGATCAGCGGCTGGCCCGTCTTCACCGCATCGCCGGCCTTCACGAGAGGCCTGAACCCCTCGCCTTTGAGATGCACGGTGTCGATCCCGATATGCATCATGATCTCCAGGCCCGGCACGGGGGACAGCGTCAGCGCATGGCCGCAGGAGTGGAGCTGGATCACGGTGCCGTCACAGGGGGCTTTCAGCAACGGCTCGACCGGATCGATGGAAACGCCGTCCCCGACGATTTTGCGGGCAAACACGGGGTCCGGCACGTGCTCCAGCGGCACCAGGATTCCGGCCAGCGGGGCCTTCAACGACAGCATCTGCGGCTGACTCCTCATCGTATCTCCTCCGATTTTCCCCGGTTCGTCTCGGGAACGTTCCCTTCACTATACACCCCCCTCCCCGCGTTGTGAAACCGGTGATCGCCGCTCCCGGAGCGAACACGGGAGTCGGGCGGCCACGAAAAAACGCGCACCCGGATCGGGTGCGCGTGAATGGGGTGATATGAACGGGTCAGGAGATCGGAATCAGGATTTGCGGGGGTCCTTGGAGCCAAGGCTGACGAGGAATCCAAGACCGAGGGTGATGAACGAGCCGGCCATGAGGAGGGCCGCCCAGGCCGTCGTCGAGAGGGTGCGGCCATACTCGTAGGCGTCGACGGCCGCCGTCTTCACGCCGATCCCGACGTGGCGCAGCGCCACAAGGGCGAGGAACGAGGCGGAGACGAGGTTTTTGCGGGTCAGCGTCACGGCGAGATGGGCGCCGATGATGATATACCAGTTGATATTCGTCAACCCGGCGGCCGCGTCGTCACTCCGCTCGGTCAACAGGGCAAGCAGGGTCACCGACATCAGGATGATGGCGTCGAAGGTGTTCACGGGGTACAGCTTCGTGATCCAGTTCCGGAAGAAGCTCTGAACGAAGAACGCGCCGGCGAGAAGATACGGCACATAGACAAAGCTCAGGCTTCCGATAGCGCCATTCCCGGCAACCGCGTCGGCCATCACGTTCTTTTCGAGCTGGAACGGCAGGGCGACGAACGGGAATAGCAGCAGAGCCCGGTACAGGGTCGTCGCGTCGCCGAAGGCGGCGTTCGGCTCGGGGGTTTCGAGGCCGCTCCGGCGCCAGCAGCTGACGATCACCGGCAACTGGATGAGGGCGGCCAGAAGCCAGATCATATACACCTCGGCCTGGCCCGAGAACGGCGTTCCCGTGTGGCCCACGCCGACCTTGTCCAGCACCCAGTAGAGATACTGGGGGGCGAAATAGATCATGCCGAAGGAGAAGAACGGGTAGACGAGCAGCTCCCACCGGGGCCGGATCTCAAGCCAGTACAGGACGGCCCCGACCTTCGCGGCGCCGAGCGCCAGGTAGAGGAGGCCGATGACGAAGCCCCACGTCGGGTCCATCGTCGCGATGCGCACCTGGTAGAACGTCAGGTCGGCGAGAAACACCATGACGAAGATCAGCAGCAGCTTTCCATGGCGGCTGTTGGTGCCGGTGCGCAGCAGGTAGACGGCCATCGCCACGAGCACGATCTCGTAGACGTTCTGAACCCCGAAGAAGCCGGCGACGGTGCCAACCTGGACGACCCGCTCCGAGGCGGCATCGCCGATCAGATACAGGCCGCCGATCATCAGCAGAACGCTCAGCAGATACAGGGGGTTTGCATCGATGATCAGCCGCAGCCACTTGCTCCATGAGCCGTCGCCATTGCCGTCGCCATCATTCCCCGGTTCCTGCGGAAGGGGTGCCGGTTCGTCGTGGAACAGGGCCTCGGGCCGCTGTCCGAGTTCGTTGCCGTTCGTTTCCTGACCTGCTGCGTTCGTCGTCATGGCACCCTCCATTGTCTGCGTTTTCGTTTGGCGAAGATGCCAATGACGGATCGCAAACCACGTGCCAGTCGTTCGAACCAGGGAAATGCGGGATTCAGGGCTTGTTTCAAGTCCCCTGCGTCACGCGTGTCTCACGCGGTCGTGTCGGAGTTGTCGCATGTGCCGGAAACGCCGCAGCC
>DATCTT010000373.1:0-4134 GCA_036567845.1 Candidatus Ozemibacteraceae bacterium | reverse complement strand
TCGGCGGGTTCGATGGCCGGGATCACCACCAGCACCCCCGCCATCCGGTTCGTGATCGACTGGATCGGCGGCCAGAGCGACTGGCTGTTTGCCCGCATCGGCCGTATTGCGATCATCGTGGGGGCGATTGCCCTCGTGCTCGAGTTCGTCCAGACGCTCGGGGAAAGCGTGATCGCGTATGTGAAGAACGAGGACCGCTCGAGTCTGACGGAAAACGAGCGCCGCGCTTCGACTCTCGTCCAGATCGTGAACACCAGCGCCCGGGTGGTGTTGTTCTGCATCGGCGGCATCATGATCCTGCGCGAGCTGGGCATGGACATCACGCCGCTGCTGACGGGCGCCGGCATCGTCGGGGTCGCGATCGGCTTCGGCAGCCAGAGCCTGGTGAAGGACTTCTTCGCTGGCTTCTTCATTCTCGTCGAGAACCAGTTCCGTGTCGGCGATGTCGTCGAGATCGGGGGGCGGGCCGGGGCGGTCGAGAAGATCAATCTCAAGACGACGGTGCTCCGGGCCAACGATGGAAGCGTGTTCATCATTCCCAACGGGGAGATCACCTCGGTGAAGAACATGACCTACACCTGGTCGCGGGCCGTTCTCGACATCGGGGTCTCCTACGACACCGATCTGGACCGGGCGATCGAGATTCTTCAACGGGTCGGGGATGAGCTCGCCTCGGACACCAGCCTGGCAGGGGATATCTGGGGGCGGCCCGAGGTGCTTGGCGTGGAAAATCTCGACGCTTCCTCCGTCGTGCTCCGGATGCTCGTCAAGACGCGTCCGCTCACGCAGTGGCAGGTCGCGCGGGTGTTTCGGATGCGCATCAAAAAGGCGTTCGAAGAGGAGGGCATCGAAATCCCTTTCCCGCAACGGGTTGTCACCCTCCGGATCGACGAGGACATGAAGAACCTCCTGCGCGGCTTGGGCTCGAAGGACGCCTGACAGGTCGAGAAAGAAAAACCGGCCGAAGCTGTGGTGCTTCGGCCGGTTCCAGTTATTCCGGATCAGACCATGTGCTGGAGGAGATACCAAGCAACCCCGCCGATGGCGATTGTGATGAGCGTCTTGACGATGATCGAGCTGATGACGTTCGACTCGCCGCCGGGCTCCTGCGAGGGTGTGGAATTGCCGGAAATGTTATTCTGGATAGCCATGACAATGTGTCCTTTCATATTATCCGCTGAAGTGTAATACGAATGATAATAATATCAAAGCGGATGATATGTCAGAGACCGGGGCGGGGGAGATGGGTGACGGGAAGCCTCCAGGTGCGCCTGGGAGATGCTCCGGGAAGGGTGTCCAGGCGAGCGCGGAGAAGAACGGCCGGGCAGGGTCCCGGACGGGCCTGCGTGAGCATCAGGAGGGTCGTGCCATCCTGATGCCGGTCGGCCGGTATCTGGGATCCCGTGCGGATGTCCCCGATGCTGGAGGAATCGCGTGTCGGCGGGGTTGAAACGGTGCCTTCTGCAAGGTTTTCGAAAGCCTGGCGGGCGAGGAGAATGCCCCGGTGCGGCAGTTCGGCCCCGGAGGCTGTCACGGCGGGGATCAGGAGAGCAACGATAAGCAGCAGCGAGAGAAATCTTCGCATACAGGATCATTCTATCAGGAAACACGGACCCCCAACAAGCCGGTGCGGAGGAATCCGCGGGCAGCCGAGAGCGTTGACATCCATGGGGGATGATGGGATACTTTCAGCTTATGCGAATACCGAGAATTTCGACGCTGTTTCTCGCTTTGATGCTGCTTATCGGCATCGGCTGCCCTGCGCTGCCCGCCGCACAGACGGTCGATGTCAGCGATCTCGCGGACGATATCCCCGAGCCGACGGGCGCTTCCCAGGAGCTGCCTTCCCCGATCCCGATGATCTACGAGTTCGTTGGGGGCATGATGGCCGGCGAACACGACCGGTGCCTTGCGAACTTCGACGTCAGCACGTTCATGACCCTTCTGTTCGGAAAGCCGCTCAAGATGATGAGCCCGTCCGAGTTCTCGGAGCTGTATGCCTATCAGATCCAGTCCCAGAGAAACGAGTTCCGCTTCCTCGCCAAGGTCATGTTCCGGATCGGCAAGGATGCGAAGATCAACTATTCGAATCCCCGGTTCCACGGCAAGTCCCAATGCAAAGTGAACGTGAAGATGAAGACCACGAAGGGCACGTTCGACTTCACCGTCTACTGCCGGTACATCGAGGAACGCTGGATCGTCTATGACTACGCGTTGAACGATCAGCGGTATTCCGATTCCTTCAAGGCCGCGATCGCGAAAATCAAGATCGATGACTACGTGCGGATGCTGCGCCCGTTTTACGACGAGGAGATCCGGTACCGTCAGATCAAGAATGACGAGTATGGCATCAGCCTCAAGGTGCCCGACTACCTGACGATCCGCGAAAAGGTCAGCCCGGCCTTGCTCTACTCGATTTCGGGAATGAATGGCCAGATGCTGATTCACGTCCAGGCGGCGAACTACTCGCGGCCCCAGACTCTCAAGCAGGTGGCGATCGAGATCAAGCGCAGCCTCATGCCCTTCAAGCCCCGCCTGTATGACCAGTGGAAAACCGACATCGCCGGCGTCGACATCGGCCACGTGCTGTTCAGGTTCGAGAAGAACGGCAAGATCCTGTACACGCACATGATCATCATCCCGATGGGCCAGAAACTCGTCGTGCTGAACTTCTACCATTCCTCGCTCCAGCTCATGAAGCATTACTCGACCATCCGTGACAAGATTTTCGAGAGCTTCCGGCTGCCAAAAATCGAGGCGATGGGCGGCGATCTGAGCATCCCCTCGGATGACACGGCTCTGCCGACTGCCAATCGGACCCCGAGCGAGCTCCCGCCGTACGGTGAGCAAACGCCTGCGAACCCACCGGTCGAGGAGATTCCGCCGCCGCCACCTGGTGAGGAAGGTGTGCTGACGCCCGACACCGGTCTGCCTCCAAGCGATGAGGCTCCGCCGCCGCCCCCCGCCGACGACGAGAATGGCGAATTGCCCCCGCCGCCGCCCGATGAGGAGACTGGCGCTGTGCCGCCTCCGCCGCCCGCTGATGACGCCGCTTCCGAGACACCGACCCCGCCCGCTGACAACGGGAATGGGGAGGTGCCGCCGCCTCCGCCTGCCGATGGCGAGGATACCTCCGGAGATAGCCAGAATCCCGCCGATCTCCACGGCGAAGACCAGGCTCCGCCTCCGCCGCCTCCGGACGACAGCGGAGAGGTCCCGCCTCCGCCCCCGGATGACGGCGGCAGCTCCGATGTGACGTTCTGATACTCTACTCGAGCGGGTCTCCCGGCTCGACGAGATCGACGAGAACTTCCCACCCGTCCACGGACGAGTGGGATTTTTCGTCGATGCGGGCCATGCCGGCGTTGCCGATGCCGAAACCGTCTTGATGGCTGCTTTCGGCCTCGGTGGTGTCTCCGAGACGGGTCCACTGGCCGAAGGGAACCTTGACGCGCGTGAGGAGGTTCCGGCTGTCCTGTTCCGGCCCCGACGCTGCTCGCAGTTCGATGATCACCGTGCCGGATCCGGATTGCGTGCCACGAATCTCGATGCCCTGCCGATGCGTGATCGCGATTGTTTCGGGGCCCCACGGGGCGGGAACGGTTTCGAGGCGCAGGGTGTCGTCGGTGAAGGAAAGCCAGGCCCCTTCCATGCCGACGACGCTTCGGTGGCCGGTTTTCTGTGCCGAACCGGCGCGGCTTTCGAGCCAAGGCTCGAGCCGGGCCCTGTTCAGGCCGAGCTCGGTGCGGGAGCGGGAGGATGTGGACGTGTGCCGGACAGAGAACCGCATCGTCCCGGGCCGGCGGTCGAGGCGGGCGAGAAGCGCGGCAGCCTCATCGACCCGCTCCGGGGAGTCGGCGGCGATGACGACGGCCTGGATTGAGGGAACCGGGGCGCACCGCAGCCCGGAGCCGAACAGGCGGGACAGGATATCGCACACCTCTTCCGGCCGCTGGGATCGGAGCTTCACGACCTTGGAAGCCGCATCGGCACTGATCGCGGAAAGCAGGAGAATGGAGACGAGAAGGACGGGCAGGAGGCGAAGGTTCATCGGCAGTTCTCCCGAATTGGGAATTCCGGGCAGTCACGGCGTCCTGAGGCGTGGTGGAAGGGTGCCGGCAGCCCCGTCGCGGC
>DATCTT010000372.1:0-6637 GCA_036567845.1 Candidatus Ozemibacteraceae bacterium | reverse complement strand
CCACGAGGCCGTGCGCCAGGAGCTCGGCGGCGTAGGCCTTCTGCTGCGCCGCCCGGTTCCGCAGGGACTCGACCCGCGCCTCCCCGTGCCAGTAGAAGAAGAAGCCCACCGCCATCGCTCCGGCAAGCAGCAGAAGAATGGCATTGATCCTTGTACGAAGTCCGGCAGCACCGCTCATGACGCCCCTCCCGTCGCCGCGCGTTTTTCCCGGTCCGCGAAGAGTTTGCAGATCGGACGGATCACCGACTCGCCGGCGGTCAGTCGTATCACATCGATCCCGAGACGGCGGCAGCCGTCAGCCAGGGCGGCCCTGTTCCGCCGCGAAGCCTCGGTGAGGGCCGCGGTGGCGGTCCGGTCGGATGTGTCCCACAGATGTTCCTCCCCCGTTTCGGGGTCTTCGATCTCGATCAGTCCAATGTCCGGCACCTCGTCCTCCCTCGTGTCGCCGATCAGCGCGAGAATCAGGTCGTGACGGGCGGCGGCGATCCGCAACTCGCGCTCCATCGCCGGCAGGTTGACACCGTCGGTGACGAGGAACACGATCGACCGCCGCCGGAGCGAATGAACTAGGAACGCGAGCGCCGGCCGCGCATCCGAAGCGCGGTTTTCGGGAATCGTGTACATCAGGTCGCGGATCAGCCGCAGCACATGGGTGCGGCCTTTTGCCGGCGGGACGAACTTTTCAACCCGGTCGGTGAACAGGCAGACGCCAACTCGGTCGTTGTTCCGTTCGGCGGCCATCGCCATCGCCGCGGCAAACTCGACTGCGGTCTCCCGCTTCTCGCGCGAGCCACTTCCGAATGCCATCGAAGCCGAGAGGTCCAGGGCAACGGCGACCTGAAGCTCGCGTTCTTCGATGTGTTCGCGTACATGGAGGTTGCCCGTGCGCGCCGTGACACGCCAGTCGATCGAGCGGTACTCGTCGCCCCGCACGTAGGAGCGGATTCCGGCAAATTCTATGCCGCGCCCCTTGAATATCGACCGGTATCCGCCCGCATAGGTCGAGTCGACGAGATGCCGGGTCCGGATCTCGATCTGGCGGATTTCACGAAGCAGCTCCCGGGGAAGCATTCAGGGCCTCCGATTCACGGCACCGGCACGCCGTCGGCGATCCGGCGGATGATCTCCTCGGATCCGATCTCGTCGGCTTCGGCCTCGTAGGTGGGAATGATACGGTGGCGCAGGACATCGGGCAGGATCGCCTTCACGTCATCGGGCTTCACGTAGGGCCGGCCGGCGACCATTGCAATGGCGCGGGCGGCGCGGGCGAGGTAGATCGAAGCGCGGGGCGAGGCACCGTATCGGATATACCCTTTCAGCTCGAGGCCGTAGTCCTGCGGCTTGCGCGTCGCATCTACAATTCTCAATATATATTCTACGATTTTTTCGTCGACATAGACACGCCGCGCCATGTCCCGCAGGGCGAGGACGCCGTTCCCGTCAAGGACGGGCTGGATCACGTCAAGCGTATGCTGTTCCTCGGCAAGGCCCATCCGCTGCACGACCAGCCGCTCCTCCTCGAAGCCTGGATAGCCGACCGTGACCTTGAAGAGGAAGCGGTCGACCTGAGCCTCGGAAAGGGTATACGTGCCCTCGGTCTCGATCGGGTTTTGAGTAGCCAGCACGAGAAACGGCTCGGGCAGTTTGAACGTCTCATGTTCGATTGTGATCTGACGCTCCTCCATGCCTTCGAGCAGGGCACTCTGAACTTTGGCCGGCGCCCGGTTGATCTCGTCGGCGAGAACAAACTGGGAGAACATTGGGCCCTTGTGCGTGAAGAAGGCGGTTTTCTGGGGGTCGTAGATCCGCGTACCGATCAGATCGGCGGGGAGAAGATCCGGAGTGAACTGGATGCGGGAGAAATCGACCCGAATGGTTCGGGCCAGGGCCTTGATAGCGAGGGTTTTCGCCAGCCCCGGAACGCCCTCAAGGAGAATGTGGCCATTCGTGATCAGGGCCGCGATCAGTCGGTCGAGCAGATGCCTCTGCCCGACCAGGACCTTGCCGACCTCGGCCCGGACCCGGGCGATGGTATTTCCGGACTCTTCGATGCCGGCGCGCAGGGCGGGATCGATACCAGCGTTCATCGGTGCGTCTCCTGTCTCTGGGTCACCGCGCGCAGAAGCGTGCGGGAGTCTTCATGGATGGCCTGGAACCCTCTCGCCGGGAGGATGCGGGCATACGTAACGCCCTCCCACTCGCCGAACACGTCCTTCAGGCGGGCCGCGATGACGGGTTGCACGAGCCCCTCAAGCGTGTGGCGCAGCTCGTCGGGCGTCTTCATGACACCGAGTCTGGGATGGGATCCTACCAGGGCACGATGGAGAATGTCATAGTAATTTCTATAGAATTCGAGACCGGCATCGGGGAACTCCCGTTTCAGGCGTTCGATCTCCCGTTCGAAGTCGACCGCCCCCCCCGCGCTTTTCAGGACGGGAACGATCTCGGCCTCCTCCGGCCCCGTATCATGCCGGATATCCGCCGGGGCCCCGCTCACATGAGCCCCAGAGACTGGTCCGGCCTTTGACGGTCGTTCGGCTCGCCGACTGAGATACCAGGAGAGGAGAATGGGGAGACCGATGACCAGGGCCACGACGAGCAACAGAATCAGCGCGGCCTTCACGAGGCCCAGGCCGCCGCTTCCCGACACCCGGGCCGCGTCATCATCCGCCACGGCAGTGGAATCCTTGCCGGCTCCGCCGCGTTCCTGCTGCTCTTCGGAGGGGGGGAGCACCTTGATGGGAATCGGCTTTGAGCTGACGGTCCGGCCATCAGGCAGTCTGAGCGAGAGAGCGGGGATGGTGAAAGCGCCCGGGCCGCGGGGGACCAGCTCCAGAACGGTCTGGATCTGGAGCCTGCCGACGCCGTTGACGAAGCTCATGTTCTGTGAGGTCTGGCGGCCAGCAATGTCGAAATCCGGGATCGATTCGATGTTCGGGGTCACGATCCGGTCCGGTGCATTCCCACCGATTGCCTGGGATAGTGTCACGCTGAGAGTCAGGGATTCGCCGAACTTCACGGTGGTCCGGTCGGTTTCGGCCTCGAGCGTCATCTCCTGTGCCCAGCCGATCGCACAGCCAAGCACGATCAGCGTCATGAGGATGCCTGCAACTACTTGTCGTTTCACCATCCGGAACGATCACCTCGGTTCGGGTATTTTCAGAATTCATAGACTACACGATCCCCTTCCAAGTTCCAGCGAATTTTTCTCCCTGCGAAAGATGCTCCGGGTGGTGGATTCTTGACGATCTGCTCGCCGTCACGCTATGCTCCCTCCCATCCGCCACCTCCCGGATGCCCGCGAATTCCGTGATCTGATCCACCTTCACAGCCACGGTTTCGGTCGACCGCATTCGATCTCATGATGTCAGAGGATGTCCCGAATGAATCGATTATTCGAGTCCGCGGCCCAGCTCGGGCGCCTGGACGGCAAAACGGCCCGGGCTTATGAAGAGCGCAAAGGCGTCCTGGCCGAACGCGTCAACCAGGAGCTGCTCGCTGACAGTCGTCTCTGCGAGCTTATCGGGGGCCTGGAACGCATTCCCCTGATGATGGAGAATCACCGAAACCACGCCCTGTTCCTGGCCAGCATGATGACCCTGAACGCCTGGCGGCTCCTCGCCTCGACGCTTCCGTGGGTGTATCAGACATACCTTGCCCTGGGGTTTCACTCCTCGTATTTCCCGGTCGAGCTTGGCGCGTGGAAAAAAGCCATTCACGCGGAACTTCCCCCCAGTGAAGCTGGAACGATTTGCCACGTCTATGACTGGATGCTCGCGCAGCACGATCTGTTGCTCGATCTTTCCCGCCATCTGCCGGTGCCCGAACCGCTTCCGGTCACGGAGCCCTGGCAGCCATTCTTCGATGCCATTCTCCACCATGATCTGAATCGGGCCCTTGCCATGGCCGAGAAACAAGTCGGCGGGCCGGATGACCTTGCCACGTTCTATCAGCATACGGTCAGGCCGGCGCTGTATGAGATCGGCGCCTGGTGGGCACAGGGAAGGATCACCGTTGCCGACGAGCACCTGGCGACGGCGGTCGTCAACACGGTCATCACCGCCGTACGGTGTTCCATCCGGACCGCAACCCGACGCCGCGGGCTGGGCATTCTCTCCGCCGTGACAGCGGAACTTCACGACCTGGGTGCGCGCATGATCACGCATTGTCTCGAAACGGATGGATGGGAAGTCCCCTTCCTCGGAGCCAACACGCCGCTTTCGGACCTCATCGACCTCACCCGAAGGATGAAACCGGCCTTTATCGGTCTTTCCGTATCGATGCCCTACCACCTGCACCATGCGCAGGCTGTGATCGACCGCATCCGGAACCTCCCCGGCCAGGAATCCCTGCCGATTCTCATCGGAGGAGCCGTCTTCGCGATGTTCCCCGAGGCGCGGCCGCTGATTCACGATGCACACCTGATCGACGACTGTCCCGGTGCTGTCCTCATGGCGCGTTCGATCTGACGTGAGCTCATGACCATCGGCCCGGAGTTCAACACAGCCGCCCTCGCGGAGCTTTTGCGGGAATCCGAGCGCCTTTTTCTCGTTCGCTGCACGCCTGAAGGCATCATCCGCGAAGCCAGCCCCAACCTCCTCCGCATCCTCCGCGAACCTGATCTTCCCATCGGGCGGTCCATCTACACCATCTTCCTGCCGGAATCGATGGGGAATTTCCGATTCGATCCCGCTGATTTTCATCGTCAGGGAAACGACTCTTCGCCGCTTCTGTCGCGCATATCCCTGTCGGGGCGGCTTTGCCGGCTGTTCGTCACCCGCCTCCACGAGGGGTTTCAGATCTGGGGCGAGATCATCGGGGAAGCGACCACGCCTGCCCTGAACGAGATGTCCTCCCTGTTAGGCCGCGTTCAGACGCTTTTGGGGCAGGTCCGGACTCAGAACGACCAGCTTCTCCATGATCTCCAGGCCGCTTCATGGCTCGTGGAAAAGTTTCTTCCACGGAGCCGGAATTTTCCCGGTGTCCGCCTGGGGTGGCGCTACAAGCCATGGGTGAAAATCGGAGGGGATCTGTTCGACGTTTTTGCGCGCCCGGACGGCAGCCTTGCCGCGTATCTTCTGGACGTGAGCGGCCACGGCGTGCCTGCAGCCATGATCGGGGTCGCCGCTGCGCAGACAATGCATTCCATCGCCAACTCGGAATCCGGCAAAACCATACCGTTCGAGCTTCGGGAGGTTCTGTGCCGCCTTGAAGAGGAGTTTCCTCTCGAGCGGTTCGACCGTTATTTCACTCTTGTTTTTCTGACATTCGATCCGCGAACGGGGGAGTTGGAATGGATGAACGCGGGTCACCCGCCCCCCGTGATGGTTCCAGCCACGTTTCCTCCACCCCGGGCCAGGGCACCGGAGACGATTGAACGGGTTCCAAGGCTGCTGACGGGAGGCGGAACGTTCATCGGCATGGGCTTGGCCGGAACGATCGAGCCGCAACACATACGGCTTGTTCCCGGAGACCGATTGTTCCTGTATTCCGACGGGATCACCGAACGACGAAACAGCGACAGACACTTGTTCGGCCAGAACCGCCTGCTGAGCTGCCTTGGCCGGAACTCGTCCCGGTCCCTCGAAGAAGTGCTTTCCAAAACCATCGAGGAAGGCGATGACTTTGCCGAAGGTCTCCAGCCGGAAGACGACGTCACCCTCGTTGGGATCGAATTCACCGGTTCGCCTTGTGGCGATGCCATCTGTGATACACTCACATTGCCATGACACAGGGAATCACGATCACACATGTTTTCGGTTCGGTGCAGGTTCTGACCAGAACCTGCCGTAATTCGTGCGCCTACTGCGGTTTTCGCAGGGATGACGATGATCTGGCGCCTCTCGCGGAGCTCCGCGGCACCTTCGCCGAGTTCGTGAAAAGCGGGGCGGTCCAGGTCACTCTCCTGTCCGGGGAATCCCCGCAGGAATACCCGGCCATCCAGATTGCCCTTCACCGTGAAGGCTGCGCATCGTATGCCGATTATCTGCAGCATGTCTGCGCCGCCGCGGTCGAGGCCGGCCTTCTCCCCACGATCGATGCGGGAACCCTCGGCTCGTTCGATCTTCGCTCGTTTTCAGACACGGCGGCCTCGATACGGCTCAGCCTGACCGCTTCCCGCCTGCACGACGAGGGGGAAGCCCATGCCAAAGCCCGTGGCCGGAGCCCCGAAACGGCACGCGAAAGGATCGAGCAGGCGCATGCGGCCTCGCTTCCCTACCATCTCGATTTCCTGCTCGGAATCGGCGAGACGGCCCAGGAGCGGCTCGAGTTCATCCGCGAGATCGGAGCCTTCTGCGCGGCAGACCCGTTTCTGCAGGATGTGCGGCTCGTTCCGTTCCAGCCGCTGCCAGGCACCACGATGCACGCGCGGCCGCCACTTCCCTTCGAAGCCGTCGCCGAGGCGATGCGGGCGCTGCGGGATGCGTTTCCGGTCCATTTCCGGGCCGTGCCGCCGCACCTGTTCTCGCGGTATCCCGATCTCGCCGAGCACGGTCTCAACGACCTTTCGGTGATGCCGTTCACGACCCGGGACCCAGTCATGCCCTGCTTCCCCATACCTGCATTTGAGACGACGAAGAACCGGCTTCTCGACCGGAACATGCTGCTGTGCGAGCGCCTGCCCCTCACGACCCCA
>DATCTT010000371.1:0-2092 GCA_036567845.1 Candidatus Ozemibacteraceae bacterium | reverse complement strand
GGGGGGGGGGGGGGGAGGGACTTCCAGAAGGATCGATTTGCCCTCCAGCTTTCGCGCACTGGACCGCTCTTTGCATCGCTCGACCGTCAGGCTCATTCGATCCTCTTCCATCCTCTCCCGGAACTACATGAAGAGACTCCGGTGACCTGTGCCATCTGTGTCATCTGCGGATTGGTTCCTTGTAATGAAATCCACATACCCAGATTCCTGTTTGTCCATGCGGGGATCTGGGGTGCGCTTGTAGGGTCGGGGAAACCGGAGTATGCTTGAGGGAGCTGCCGGGATGATTCCTGGAATGGAGGCGCTATGTCGATCAGAACATTCACTCTCGCATGTCTCATTCTGCTGGCGTTCGTGGTGGCCGCTGCCCTGCCGGTGGCTGCCGGTCCATTTGACACGCCCACGGTCGAGTCGGTCACCTCGGGAGATGAATCGGATCAGGCCGTTGCCGTTCCCACCGATCTTGAGCCGGCGATCGCGACGGCGACGAGACGGCCCCGTATCACGGGGGCGTTCATTCAGCTGTGGGGGAGCGATCTCGAGAACACTGAAGAGTTCTGGCGCGCCGAGCTCGGCGCGATGCGGGCGGCCGGCATGCGCCTCGTCATTCCCCAGTATTCGACGAGCGGGGACACCGATCTTACGCCTGCGATCGAGACGATCCTGAAGGTCGCCGATGAGCTGAAAATGCAGGTGTTCGTCGGAACGATGCTTGACGAGCAGGGCTGGTATGCGAACAAGCTCAACCCCTTCTTCCTCGCGAAGGAGCGGGTCAAGGTCGCGAAATACACTGGGGAGCTGGTGAAACGGTTCAAGGACTGCAAGGCGTTCCGCGGCCTCTACATTCCCTATGAGGACAACACCCTCTCGCTGCCGGGCTCGATGGGGGCCTTCTACGGCGCCATTGCCGATGCCGGCCGGGCCGAGCAGCCCGGACTGAAGGTCATGATCTCGCCGTTCACGACCCCGCGCCCTGGTCTCGCGAAGTCGCTTCCGACCTGGATGCTCGGCCGGTATTTCAAATCGATGCTGGCGAAGGCAAAAGTGGACATCATCGCCTGGCAGGACGGCGTGGGCGGCACCACGAAGCAGATCGATCGCATCGCGCATGACCTCGCGCCGATCGCCTCGGCGGCACGGTCCCTCGGCATCGAAGTGTGGGGCAACTGCGAAGTGTTCCATCGCACGTCGCCGCTTTCCTCCGACTTCGAGGCCGAGCCCACGACGATGGATGTGCTGGCCCGGCAGATCGAGGGCGCGGCGCCGTTCGTCGACCGGTTCATCTGTTTCGATTTCAACCACTATTTTTCCCCGCGGCTCGGCCCCAAGGCGGAGAAGCTTTACACAGACTACTGCGTCTGGGCCGGTATCCCGCTGAAAACCCCCTGACCATGACGGTGCTTCGATGGCTGACCGCGGGGGAGTCCCACGGAAAAGCCCTGGCGGGTATCCTCGAGGGCATGCCGGCCGGTGTGCCCGTTGCCGAAGCCTCGTTCCGAAAGCTCCTGACCCGGCGTCTCAGCGGGTATGGAAGGGGCAGCCGGGCCGCCTCGATCGAGCGCGATGCCGTCGAGATCCTTTCGGGCATCCGGTTCGGCCGCACGACCGGCAGCCCGATCTCGATGGTCATATATAACAATGATTATACCAGACATGCCGCGGCGATGGACGTGTTCGGCCCCCGGCCTCCAGAGGAACCGCCCGTCACGGCCCCGCGGCCGGGGCATGCCGACCTTGCCGGCGCGCTGAAATACGAAACCGGTGACATTCGGGATATCCGGGAGCGGGCCTCGGCCCGCGAGACGGCGATGCGATGTGCCCTTTCCGTGCCCGCCCGGGCCCTGCTCTCGGAACTTGGCGTGATCTCGGCCGCCTTCGTGCGGCGCATCGGAGCCCAGGAAGCGGCGATTCCCGAAGCCGCGACCGTCGCCGATTTGACGGCGCTGATCGAGGAGGTCGGCGAGGGCTTCCTGACTCCCGACCCGAACGTCGTCATTCCCTGGACGTTGCTGATCGACGAGGCGCGCGCCTCCGGCGACACGCTCGGCGGGGAGGTCGAGATCCGCTTCGATGGCCTGCCGGCAGGGTTGGG
>DATCTT010000370.1:0-3616 GCA_036567845.1 Candidatus Ozemibacteraceae bacterium | reverse complement strand
GTCGCGAGGACGAGCTCGAGGGCACGCAGCACGCGTCGGGGGTTCTGCCGGTCGATGGCCGCCGCCCCCGCCGGATCGAGACGCCCGAGCTCCTCGACGAGAGAGGCCAGACCTTCGGTTTCGAGCCTTTCCTGCAGGCGGAACTGAAGCCCGGGATCTCCCGTTGCCCGTGGCAGACCGCCAGTAAGGGCGTCGTAGTAAAAGCCGGTGCCGCCCGTGATCAGGGGAACGGCTCCCCGTGCCCAAAGACGTTCGCAGCAGGCGGTGGCCTCGCGCAGATAATCGCCGGCACTGAATCGCCGGTCAGGCGTGACGAGGTCAAACAGGTGGTGAGGAACGGCCGCGCGCTCTGCCGGGCCGGGTTTCGCCGTGCCGATCTCCATCTCGCGGTAGATCTGGCGCGAGTCGCAGTTGACGATCTCGAGGCCGAACCGTCGGGCAAGATCGAGCGCAAGCGCGCTTTTTCCACAGGCTGTCGGCCCGAGGAGGGCGATCAGGGGGCGCCGGGGCATCGGTCAGGCTCGCAAAAAGCCGTGCTCGATCTGCCGTGTGGTGAGGCGGACGACGATGGGCCGGCCATGCGGGCAGGTGAACGGGTTCGGCGTCTTGAGCAGCTGCTCGAGCAGGGAGCGCATCTCCGGCTCCTTCAGGGGATCCCCGGCCTTGACTGCGGCTTTGCAGGCCATCATCTTGAGCAGATCGATCTTGATCTCGTCGAGGCTTCGGGACTCCCACCCCCCCAGGACCTGCGCCAGGAGATCCTGGATCGTTTCGCCGTCGGCAGATTTGCCCCCCAGCATGGGAACGGCGGTCGCGTAGAACTGGCCGTCATCCTCCTGCTGGATGCCGAAACCGAGCTCTTTGAGCTGGTCGCCGCGCTCCTTCATGATCATACGCTCGGATGGAAGCAGCTTGACGGGAATGGGAAACAGCAGGGGCTGGGCGGCGATCTTCTGGTCGCGGTAGGCCTGGACGTAGGTGTCGAACAGGATCCGTTCGTGCGCCGCATGCTGGTCGACGATGAACATGCCGTCGCGGTCCTCGCCGAGGAGATACGACTGGAGCAGCTGGGCGAGGATCCGGGGCTCGTTCAGTGTGGTGACCGGCTCAAGGGGCTGGGCGGGGGGTGCTCCCGGAGTGAGGCGTTCGCTCCCGTCCTTCAGCTCATACACCCGACCGCGGCCGGCGGGAAGATTATGTATAGCTGCGGATATATCTGCTCCAAGGGGGGGAGTCTGACTTCCGAACAGCGATGGATGAGTTGGGGGCGCCGCCGTGTGGGCGGGGGCCTCATCGTCGGCATCCTGCTCCGTGGTGGACTCCGCCTCTCCGGAGGCGGTTTCGGGAACGGGCTGGAAGGCGAACGCCGATGCCGGGGCGACCATCGAAAGGCCGGAAAGCGTCGTTTGGAGGGTTTCCCAGACCATGCCGAACACCCACCGCTCGTCCCGGAAGCGGACCTCGGTTTTCTGGGGGTGCACATTCACGTCGACCATCTCGGGCGGCAGCCGGAGGTCGAAGACCAGCACGGGCCAGCGGCCCTTCGGGAAAAAGGCGGAGAGAGCCTTGGCGACAGCCTGGGACAGGAGCTTGGAGCGGACATACCGGCGGTTGACGAGCAGCGTCATGTAACGGTTCGAGGGACGCGCATCGGTTGGCCGCGAGATGAAGCCGCGGATCGAGGCGCCTGTGCCCGCGAGCGTGAGAGGCTCCTTCAGGGGCAGCAGGGAACGCGTCACCTCGGGGCCATAGACGGCGAGCACCGCGTCGACGAGGCTGCCGGTCCCGGGCGAGTCGGCGAGCGGGGCGTTGTTGCGGGTGAACCGGAAGCCGATCTCCGGATAGCCCAGCATATAATGGCAGACGATATCTGAAATCTGGGCCATCTCGCTCTGGACCGACTTGAGAAATTTGCGTCGTGCGGGAACGTTGTAGAACAGGTTGCGCACCTGGATGCGCGTGCCGCGCGGGAAATGATCGAGTTCGACGCTGCCGAGCCGCCCGCCGTCGACCTGGAGGCGGGTGCCTGCCTCGCTTCCGGCAAGCCGCGTCACGAGGGTCACGCGGGAGACGGCCGCGATCGTGGCGAGAGCCTCGCCGCGGAAGCCGAGGGACTCGAGATGGTCGAGGTCGGTTTCGGCGCGGATCTTGCTCGTCGCGTGCGGTGTGAAGGCGAGCACCGCATCCTGTCGGCACATCCCGATGCCGTCGTCGGTGATCTCGATCAGCTTTTGGCCGCCCTCCTTGATCTCGATCTCGATGCGGC
The DNA here is from genome assembly GCA_036567845.1 of Candidatus Ozemibacteraceae bacterium. Lineage (GTDB taxonomy): Bacteria > Muiribacteriota > Ozemobacteria > Ozemobacterales > Ozemobacteraceae > MWAR01. Next base: position 1,350 of record DATCTT010000370.1, on the reverse strand, counting down.
GCGCGCGGGCATCGACCGCGTTCTCGATCAGTTCCTTCACGACCGAGGCAGGCCGTTCGACCACTTCGCCGGCGGCGATGCGGCCGACAACTTCTTCGGACAGGACGCGGATGATTCCGGCTGGGGCGGTTGCGGTGTCGGTGCTCATAGCGGAAACGGCGCTCCCATCGGCCAGTCGGCGCGGCCATTCACGAGCAGCGGATCGATGTCAACCGTGGCGGCCGTGAAATACCCCTGGGCGGCGATCATGGCGGCGTTGTCGGTGCAGAGGGCGGGTGGCGGCACGAGAAACTCGACGCTGGTGCGCTCGCACAGGGCGGCCATCGCCTCTCGAAGGGGCTTGTTCGCGGCCACGCCGCCGGCCATTACGAGCCGGCCGGCGCCGGTTTCCTTCAGGGCGGCTGCGGCTTTACCGACAAGCGTGTCGGCGACGGCGGCCTGGAGGCTGGCACACAGGTCGGGAACGGACAGCCGATCGCCTTCCTGCTCGACTAGGTGCAGCACGGCAGTTTTCAAGCCGCTGAAACTGAACCCGTATCCCCTGCCCGCCATCGGCCGGGGCAGCGCATAGCGCTTCGGGTTCCCCGTGAGGCCGGCTTTCTGGATGACCGGTCCGCCGGGATACCCGAGATTCAGTAGCCGCGCGACCTTGTCATACAGCTCGCCTGGGGCATCGTCGGCCGTGCGGCCGAGGGTGGTATACCGCCGGGGGGCTTCGGCCAGCACGAGATTAGCGTGGCCGCCCGAGACGATCAGGCCCACGTAGGGAAAGCGGGGATGCTTGTGGAACGCGAGAAACGAGGCCGTCAGATGCGCCTCGAGGTGGTTGACCGGCACCAGGGGCAGGCCATACCGCCATGCCAGGGCTTTTGCCGTGGAAATGCCGACCAGGAGCGGGCCGAGCAGTCCCGGCCCGGCTGTCACGGCGATCTGACCGATCTCGGAAATGGAGACGCCGGCCTGGCCCATGGCCTGCTGGAGCAGAGGCAGCATCGCCTCGAGATGCTTGCGGGAGGCGACCTCGGGAACGACGCCGCCGAACCGCTGGTGGATCTCGACCTGGGACGAGACCAGGCTCGAGACGACGCGGATGCCGTCCTCGACGAGGGCGACAGAAGTGTCGTCGCAGGAACTTTCGATACCCAGCGTGATCATGACTGCGCGCTCCGCTTCTTCTCAAAATTGATCTCGGCCTGGGATGGCACGACGTAGAGGGGCAGGGCCTCGAGCAGGGCGGCGAATCCTGTCGGTGCGGCGGTCTGCATCAGGTCGTGGAGGATCGTCGGGCTGGGTTCGATGCGCGTGATGCCGGGAGCCTCGAGACGGATGCCCCAGGTTGGCGTGCCGTCG
>DATCTT010000369.1:0-6911 GCA_036567845.1 Candidatus Ozemibacteraceae bacterium | reverse complement strand
GTCGCCATGCTCACCTCGAACCCGGCATTGCCGAGAACCTTGGCCGCTGCGTCCGCGTTTTCCTGTCGCAGGTCGGCCAGAAGGATATGCCTGCCGGCACCAATCCGCCGGGCGATTGCTTGACCGATCGATCCGGCCCCGATGACGACGATGACATGAGGCATAATGACATCCTTTCAGTTCAATCCGATCGCGTTCCTGGTCGACGTGTCCGAAACCCCAGCGCCTTCACTCAGCGCAAGGGGCTATTTCTTATCTTTTCTGGAAAGCCCGTCGTATTCCTCGTCACTCACGCGTTCCAGCCACACGACATCACCCTTCTGGATGTTGGTGCTGATGGCAAGATGCGTGAAGCGGCTGTCCGCCGCGGCTCCGTGCCAGTGTTCCACATCCGGGGGAATCCTGACGATATCGCCCTCGTGAAGAACCTGGGCCGGTTTTCCACGCTCCTGATACCAGCCGGTGCCGCTGGTGACCAGCAGAATCTGGCCGCCCGGATGCCTGTGCCAGTTGTTTCTGGCGCCCGGTTCGAAGGTCACGTTGTATATCGGGCAGTTGAAGACCTCTTCCTTGGGAACCAATGGCGAAGCCCATGCATTCCCCTTGAAATACTTCTCGGAGACCCGTTCTCCCAGGGAGAAAATGACGCTCTTCGTGTTGTCCGGTGATGTATTCATATTCTGCGCTCCCAGCACACTTGTCATGCCGATCATGAGGATCGTGAAGATGTGTCCAGCAATCGTTTTCATCAATAACCTCCAATATCTTTCAGTATCATTCATGACTTCCTGTTCGTTTTCTGCCTGTTCACGGCATAGCGGATCCAGAGCGTGCCGCCGGCGCGGGTTTCGACGCTTTTCAACGTGAGGGCGATGCCCGTTTCCCTCGTGGCGCGGAGCCCGTCGAAGACGGTGGGAATGTCATGCCTGCCGTCGACGGCAGGGGCAATCAGCAGGCTCACCTCGTCGACGAGGCCGGCTTCAAGAAACGCGCCGTTGATGTGGCCGCCACCTTCGAGCAGGAGCCTGCGAATTCCGAAGTGTTCCCCGAGCAGGTCCATCGCCTTGGCAAGATCGATGGTTGGCGCACCCGCAACAATGTAGGAAATGCCTTTGCCTCGAAGCATGGCGAGGTAGTCTTCAGGAGCGCGCTCACTCACGAGGCAGATGAGATGCGCTCCGTCGATCTCGTCCGACGACCATCCGAGCGTGCCGAGCGTATCGACCGAGACGACATACGCGTCGGCGTGGCGAGCGACATGAACGGGCTGGGGGCCCGCCGGCCTGTTCGATGCCGGAGCGAACGGCTTCTCATCCGCGAAATGCAATTGCATCGTGGTGCGGCCGCAAAGCCAGGCATCCCCTTCCAGCGTCGCGCCCGTGACTTCGTACTCATCCTCGCCCGTCATTCCCTCGAGAGCGGCACAGTCGATCCTGCCGTCGATGGTCGAGACCATGTGGCAGATGATATATGGCTTCATATTTGTCCTTTCCGTTCCGGGGATCTCACAGAGCCGAGCGGAGGAGATCGATGATATCGGCCTCGGTCATGGGCGGGCGGCCGGGAAGGCGGCCGGTCTCGTCGTGGATGATGCGGACCGTGTCTTCGGCATACCGCGAGAGCAGCGCATCGCTGATTCCCAGCTCGGACAGGCGTGTCGGGCATCCAATGGAGCGGAGGAACGCCTCGAACCGGTCGATACCCGCGAGGGCGCAGTCGAGATCATCCGGGTGTTTCGGCGTCAAGCCGAAGACGCGCTGGGCAAACTGGACGAACCGGGCGGGCCGGGCCTTTGCGGCAAAGCGCATCCATGCCGGATTGACGACCGCCAGGCCGGCCCCGTGTGTGACGTCGTGATGGGCGGAGAGCACGTGCTCGATCATGTGGACGGGGTATGCTGCATCGGTGCCGACCTGGACCCAGCCGTTGAGCGCGACCACGGATGCCCACTGGACCTGGGCGCGCGCCTCGAGGTCGCGGCCGTCGGCCACGGCTTTCGGACCCCATTCCAGCGCCGTGAGAATGACGCCTTCGGCGAACCGATCCTGAATTGGCGTGCCGTCGACGCTGTTGAAATACCCCTCGGTCACGTGGGTGATCAGGTCGCAGACGCCGAACGCGGTCTGGTTGCGCGGAACGCTCACTGTCAGCTCGGGATCGACAACGGCGACGCGCGGGTAGAGGCATTCGGCCTGGACGAACGATTTCACCTTCGTTTGTTCGTTGGTGATGACCGCGCCCCAGTTCATCTCCGAACCGGTGGCCGCAAGGGTCGGGACGGTGATGACGGGAAGGGCACGGGTCGGGGGCCGCACTTCCGACTGGCCGTGATAGATCATATCCCAGGGGTCGCCCTCATACAGGACGGCCGCGGCGATCACCTTGGCCGCATCCATCGTGCTGCCGCCACCCAGGCCAATGACCACGTCGCAGTTTCCCTCGCGGGCGGACAGCATGCCGCGAATCACTGACGAGATGCGGGGATTGGGCTCGATACCGGAGCATTCGGTCACGGAGACGCCGGCCGATTTCAGGCTGGAAACGGCCCGGTCGAACACGCCGCTCTTCTTCACGCTGCCGCCGCCGGTCACAAGCAGAGCCCGGCTGCCAAAGGGGCGGACCAGCTCTCCGAGGCGGGAAAGGGCGCCGGTGCCGAACACGAGGCGGGTCGGATTCTGAAATTCGAACTTCATAGGGGAATCTCCTTCAACCATGTTCTGTTTGAACGTTCGCATCGTTCATCCACCCAAAGCATATCCACGCAGCCGCGGTTCAGGTAGACCATTCCTGCCGGATTTTTGCCTAATCATCCAAGATACCAGACAATCAGGTTTTCAACCCCGGTTCATCGTGATAGAATTTGATTGGAGGTAATCATGCAAAAAGCTGATGCAAAGAGCACTGACGGCAATTCATTGTTTGACATGTCCCTTGCAAGCCTGAAATCGGCCATTGCACGATGGACCGAGAAGCAGTATCGACTCGAGACAGCCATCCCGGGCCTGGCCATCTTCCGGTATGACGAGCCGACGCAGCCGTCGGGCGGCATGTATGAGCCGAGCATCTGCCTCGTCGTACAGGGCGCGAAGCGCGCCATCCTCGGCGAAGACTCGTATATATATGATAAGAAACATTACCTGATCACCTCCATCGACCTGCCGGCGATCGTGCAAGTCCTGGAGGCCAGTCCGAAGAAGCCCTATCTGGGTCTCGCCCTGAAGCTCGATCTGAAGGAAGTCTCCCAGATGATGGTGGACGGGAGCCTTCCCCTGCCGAAACAGTGCCAGTCAAGCCGGGGCATGGCGACCGGCGAGGTGACCCTGCCGCTGCTGACCGCGTTCCAGCGGCTGATCGAGCTGCTCGACGAGCCGAAGGACATCCCGATCCTCGCGCCGCTCATCCAGCGGGAAATCTGCTACCGCCTGCTCGTCGGGGAACAGGGAATGCGGCTGCGCGAGATCGCGATGGCCGGCAGCCTGAGCCGTCAGATATCACAAGCTATTCTATGGCTTCGGCGAAATTACACCCAGCCGCTGCACATCGGCGATCTCGCGACGCACGTCAGCATGAGCAAGTCGGCCTTCCATCATCATTTCCGGGCGCTGACGGCGATGAGCCCACTCCAGTATCAGAAAAACCTGCGACTGAACGAGGCGCGCCGCTTGATGCTGACGGAGAGGCTTGACGCGACGACGGCGGCCCTCCAGGTCGGGTACGAAAGTCCCTCTCAATTCAGCCGCGAGTATAGCCGCCTGTTCGGTGCGCCCCCGCTTCGCGATGTCATGAGCCTGCGCCGCCAGCCTTCCTCCGGTAGAACCCTGCAGCGCAGCGAAACCCGGGCCTGAGAAACACGCACGCTCCTCCGTGAACAGAAAGCACCGACTCGGCGCTTCCGTTTTCATTACACGTCTGTGGTTTTCAGGCACCACCCGGAGTCCGTCTGGGCCCGCTTCGAAATCGGCAAGATACCCCCAAGAAGACAGCCCCGCCCGAATGGGCGGGGCTGTCTGGCGTTGAGGGATCAGGGTTTGATGGTCTGGAGGCTGGTGGCGAGGCGGCGGAGGTGCTCAACCGTGAGGGGACGTTCACGCCATTCGAAGGCCTTGAACGCGGGCATCTGGTCGGCCGCGTGTTTTCCCCAGGCGGCGTTGCCGGGAGGCATGACGCCGAGAATGCTGATGCCTTCGGGGGTCAGCCGCATGATCTGCACGTCACTGCCACGGTTCATGAAGGGGGTGAAGGAGGCCGGTGGCGCGAGGGTCGGGGCTCCGACATGGTTCACGCCGGCGAACTCCATGGCCGGGCAGGGCAGCAGCGGCAGCGGCTTTCCCTCGGAAGCCAGGCCCGCGACCGTCTCGTTGAACGTCGCCGTGACAACCTGGGCCGGGGTCTTGCCTTCGAGGTAATCGTAGCCGGCCGTTCCCTTCAGAATACGTGTGAGCAGCGATGTCTGGGTCCAGGTCGGGTCGGAGGCGACCATCCAGGCGAACTCGCCGAGGGTGCCACCGAAAACGGTCCCGAACAGTCTGTTCCAGAACGCGTCGAACAGACCGGCGCCGGGGTGATCGAGCAGGCCGTCGCCGTTCTCGTCGGTGCGCTGGCCGTTCCAGTCACGGAGCTGCGCGAGGGCTCCGGCAGCCGCGGGCGTCAGGGCCGCCTCGTCGATCCGTTCCACCAGGAGGTCCCGGAAGAACCAGGCGCGCAGGTCGGTGAACGCCATCGCCCGGTCGAGCTCCTGGAGATATGCGACGGACCACCGGCTCCGGTTCCCCGCGAGCTGGTCGGCAAGGAACTTCGTGCGCTGGTCGGAGCCCCAGCCGGTCTGCATGTCGCCGTCGCGGTATCCATCGACGGGCGGGCAGTTCCAGTTCGCAAAGAAGCCGGTCGAGGGGTCGGTGCCGGCCAGCCGGATGTCAGGATACGGGAACACGGTGGGCTTGGTGGTCGGAAGCCGGTCGTCGCCGAAGCTGCGGCGGCTCTTGCCGCATCCGGTGTGGGTGTAGGCGATGTGACCGTCGCGGTCGGCGCCGAGCCAGTTGATGGAAATGGCCATGCCGTCACCGGCCGTCAGCCACTCTTCGAGCGTCTTTGCGTGGTTCGAGGCGAACCAGGCGGCATACGAGTCGATCAGGCGGCCCTTCCAGGCGCGGTTCTTAACGTAGACGACCGGTCCTTCGGCCGAGATCACGGGGCCGATCGGCGTGTCTTCGAACGTCCGCACGACCGGCTCCTTCGTTCCCTTCACCAGGATCGATTCAGTGCGGGTCGCGACCGGCAGGGTGAACTCCTCGCCGACCAGGAGCGCGGCATCGCTTGCCGATCGGCGCAGAGTGACGATGTCCACGATGTTGCCAACGCCGGCCGTGGCCGAGAAGCCAAGGTAACGGTTCGCCCCGAACAGGAGCGCGAGGTACCCGGCCGGGGTCGTGCCGACCATATCGAACTCGGGCGTGTGGAGACCGATCTCGTACACCGCGGATGGCGAGAAGTAGCCCATCTGGGGACCGCCGTACAACAGGGCTTCGCGCTTTCCGTCCCCGAGGAGGGAAAGGGCAGCGGCGTAGCTTCCGGATTTATCGGGAATACCGAGCGTCTTCAGCAGCTGGTTCCGCTTGCGGGTGCGGAGGGTCGGAGACTCGTAGGGGGTGGTTCCGGGCAGATAGGAAGGGAGCCGCGGCGCCTGGCGCAGCTTTTGGATGACGGCGGGGGCACCGCCCAAAGATGTATAGACACCTCTATCTTCGTGGAACACGACATCCTCGAAGATGCGCGAGGCCTTGCGTGCCCCGAACCGCTTGACCATCGCCGAGAGGAGGTGGAGGTTGTCGAGCTCGAGAGTGAAGTCGTTGTAGCGGGCGCCCATGGTGCCGGCGAAGATCTCGAGCACGTCGAGATCGGTAAACGGGGTCGCCCCGATGCCGGCGGCGGCCAGAGCCGGATCGGCCGGCATCGCGCGGGAGCGCATCTTTTCGACGGCCCGGTTCAGACCGGCCGTGAAGGCCTGGACAGCCGCTCGGAACGGCGCCGGTGCTCGTTCGAGACCTTCCCGGAGCTCGTCGGCTGAAACGCGGTCGCGGCGTGCGGCGGCATCGGCCTCGAGGAACGCCTTGCCGAACAGCTCGGCCAGCGTGCCGCGGCAGGAGCGGCGCAGCAGCTCGAGCTGCATCATGCGATCCTGGCCGATGCAGTAGCCAAAACCCCAGTAGGCACCGGCCGTCGAGCTCGCCACGACATGCGGCACCCCGACGGCATCGCGCCAGATCTGGATCTCGGTGCCCGGTGCCGGGTGCCGGAACGAAGAGAGCTCCGCCTCACCGGCGGCCCGGCCATATCGCGGGACACCCAAGGTGAGGGACAGGATCATCAGGATAAATATATATTTATAGATATTTCTGCAAATCATGCTTCATTCCTTCTCTCGAATTCCTGGAACAGGCTGTTCATGCGGTTCGCCCGGAGGGCGGGAACCGGTGATCCCCCACGCATGGGCGACACCTCACCGGAGATGATGCCGGCGGAAAGGACGGCGGGGCCTTCCGTCGGCCGGAAAGCCCCGCGCGGGAACACATTCCTCAGATCTTCTCGAACTGATCCTTGCTGACGCCGCAGGTCGGGCAGACCCACGAGTCGGGGATCTTCTCGAACGGGGTGCCGGGAGCGATGCCGCCGTCCGGATCGCCGACGGCCGGATCATACTCGTACCCGCAGACCATGCATCGATACTTGTCCATGTCAGAATCTCCTCTTGAAGGTGATATACAAAAATTCGATCAAAACGAATTTTTCACGTCGGAAAGCGCCCGCCGTTCGTCGGGAGTCAGGACGACGTCGATCTCGAGAAGCGGGAGCAGACTTTCGCCGATCTCGGCCATGCGGGCGCAACCGGGGGCGAGAGTCGCGCCGTCCGGGGG
>DATCTT010000368.1:0-3782 GCA_036567845.1 Candidatus Ozemibacteraceae bacterium | reverse complement strand
TCCCAGGGGAGGGAGGCGGCCGGCGAAGAGAAATCGATTATTTTTCCGCAGGCTCTTGGACAACAAGGAACAACGGGGTACCGTTCCGTTGCACGACAAAGACCGAGCTCTTCTTCGTCCCGGAAGGCTGACTCAGCGCCTCGGCAAGCGAGGCCTCGTCCGTCACGGCTTTCCCGTTCACCTGGGTGATGACGTCCCGGGGCATCAGCCCAGCATCTTCGGCGGGGCTCCCCTCTTTCACGTCCTTCACGAGGATGCCCGAGATCTTCTCGAGCTTCAAGGTCGAGGCCAGGTCAGAGGTCAGAGGACTCCAGGTGAATCCAAGCCGGAGGGCCGCCGATTCGGTTTTTTCGGCCTTTTCCTTCGCCTTTTTGTGCTGCTGGATAAGGTCTTCGGGATCACGCAGGCCAAAGGTGCTGGGCATCCGTTCGAGTTTGACAGGGATCTCCTGTTTCGCCCCGTTGCGGCGGATCTCCATGTTGACGGTATCGCCCACGTTGCGGCTCAGAATGTATTTTTGTACGTCGCTCGTGGTCTTCATCTCCTTGCCATCGATCGCCCGGATGATATCCATCTGCTTCAGGCCGGCCTTGGCGGCGGGAGCGTCCGGATTCGTCTCCATCACGACGGCCCCCGCCTTGTCCGGCAGGGAGTAATGCTCGGCGAGTTCTGACGTGACAGCCTGCATCGTGATGCCGATATAGGGCCGCTCGACCGAGCCGGTTTTCGCGATCTGAGTGGCAACGCGCGAGGCCATCGAGGAGGGGATGGCAAAGCCGATTCCCGACCCCGGAGCCGTGAAGATCAGGGTATTGATGCCGATGACCCGTCCGTCGAGATCGACAAGGGGGCCGCCCGAGTTGCCAGGATTGATGCTCGCATCGGTCTGAATGAAATCCTCGATCGCCGTGGCGCCGATTCCCGACCGGCCGACAGCGCTGACGACGCCGACCGTGACGCTCTGTTCGAGGCCGAGCGGGCTGCCGATCGCCATGCACCACTGGCCGACCTCGACCTTGTCGGAATCGGCAAACGTGGCGGGCTGCAAAGGGAAGTCGACATTCACGCGGATGACGGCCAGATCGCTCTGGGGATCCTGGCCGACGACCTTGGCCCGAGCTTCGCGCCCGTCATGGAACTTGACGGTGATGCTTGAGGCGCCCTTGACGACGTGGTTGTTCGTCAGAATCGTGCCGTTCGCATCAAAGACCACACCTGATCCTGCGCCTTCGGTCTTGTTCGGGCCACGCGGACCGAACCGGCGGCCACGCGGCATGTTCCGGAAAAAGTCCTTGAAGAAGTCCTCAAACGGGGTGCCCTGAAACTGGTCTTCATTCTCCTCTTCGTCATCCTGGGTGCCGCCGCCAAGCGTGCGTTCGATCCGGATGTTCACAACGCTCTGTTTGAGACTCTTCGCCACACTGGTGAAGGCCCCCTGGAGCTCGCGAGCCGCCTGACCGGGCTCGGCGTGGGCCATCGCGGCGGCGTAGAGAAAGCCCGTCAGGGCGAGGACGAGCAGGATGAGGCGCAGGCGGGCGCGCCCGATCAGGGAACGGTTCATGTGCATGCCTCCTGAAGAATCAATGTGTTGGTGGGGTCGTTCGGATGATACAGACCGCGCGGCCGAGCAAAAGTTCCAGAAATCGCGATTGATTTTTCCCTGACCGGATGATTCAATAGGCACTTCCAATCACGCAGACAGGAGATCGCTGATGCGCATCGTCGTTTCGGGTGGGGCCGGCTTCGTCGGATCGCACCTCGTCGACCGGTTGGTCGAGCAGGGCCACAAGGTCATCGTCCTGGACAACTTCGTCACGGGCAGCCGGGACAATCTGGCTCGTCACGCCGGCACCGACGCGGTCACGATCGTCGAGCACGACATCAGCAAACCCATTTATTTCGGCGACCGGATCGACCGGGTGTATCACCTCGCCTCGCCGGCAAGCCCGATCGATTACCAGAAGCTGCCGATTCCGACGATGAAGGTCGGCTCGCTGGGCACCCACAACATGCTCGGCCTCGCCAAGCAGCATAAGGCCCGCATGCTTCTGGCATCGACCTCCGAGATTTACGGCGACCCCGAAATCCATCCTCAGAAGGAGGATTACTGGGGTCACGTGAATCCGGTCGGGCCGCGCTCCTGCTACGACGAGGCGAAGCGGTTCGCCGAGGCGCTGACCATCACCTACCGCGACTTTCACAAGGTCGACACCCGCATCATCCGCATTTTCAACACCTACGGACCCCGGATGCGGCTGAATGATGGCCGGGTCGTGCCAGCCTTCATCTCCCAGGTGCTGCGCGGCGAGCCGCTCACGATGTTCGGCGACGGCTCCCAGACGCGCAGCTTCTGCTACGTCTCGGACCTGGTCGAGGGCATCATCGCCGTCATGGAGCGGGGTGACCAGCAGCCGACGAACCTCGGCAACCCGGTGGAATTGACCATCCGGCAGTTCGCCGAGCGCATCCTGGCCTTGTCGGGCAGCACGCTCCCGATCGTGTCGAAGCCCCTGCCGGTCGATGACCCGAAGCGCCGCCGGCCGGATATCACCCGGGCAAAGACACTTCTCGGTTGGGAACCGAAGGTTCCGCTGGATGAGGGGCTGCAAAAGACGATCGACTGGGCACGCGGGGTGATGCTGCCATGACATCGACGCCACCCCATCCGGATATCGAACGCATCCTGATCGGAACCGGGGAGATCCAGGCGCGGATCGCCGAGCTGGGCCGCCGGATCACCGCCGACCATGCCGGCGAAAGCATCGTGCTGGTCTGCATTCTGAAGGGCGCCTTCCTGTTCATGGCCGACCTGTGCCGGCACATCGAGCTGCCCGTCAACACCGAATTCATGGCGATCAGCAGTTACGGCCATGCCACGAAGAGCTCGGGCGTGGTGCGCATCCTGAAAGACCTGAACGAGAGCATCGAGGGCCGGAACGTGCTGATCGTCGAGGATATCGTCGATACGGGGCTGACGTTGTCCTACCTGATCGACCTGCTGTCGGCACGTCATCCAAAGAGCCTGAAGGTGTGCTCGCTGTGCAGCAAGCCCCAGTGCCACCAGCGACCGGTGCAGGTCGACTACTGTGGCTTCGAGCTGCCAAGCGAGTTCGCCGTCGGATACGGCCTTGATTATAAAGATTACTATAGAAATCTTCCCTTCATCGGGGTGCTCCGGCCCGAGATCTACGAGAGAGACCAGTGAGGCGACCGATCTCCATGAATAAACGGTATACCATCGGCGGTCTCGAGATCGAGTGTCTCGTGCTCGGCCCACTTGAGGTCAACACCTACCTGGTCCACGACCGGGAGGCGGGGGACGGCCTGATCGTCGATCCGGCCGACGACGATCCGCGTTTGATCGGCCGTCTCGAGGAGCTGGCCTGGAAGAAAACGCGCATATTTCTGACGCATGGGCATGCGGATCACATCGCCGGCCTCGAACACGTGCGCACCCACACCGGGGCACCGGTTCTGTGCTCCCGGGAAGACGCTCCCATGCTCGGGGATGCACGGCTCAATCTTTCGATGTTCCTCGATGCCGCCTTCACGACACGGCCGCCCGAGACGCTCGTCGGTCACGGAGAGACACTGACGGTCGGCCACGTGACGGGCACGATCGTGGCGGTTCCAGGCCACACGCCGGGCGGGTTGGCCCTCGCCTTCCCTGAGGTGGTGATCACGGGAGATGCCCTGTTCGCGGGCTCGGTCGGCCGGTCGGATTTTCCCGGAGGCGACGGGGCCCTGCTCGTCCGTTCGATCCGGGAACGCCTGCTGACGCT
>DATCTT010000367.1:0-9963 GCA_036567845.1 Candidatus Ozemibacteraceae bacterium | reverse complement strand
GCACAGTGTCTCGACCCCTTCCCCCGAGCGGGCCACGGTGGCGAATGTGGGACAGCCAGTCAGCCGCGAGACCTTTTCCAAGTCGAGTTCGGCTCCGGTGCGGCGGAGAGCGTCGTAGCAGTTGAAGACGAGCCAGGGGCGCAGGCCGAGCTCGAGCAGCTGCATGGTGAGAAACAGGTTGCGCTCGAGGTTGCCGGCGTCGATGACGTTGAGGAGAATGCCACGCGAGATCTCGTCGAGCTGCTCGAGCACGACGCGTTCTTCGGGGCTTGCGGGGGTGAGCGAGTAGGTGCCGGGGAGATCCGTGACGATCAGCTCGACGTCGCCGCTTTTGCGGATGCCCTCGATGCGGTCGACAGTGACACCCGGCCAATTGCCGACGTGGCGGCGTTCACCGGTGACGGCGTTGAAGAGGCTGGTCTTGCCGCAGTTGGGATTGCCGACCAGATAAACGTGGACCGGCATCATGGGGCGAGGCCTCAGGCAGCCCGGCGGACGGGATGTATCGCGACCAGAGCCGACTCGCTGCGCCGCAGCCCGATACGGTAGCCGCGGATCAGATACGTCGCGGAGTCTCCCATCGGGGCCCGTTGAACCGCCGTGATCTGCGTGCCAGGAATGAACCCAAGTTCGAGCAGCCGGTTGCCTGTCGGGCTCGATGCGTCAATGTCCCGTATGGTCGCGGTCTCCCCGATCGGCAGATCGGCAAGTGTGACATGCATCTTGACCATGTGTGTTTCGTCTCCCGCGGTGAGTGCCGCTTCAACCGGAGCATCTCCCGATGTTTCGCAAGTGACAGTTTGTTAGCTTTATCTAACAATAGAATACACGAAAAACACTTGTCGCGCAAGATAAAAATGCCGGGATGCTCCCGGGACTGATGGGATCGCTGTTACCGGTCGGCCTTGGAGGCAGAGATGGCGCGCTCGCTCGCCCAGGCGCGGATAAACTTGATCTGTTCGGCCATCGTGCGCGAGAGGGGCACGGTGCCGCGGATGATCGTGTACAGATCATCATTCGTCAGCTTCTCGCCGCGGTCGAAAGCCTCGACCATGCCGGCCTCGACGACGTGCTCGATTTCGGCGCCGTTCCAGAACTCGGTCGAGACGCTGAGCAGGGTCAGGTCGAACGTCGACACGTCGATGCCGCGCCGGCCAAGATGGACGCGGAAGATCTCCTCGCGTTCACGGTCGTTCGGCAGGTCAATGAAAAACACCTGGTCGAAGCGGCCCTTGCGGATGATCTCGGCGGGCAGCAGATCGATGCGGTTGGCCGTAGCGGCCACGAACACGTCAGCTTTCTTCTCCTGCATCCAGGTTAGGAAGGCCGAAAAAATGTGCGAGCCGGTGCTGCCGTCCTTCATCGTCGAGCTGCTGATGCCGCCCTCGATCTCGTCGAACCAGAGGATCGCCGGGGCCATCGCCTCGACCGATTTGATCGCACGGTGGAAAGCGCCTTCGGGGGTGCCGTGCAGGCCGGAATACACCTGGTTCATGTCGAGCCGGAACAGGGGCAGATTCCAGAGCGAACTGATTGCTTTGACGGACAGGGATTTGCCGCAGCCCGAGATGCCCATCATCAGCAGACCGCGCGGGGGCCTGAGTCCGGCCGCCGCGGCTTCGGGGGAAAACAGCCTGCGCCGCTTTTCAAGCCAGTTCTTGAGATTTTCGAGGCCGCCGACGTCGCCAAGAGAACAGTCGGTGCGGACGTATTCGAGAATCCCTTCCTTGCGGGCGAGCTGCTCTTTCTCCTCCTGGAGCTGTTTCACGATCGTGCCGTCGATGACCTTGGTGCCCCAGAGAAGTTTCGTGAGGCTCTGTTGGGCTTCCGTGGCGGTGAAGCCCTGGAGGGCGGTGGCGGCCGCGGACAGATCCTCGGGCGTCGTGCGGTTCTCGGCGCCGCGCCGGACGGCCGTCGCGAAGGCGCGCTGGATCAGCTCCGTCAGCTCGGCTGTTTCGGGCAGGCCGAAATCGAGCAGGAAAATGTCCTTGCGAACCTCGGGCGGTAGGTGAATATCCCCCCCCAACAGGAACAGAAACCGGTTCTGGCCGCGGAAGGAGGTGGCGACCCGGCGGAGTCGGCGCTGGACTTCGGGCCGGCCCAGGAAGGGCACGAGATCACGGAAGACGAAAAATCCCGGCTCGCTCGAGCAGGTCACGGCTTCGAGCGCGGCTTCCGGCGTCGAGGTGCCGGGCTGGTTGAGCTCACCGCAAGTGATGCCGGCCTGGAGGTCCCATTCCGTGAGGGGTTTCTCGGACGGAAAAACGGAGCGCGAGATCGAGGCCAGGGTCGAGAGGACCTGGTCTTCTTCCCAGCTGCTGATGGCGATGAGGGGTGTGCCGGCCACCAGGGCGCGCTTGAGCGCGGTGATCCCGGCCGAGCGGAGAGAGCTCACGGTCTCGGGTTTGTGCCGCGCGGGCGTTTCGCCGTGGCGACGGTGGGGGTGATCGCTGACGGCGAGGGGCGCAGAGGGGTGGCGAGCTGAAGCGCTTCACCTCGGACCTGGGGCATGTGGTTCCGATACAGGTCTTTTTCGAACAGATCGCGGCAGTAGATCAGCGTTCCGGTTGGGGTCCGGGTTGTCGTGGTGCGGTGTGCGACCGGGGCCGGCGTTGTGGTGTCGTCGTGCTTCATCTTTTGCCTCCTGGTGACGGAAGTGGATGTCGATCTTTTATTATAGGAACTTCTACCCTCACTTGCAAGGGTGTCCCTCTAAGGAATTGACGCCCGGAATCGATTGTGGTATACTAATCGACTACAAAAAAAGCGAACGACAAAAAAGAGACATCCTGGAGGATGAGACAGATGAACCGAATTCTGAAAATAACTGCCATGGCCGCTTTCGCCGGCATGTTCCTTGGCCTCGCTGCTCCCGCCGCACGGGCGCAGAGCATCGCCGAGCTCGATGCAGCGTATGTTGCCGAGATCCAGCGCAACTCCCAGACGGTGTCGCACCGGGAGGGCCTCAGGAACACGATCGAGCGTGTGCTCGAGTGTGCCGCCAACGGCCGGATCGAGGTTGCCCTGGTCGGCATGGCTGATGTTTCCGACTGGGTCATTGATGCCTGGTCCCGTACCGAAAAAGAGTATCAGGAAGTCAGTATTTCCCGCTATGGCATGGAGCTCGACGCCCGCCAGCCCGGGGTGCGCACCGACTTCTACCGCTTTCGCACGATTCGCAAGAACGGCGAGGTTGCCGAGACGCTGTTCCAGGATATTCGTAAGTCCAAGAAGGCGGCGATGATCTGCACCTTCGTCGATGGCGACCCCACCGGTCAGGACAAGCCACTCGCGACGGTTCTCGAGAATCTGCTCGCGGCCGTCGAGGAAGGCCAGATCACCATGCAGCCCGTAAGCTATGTCGAAGCCCCTCAGCGGCTCGATCAGCTCTGGAAGAAGCACGCCCCGGCAATCAATGACCCGGCTCTTGTGCGCGTCGAGCGGTTCACCACCGACACTGCCGACGGTGAAGACACCTACTGGAAGCTGTTCTACCGCGATCCGAATGGCGGATACGAGCAGACCATGCTGGTCTGGCATGATCGGATGGTCTACTGCGATCTGAATGGCAGGATCATCGTCGAATGATCCCCGACTGATGCATACCGCGCGCCCCGGAACGATACGCAATCCGGGGCGCTTTTCATATCAGTTGCTATAGCAGAATGACCCGGAGGTGCCCCATGAATCCGATGCTCAAGAGCCTGAGCGATAAAGTGATGGCCGGTTTTGCGAACGGATCCGATGCGGTCCAGCATTTCGATGCAAGCCCGCTTCCCGACAAACGGGAGATTGCCCGGGTCATCGAGGATGCACTGTTTCTGCTGTTCCCCGGCTATTACGGGGATTCGCAGCTCTCGTTTGAATCGATGGAACTCCAGGCAGGATACCGCATCGCGACGCTGTATGAGCGCCTCCAGGCGCAGGTGTTGCGCGAGTCCCTCCACTCATGCAAATTCGCGCACCGCTCCTGCCGGCACTGCCAGGATTACGCCGCGGTGATCGCCCGGACGCTGATCGAGACCCTGCCCACGATTCGGGAACTGCTCGAGGATGATGTGCGCGCCGCCTTCCGGAACGACCCTGCCGCCTCGAGCTTCGATGAGATCATCTTCAGCTACCCCGGCCTCGAGGCGATTGCCGTCTATCGGCTGGCCCATTTTCTCAGCGACCAGGGCCTCGTGCTGATGCCGCGCATCATGACCGAGTGGGCCCACGCCCGCACCGGGATCGACATCCACCCGGGCGCGAAGATCGGCCGCAGCTTCTTTATCGACCACGGCACCGGCGTTGTGATCGGCCAGACGACGGTGATTGGTGAGCGTGTGACCCTGTATCAGGGCGTCACCCTGGGCGCCCTCAACTTCCCGCGCGACGCCCATGGAAACGTGATCCGGCATGCAAAGCGCCACCCGACCATCGAGGACGACGTCGTGATTTACGCCGGCGCGACGATCCTTGGCGGCAACACCATCATCGGCCGCGGTTCGGTCATCGGCGGCAACGTCTGGCTCACCGAGTCCGTGCCGCCCGAGACGCGGGTGCTCAACGCCCGACCCGAGCTGCGCATCACCAGCGCCCGCGGCACCGCCACCACGATCGCCGAGTAGGGAAAGGGGCCGCGCGGCTTCTCAGTTGATCGGGGTGATCCGGCGTTCGGCGGGGTCGAACCGGAAGAATGCGCTGCCGTCACGGAGCAGGAACGCCGTCGGGCCGAGGGGGTGAACCTCATCCTGCCAGGAAGAATGCGGAACGGAGGATACTTCACGGCCGGTCGCCAGTTCGACGGTTTTGAGGACGTTCTGGCCGTTTTCGAGGACGATGCCGCACAGCAGCTTCCCGTCGCGCGAGGCGGATGCGCCCCAGGCGCGGTCGAGCGTCATGGTCCACCCCGGAATGTCGGACAGCGTGGCGGCCCGGAAGTCGGCAATGCAGGGTTTCCAGAGGTTCGATGCCAGGAGCGGGTCGGACGGGGTATCCGGATCGGCGACGGGGACCAGCACCAGCGCCCGGTGTCCGTCGATCCGGCTCTTGATGACCGTGTCGGGCGGAAGCCAGACGGCTTCGGTGGCATTGCCGGCCGCGTCGAACGTCCAGGTGAGCCGGTGGGACGGGCTTCCCACCGCGATCTGGGCCACGGCGAATCCCGGAAAATCCTCCAGCCCCGAGAGGGAAAGCGTGGCATCCTGCTCCAGGGCAGGAATCCGGAGCGGGGCCTTTGTGCCGTCGGCGATCGAGACCAGGAGCGGGGCGCCGAGCGGCTCGAGCAGCAGCACGCCCGTATCGGGGAACCAGAGGCCGTATCCCTTGTCGTCGAGGAGCGCGTGGAGCACTTTCTGAGCGCCCTGTGGGGAGCGCACGCAATACTCGGTGACCCGATTCCCGTTCGGCAGGCGGATCTGGCGGTTGTATAACAGGGTCCCGTCGGAGGCGGTGTGCTCGGGCGTGGCATCGGTGTCGATAACGGTTTCCCGGCCCGTGTCGAGGTCGAGCTCTATCAGGCGGCTGGAATTGATGAACAGGCCCGGCCACCGGTACAGAGTCTCACGGTAGAGCTTGGGTCCACTGGTTGAAAGAATATACGAGGATATTTGACGGTTGCCGGCCTGGGTCTGCCGGCCGGTGGTCGTGTCGAACAGGATGATGCGGCTGGCAGTCTCGTTCTGGATCGGGTCCCAGGCGGTTGCCGGGGATTCCCGGAGCAGGGCGAGATACTTCCCGTCGGCGGATGTCTGGAAGTGCCAGGTGTTTTCCGAAGTCTGGCTGGGGAACCGCTCGGCGAGTGCGTCGAACCCGGCCCAGATCCCGAGCGAGCAGGAGAGGGCGATGCCCCAGCCCAGGGCGGCCCATCCAAGGCGGTTCCACCCGTCCATCAGGCCGCACCGCTTGAAGACGAGCCACGAGACACCCAGCCCCGAGACGGTCATCAGGCAGATCACCAGCGCGAAGTTGAGGCAGAGGTAGGCCCCGCTCCAGATGCAGAGGGCAACGGCGCAGAGGAATGCCATTCCGAGCAGTGAGGGAAAACCGGTCGGGAGCATCGATGCCGCGAAGCCGCAGGCGAGGATGGCGGCCGGAAACCCCACGAAGAGGAAGGCCGGCGATATGAGCCGCATGTGATACTCGGACGGAAACAGCCGGAACGGGGCGGGCAGGTAGCCGGCGAGGAGGGCGATGATGAGATAGGCCCCGTAGACGGCGGCCGCGAACAGCACGAGGAACACCAGCTTGGCTGCCCAGATTGCCGTGCGCGACCGGGGAAGGCCGATCAGGAAAGGGAATGAGCCCGTTTCAACCTCGTGGCTCACCACGTGCGTCGAGAGCAGGAGCAGGAAGAGGGGGGCCTCGCAGAGGAACAGCAGCGTGGTCAGGGTGTCCTGGTCGAGCTGCCGGAACCAGGCGAGGGCGATGGCGGAAACGGCACCCATGCCCACGATCAGGGCAAAGTGCAGGCGGTGTTCGAGGTATTCCTTCCACAGGATGGCGTTCATATCGCGACCTCCTTCCGGCCGGCGCAGGCAACGAAGATTTCGCGCAGCGAGAGACCCTCGGTGCGCACGTCGCGGACCTTGTAATTGGCCAGCAGCGCCTGGAGCGCTTCCTCCGAAAACTCGCGCAGGACCAGCTCGAGTTGGCTGCCCAGGACGGTGGCCGAGAGGATATTCGGGTGGACGGGCACGGCCCCGACGGGGTTCTCGAGGGTCACGATGATCCGCCGGATCCGCTTCGCCAGCTCGTCCCGGCTGGCGTCGAGCAGCAGCCGGGAGCTGCCGAGAATCAACACGCGGTCGCAGATCGGGGCGATCTCATCGACCTCCTGAGAGGAGAGGAGGATCGTCGTGCCGCGGTCGGCGAGGGTGCCGATGATCGTGTCGCGGATCTGGTCGCGCGCGACCGGGTCGAGGCCAGCGAGCGGCTCGTCGAGCAGCAGCAGCTCGGGAGCGGGGGCCAGGGTGAGGGCCAGCATCAGCTTGCGCTGCGTTCCCTTGCTCATCCGCCCGACGGGCTGGTCGGCCGGTATCTCGAGCCGGCGGAAGTCTTCAGCGAGGGCCTGCGCGTTCCAGGCCGGGTAGAAGGGGGCGAGGAAGGCGCCGAGCTGGGGGCCGGTCATCCAGCGGTAGAGATGGCAGTTCTCGCTCATGAACCCGACGGCAAGGCGCATCGTCGGCGCCTCGCGAAGGGGGTCGCGGCCGAGCACCGAGACGGTGCCGGCATCGGTGGGGATCAGGCCGAACAGCGAGCGCAGGAGAGTGGTCTTGCCGGTGCCGTTCCGGCCGAGCAGGCCGACGACCTGGCTGGATGGAATATCAAAAGATATATCATTCAGCACCCGCCTCGCTCCGTAGGATATGCCGAGATGTGACAGGGAAACGGCGTTCATGGCTTCTCCTCCTTCATGTCCGGATGCTCCTGGGCCGCCTGGCGGAACAGGTCGTTCAGCCGGGAGCGGGAGAGTCTGAGACTGTGGGCGATATCGAGCACCTGCCGGAACAGGCGGGAAATCTCCCGCTGCGCCTCCTGCACGCGCTCTTCCTCGCTGCGCGGCGAGATGTAGGCGCCCTGGCCTCGCCGGAAGTAGATGACGCGCTGGGCTTCCATCTCCTGGTAGGCTTTCGCCACGGTGTTGGGGTTGACCTTCAGCTCGAGGGCCAGCTCGCGGATCGAGGGGAGCCGCTGGTCGGGGCCGAACACGCCCGTCAGCACCGCCCGCTTCACTTCCTCGACGATCTGCTGGTAGATCGGGACCGGGGATGACTCGTCCACACGGATCACGCGTCTCACCGCCTTTCGCAATGTGAATTAGTGTTTTAGTGTATTACTCTACTAATACACTAACCTTTCGGCGCGATAAGTCAAGGAAAAACGCAGCATGTGTGGAAAACGGGCGACCGGCCCATCAGGACGCGCTGTCCGGAGGGGTGCCGTGAGGCTTGAGGGGGTCGCTCCGTCAGAACTTCCCGATGTCGAGGAGGTTGCTGACCTGGGGATGGTCCTTGCTGCCGAACACGTTTTCAGGCCTGCCAGTCTGGATGACGCGGCCGGCGGAATATACGATGATACGGTCAGCTGTACCGATTCGGCGCTGCAGCGGAAAGAGGCTCACGCCGGCCGCCGCGGCGAGCAGCATCGTGCCGGTTGCCTGGATGAAGCTGGCATTGGGCGTCAGCAGCCCGGTGACGAGCTGGTGGGTCAGGGAATTGCCGGCGCCCGAAAAACCGAAGATCACCTCGAAAGAGTCATGACTTCCTTCGGGACGAGACCTGCCGCGAAACCAGGACCGCAATGGCTGAAATGCAGGTGAAAATGATCACATACCGCTGGGCGCTTTCCCGGCCCTCGGCGGCAGCCATCGAGGAGGTCTCCAGCGGCAATGAGCGGTGCGGCAAGAGGGCGGATGCCGGCTGATCTGGAGGGGGCCTCGGGATGTCGGTGCAGAGAGGCGGCCGGGCATTTTCCCTCAGGATTGCCCGGTTCAGGCGTGGTGAAAATCTATCAACGGCGATTCCGTGCTGTTATGCGTGCATCTCGCCACGCAAGCGCAGGATCAGGCCTGGCGGTCAATCCTGTTCCCGAGCGGGATGTTTTCGCTCTCGGGGGAGGTCGCTGTTTCGAGTCGCGCCTGCGAGGCTTTCCGGGCTGCCGCGGCGGCGACGGACCGGTCCTGCGCGGAGGGTTCGCTCGGGGCAAGGGCGGCCCGTTGAACCACCTCCATCTTGGCGATGGTCGCCTTGGGATCGCCCGGAACGGCCGACGTGTCGATGTCGACTTCGCCGGCGACGGCATACTGTTTTCCGTCCGGACCGGCCTTGAACTGGAAACTCGCCCCGCCCGTCACGTATTGCCTGCCGGCCGCGATATGGGCAGCTTCGTGAGCGCGCACGCTGCGGTCGGTCTGGCGGAGCTCGTTGACGACGGCAAGAGCCTTCGCATCGAGTTTCGACGCATCTTTCTGCCGACTGGGCTCGGAACTGCCCATGGCGTTCGGCTTTCCGGGAGGGGGTTGATCGGAAACGTCCATCTGCGCCTTTGAGCTCCGGTTGGGGCGTGCGATGGACGCGGCCGCATCAGAGGCGGGCGAATCGGGGCGCGACAAGGCGTCGGGCGAGACGAGGCCCACCCGTGAAATCTCCTGTGGCTGTCTGACGCCGGCGATTTTCACCGTTCCCTCCGCGTTCTCCTATAAACATTAGGGCGAATTCCGGCGATTTCAAGCGGAAAAATGTGTCGGAGTTCGGTGGTATTCCGTTTCCCGGCAGGGGTTAACAAAACGCCGCCATCAGCCGAAACAGGGTCTGAAGTATGATGCGATCGATCTTCGACCCACGCCTTGGCCTGCTCGCTGCAGGCCTCCTCCTGTGCGCTTCCGGAACGGGGTGCCGCCAGCAGGGAGGCCCCGGCCCGGCACGATACGAGCGAGAGATTAGCTCAGCTGCCTCCAACGGCACGGGAAAAGCCGAGACCTACCATCCCGGCCCCCCGGACAGATACCCCTGGCAGGGGCGCAACACCAACCGCATCGATGGCCTTTCAGACCGGATCGCAGGGTTTGAGACGCAGTTCAGACAGGAAAGCGAGACGCATTCGCAGGTGATTCATGGCCGCCGCAAACAACCCTGACCGGGAATACCGCGCATTTCTTGCCGGAATCGGCGAGTTGGAGGCGTTCGAGCCTCGGGCCGAGCACCCTTTGGCAGATGATGCTTCCGGTGCCGCCGGGGATGAGGATGATGCATCCTATGCCGCGTTTCTGCATGGAGATGACGAGGTGAGCGGACAGGAGCCGCAAGAGGCCCCGCCGGAGATGCTGGAAGCGGCTGAAGAGGATGACCTGCCTCTGCCTGCCCGTGCATCGGCCCATCGCGACGGGGCCTGGCCGGCTCTGATCGTGCTACTGCTCATCCTGGGCGGCCTGCCTTCGGGACCGGACCTTGCCGGGCCGGCGATGGCCGGCGAAAAAAAGGC
>DATCTT010000366.1:0-6487 GCA_036567845.1 Candidatus Ozemibacteraceae bacterium | reverse complement strand
CGTTTCGAGTCGCCGGCCCGCTTGCATGGGATGGATTGAGCCGTTCAAAGGAGAAGACATCATGCTCGTGAATCGGGGAAGATATCCGGAAGCCGACTGCTGGAACGTTTGGGACGATGCCGCTACAGAATGGAAGGAGGTCACGTTCGGAACGGGTCTCGATCGTCTGCATGCAGCTGCAGGGACGGCCCCGCGGGGTGATACCGTTTCAACCTCCTTGAATCGGGCGGATGGGGTGGGGGTGCCGTTCGGGGGGACAAAAATTCTCTGTGTCGGAAGAAACTACCGGCCACATGCCGCGGAGCTGGGCAATGAGGTGCCGAAACAGCCACTCTGGTTTCTCAAACCCCCCAGTTCACTTGCGCCGAACGAAGGCCGGATCCGGCTTCCCACAGATGCCGGCCGGATCGACTATGAGGGAGAAGCGGCGCTGGTGATCGGGAAGCGGTGTTCCGACGTGCCGGAATCCGGGGCGCTTTCCTGCATCGCAGGCATCACTCTGGCCCTCGATATCACGGCCCGGGAGCTGCAGAAGGCGGATGGACAGTGGACCCGAGCAAAGGGATTCGACACGTTCTGCCCGGTCGGACCAGCCATTCTTCCCTTTGGAGAATGGGCTTGCGATACGGAACTGGTCACGAGGCTGAATGGTGCCGTCGTCCAGCGGGATCGCACCTCGTCGCTCGTTTTCTCGTTTGCGGCGCTGATCGCCCATATCAGTCGGTGTATGACGCTCGAGCCCGGCGATCTGATCCTCACCGGTACGCCGGCCGGTGTCGGCCCGCTTGCCGCAGGCGACCGTATTTCCGTCGAGTTTCCCGGCCTGATGCGGCTTGGCCTGACCGTGGACAGCCGGTGACCGCATTGACAGGCCGGGCGAGGTCTGGTATGGTCTTTCACCATCATTCAGTCGTGATCCGGAAGGAGTTTGGTGCGATGAAACGATTCATCATCGGCGTTCTCGGAGCCGGTCTGCTGTGCATGCTGCCCGTCGGTCTGTCGGCCGCAAAGGCCGGAAAAGTCCGCGGCAGTTACATCAATGTTCGCGAGGAGCCAAGTCACTCCTCGAATGTCGTGACGAAGAAGCTTCGCGGCGACTCCTACACCGTTTCCTTCGAGGACAAGGGATGGCTCAAGGTCGAGTTTTCGGATGGCACCAAGGGCTGGATTTTCAACAGCGTCGTCGAGCGGCAGCTTGCAAAAGAGGACGAAGCCGCCAAGCCGGCGGTTGCGAAAGAGCCCGCCCCGCCTCTTCCCGCAGCTGTTGATGCTGCCACGGCGAAATCCGGGCAACCCCAATTCGAACCCGGCCTGAATATGGACCGGTTCAAGGAAACGTCGCCCGAAGATACGAAGAAAGCTGACGAGGCAAAGAAAGCCGAGGAAGCCAAGAAATCCGGCGAGGGCAATAAGTCTGAAGAGAAGGGAAAAGCCGCCAGCACGGGAAAGACCGATGCGGCACAGAAGGCAGGCGACGTCAAGAAGGCGGATGAAGCCAGGAAAGCCGACGAAGCCAAGAAGGCGGATGAGGCCCGGAAGGCTGACGAAAAGAAGAAGGCCGACGAGAAGAAAAAGGCGGATGCGAAGAAGAAGGCAGATGAGAAAAAAGCCGCCGAGGAGAAGAAAAAAGCCGAGGAGAAGGCGGCCGAAGCTCCTGCCGCCGCGGCCAAGCTCTCGGCAGCCCCGAAAAAGGAGCTTCCCCCCGCAAAGGCCGTCAGCACCAGCAAATCCGCTTCTGACCTCTACCACGAAGCGATCGAGCTGTATGAGAAAAAGCGGTATCAGGAAGCCCTCGATGTGAACCGTGCCGCCCTCGAGCAGGCGCCGCGCAATGCCGAAATTCTCAACAACATGGGGAATTGCCTGTTCAAGATGGGCAAGATCCAGGATGCGATTGCGAACTGGAAGGAAGCCCTCAAGTCCGCCCCGAAACAGGCCAAGATCTGCAACAACCTCGGAATTGCCTATTACCAGATTGACGAAAACGACCGGGCGATCGAGTTCTACAAGAAGGCGATCCTGTTCGAGCCACAGTTTGCAGATGCCTACTACAACCTGGCCTCGGTGTACGGCTTCAAGGGACAGTTCCGTGACGCCCTCGACAATTACCGCAAATATCTTGAGTTCAATCCCGACGCGACGATGAAGAAGCTGACGGAGGAACGCATCGAATACTGTCAGAAGCAGCTGAACACCGTGAAAAAAGACGGTAAGTGATCCGCTCCTGAAACAGAACGGCCCCGGGGGAGACCCTGGGGCCGTTCTGCATAGATAACAATATTATTCGGCACCCTTTTTCAGGCAGAATACCGAGCCGGACTTGGTTCGCACCAGGATCCCGAAATCGGCCAGGACGATCGACTCCTCGGTCAGCTCACCACCGACATGCACACGCCACTTCTCGTCGAAGCTCTCGCGGTTGAGGCCGAACACCCATCCGTCCTGCGTCCCGATATATAGCATCTTCTCGTCGAACACAGGGCCGGCCGCATACAGATGTTTGGGGAATTCGCGGGCCTTCTCGAACCGGCCGGTTCCGGAATCGATCTTCCAGAGCACGTCCCGGTATCCAATGAAGCCGTTGGCCAGATCAACGGCGGCGGGCATCAGCGGAAGCCTGTTTTCCATCACCATCCGGCGGGTGGTGACGCGACCGCCGTCGAGCTGCACGCGCACATATTCGCCGTTTTCCGAGATGAAGGCACACTCGTCCTTCATCACGACAGGGGCTGAAACGGGGTGCCAGTCGGCTCCGCGCGCCTCGTAGATCTTCGTGCCCTTCGCAAGGTCGAAGGTGAGCACAGCGCCAGAGATAAAGCCGGCGCAGAGCCGGTCACCAGAAACGCTCAGCAAAGCGCGCTGGCCTTTTCCCGAATATTTCGTGTCCTTGTGCTGGTATTCCCAGAGCTGTTCGCCGGTATCGGCCTTTAGGGCGGTGATTCGGGCGTTCTGGCAGGCGAAGACGAGCGTGTTGTTCGCGAAGGCGACGTAGGGCGAGCGCAGGAACTCCTCGGTAAAATACCGGTTGATGCGCTGGGTCGCGTCGATCGATTTGATCCAGAGGAACTTGCCGGTCTTGAGCGATATGACGCCCCAGTACCCGTAGTCGAACATCACCAGGACGAGACCGGGGGCGACGTCGGGCCGGATCAGCATCGGAATACCGGCATCGGGATTCGCCTCTTCCGGGGGAAGTTCGAGGCCGGGAAGCTTGCCAGGCCAGTTGCAGGTCCAGCTCGTCGTGAGCAGATCCTTGTCGAAGCAGACCAGGCCCTGACGAGTCGGAACGTAGGGCTGGTCGGCTTTGATCCAGGCAGGAGCGGGGATTTCCGCCTTTTCGGCTTTCGAACGGATCAGGCTTCCGCCGGTGGCCTTGATCGCTTTCGCGGTCGTGGTGTCGTAGCACCAGACATGCTCGGAACCATAGAGCGAGGCGCTGGGAATGCGCGCAAGATACTCCTCGAGCGGTGCATACAGGTCGGTGGCGGACCACAGAACCCTGCTTCCCGCTTCCCCGGCGAAGGAGCCGAAGCCGACGTGGAGGCCGAGCAGCAGCAGAATGGCGGCGCCGTACCCGTATTTGCGGCCATCGGCCCACTCACTGCCGAACAGCACCTCAAAAAAGTATTTCACGAACAGCGAGAGGAAGAAGTTGATACAGGTCATCGCGGCGAGAATCAGGGTGATGCCGCCGGACATCAGAATCGGGAAGGGGATGTCTTTCTTCGACCAGGCGCTTTTCATGATACCGAGCACTTCGCGCCAGTTGTTCATGAAGGGGGTCCAGAAGTCGCCGAACCATGCGTTGAAGATGCCGGCCACCATCATGAAGCCGAACAGCGACGTGTAGATGATCGAGCGCATCATGAAATGCATCATCAGCATCACCACCGCCAGACCTCCCATGAAAACATAGGACTGGATGGTGAAGACCGGGAAGCTCGTGTAGCTGCCCACGATGCGCCCGAAGAAGAATGCCTGGAGCAGCACGATGATGGCCAGGGGCATCATCAGAAAGAAGTTCACGAATGTTCCGGCGGGCTTGTGTTTGGCCGGAGGCTTCGGAGACGGGTTCACAACAGTTTTTACCGGGTTTGGATTGACGATCGCCACTTCTTCCATGGGCTTACCCCCCTCGATGGTCCATGCGGGACCGACCTGGATGACATACACCCCTTCTATCGGCAGGTGACACGGATCGGGTTACAGAACCTTGGCCGGACGATCCGGCGTGAACCCTGCACGAGAACGGAACGTCTCATCAGGCAGGGAAATCGAGTTGAAGATTTTCCCGGGATGTCATGGTATACTGTGTCATCCTGTCGTCCCCCGTGACGGCCCGGTCCTTCGGACGTCCGCGGAAATCAAGGAGGGCATGCGTGCCGTCGATGATCAAACACCTGTTTCTGAAGGTCGCCAACGAGCGGGATTCAGAACTCGAAGCCTGCGAGTATCTCGATACCTTCGCGAAGAAGTGTGGATTTCTTCCTGAATCGATCGATGAGATGCGGCTCGCATTCATCGAGGCGCTGATCAACGCCAAAGAGCACGCCCCCAAGGGCCAGCCCGACACGACGCAGGAGATCTACACCGCCTTCACGGCCGGGCCCGAGATGCTGACGATCGAGGTGCGAGACTTCGGATCGGGGTTCGACCCTTCGACGATCGAAAAGCCCGACATCAAGAAGAAGCTGAAATCCTCCTATAAGCGTGGCTGGGGCCTGATGTTGATGGAGAAGCTGATGGACGGCTGCGAGGTGTCCTCGTTCCCGCCGTCGGGCACGCTCATCAAGATGGTCAAGAAACGGCTCCAGGTCGACCCGCAGGATGCCGGCGATATCGTGCGTGAGCGCAAGCGCATCGAGCGGCTCAAATACATCCTCGGCAGCTTTCTCGACCTGAGCTCCTTCCTCTGCCAGAACCGCGATCTTGAGACCGGTCTGCGCTCGATGTTGCGCATCATGCTCGGTACCCTGGGCATCTCGCGCGGGGCCATCTTCATCCACGATCCCGCCAAGGAGCTGATGGTGAGCGGGGTTGACATCAAGCTGCGCACCCGCGAACGGCTCCCGAAGTTCCGGATACCCACCCAGGCGCTTCAGCAGATGCTCCAACGAGACTCGCTCGAGATCACCGAGCAGCTTCTCTCCCTGAATCCCGAGATTCCAAGCATCTTCTCCAAGGACGAGGTCGCGGGCTGTTACCTGCTGCGCGTCGACAGCGAGGTGCTTGGCATCCTGATGCTCGGCAACAGCTTCCGCACCGAGGAAAAAGAATCCTACGACGCCGACATCATGACCACTCTGGCCAGAAATATATCTTCAGCTATTAATACATTCCGGCTGCTCGAGCAGCTCAAGGCGACGAACCAGGAACTCGACCAGAATGTCCGGGAACTGGGCGCCGTGCGCGAGGCCAGCCAGACCATTTCCTCCGAGCTCGAAATGGAGAATCTGCCATTCACGGTGGAACGCATCTTCGGCAACGTGATGAAGATCGGGAAGTTCTCGCTGTCGGTGCTCGACCCGCATGAAAACCGGTATACCATCTGCCAGACGAACCGGCCCCTGCCGCTCGTCCTCGACATGTGGTCGTCGCCGATCTCTCGATACGTCATCCAGAAGATGGAGCCCCTGTTCGTGCCCGATATCACGCGCGAAAAACGGTTCCAGTTCACTCGGACCGCTTCGTATTCGTCAAACTCGTTCATCGTAATCCCTATCATCGTCCAGGAAGAGGTGCTCGGCCTGATCAGCATGACGGACCGCACCGACGGCCAGGAGCTGACCGAGAGGGATTTCCATCTCGCACAGCTCCTCAGCGCCCAGCTCGGCATCGCACTCAAGAACGCCAATCTGTACAAACTTGGCATTTCGGACGGGCTGACAAAATTGTATACTGCACACTATTTCAAGATGCGGCTGTCTCAGGAAATCTCCCGATCGCGACGCGTGAAATCCCCGCTGTCGCTGCTGATGCTCGACATGGACAAGTTCGACTCGATCAACGCCGAGTTTGGCGACGAGACGGGCGATGCCGTGCTGTCGCGCACCGGGGCCCTGATTCGCCGTCAGATCAGATTCAACGACATCGCCTGCCGCATCGGCGGGGACAAGTTCGGCATCATCCTGTCGGATACCGGTCTCGACGGTGCGATGATCGTCGCCGAAAAGCTTCGGACTGCCATTCCCTCCCAGAAACTAATGCACAAGGCTGTCGAGATCCAGGTGACGGCCAGTTTCGGTCTCGTTCCCTACGACCAGATGATGAGCATCGAGCAGTTTGTTGAATCGGCTGAAAAGCAGCTCCAGGATGCCATCTCGAAGGGCGGAAACCTCATCAGCACCCCTCAGGTCTGATTCGACCCCGGAAGACACGACCGTCCCGGAAACGGTGTTCCGGGGCGGTCGTGCGTTGGTGGCTCAGAAGCCGCCGGGGATCGGCAGGGTCGTTGTGGCAGGCGGGTAGGTCGGGGGCGTGCCGGGCG
>DATCTT010000365.1:0-6685 GCA_036567845.1 Candidatus Ozemibacteraceae bacterium | reverse complement strand
GACGGCGACCGGGGCGGCGGCGGTGACGCCAAACTTGTCTTCCATGGCCTTGACGAGCTCGGACAGTTCGAGAACGGACATGTTGCCGATGGCTTCCAGGATCTGGTCCTTATTCATTTTCTAACTCCTTCTTATGTGCTTGTTTCGATGAATTCGAAAGATTCGTAACAATATAGAACAGGGTCAGGCACCGTTTCAGGCGGCGGCCTTTTCCTTCTGCTCCTTGAGAGCCTGCAGGGCGTAGGCGAACTTCCGGATCGGGCCCTGAGAGACGGAGAGCATGTTCCGGATCGGGCCGACCATGGTGGAGAGCAGCATGCTGAGCATCTGCTGCTTGCTCGGAAGCTTCGAGAGAGCCTCGAGCTCCTTTACGGTGAGCACCTTGTCGCCGAGGAGACCGGCCTTGAACTGGAACTTCTTGGCCTTCTCCGCGAACTCGAACAGCGCCTTCACGGGCGCTGCCTCGTCGTGATACCCGAACGTCACGGTGTTTTCGCCGGTCAGGAAGGGTTCGAGCGCCTGGTGCTGCGGATCGTGCAGCGCGCGGCGGGCGAGCTTGTTCTTGACCACCTTCATCTCGTCGCCGAGATTCCGGATGCTCTTGCGGACGGCGTTCATCTCCTCGACGGTAACGCCCTCACACCCGGCCACGATGACGACCTTGGCCTTCGCAAGCTTCTCCTGGAGTTCCTTGATGTAGGATTCCTTGAGTTTCATATCTGCCATTTCGTTGAGTCACCTCCTTCGGTGGCTGTGTCTTGCATCAAAATCAAAAAGGGTTTCCGGTCCGAAACCGGAAACCCTTCGTGAATGAACGAGGTTTCATCAGTCTCGGCAGGCCGGCCGACCCTTTCGGATCGAGCCGATTAACGCATCGGACCCGCGTCTACGACTCAGGACAGCTTCAGGCCGCGTCAGCGACCGGAAGCGGGAAAACGTATCAGACGGCGATCTTCTCGACCGTGGCACGCGCGGCATTGACATCGAGATCGATGCCAGGGCCCATCGTCGAGCTGATGGTGCAGCCCTTGATGTAGGTGCCCTTGGCGCCGGACGGCTTGGCCTTGTTGATGGCCTGGAAGAAGGTCAGGAAGTTGTCGTGCAGCTTCTTGGCGCCGAACGAGGCTTTTCCAAGGATCGAGTGGATGATACCGGCCTTCTCGACGCGGTACTGCACCTTACCGGACTTGAGTTCCTGAACCACTTTTCCGATGTCCATGGTCACGGTTCCGACCTTGGGGTTGGGCATCAGATTGCGGGGGCCCAGAATGCGGCCGAGCTTTCCGACGAACTTCATCATGTCGGGGGTCGCCACGGCGGCATCGAACTCCGTCCAGCCTCCTTCGATCTTGGTGACCAGGTCCTGGGCACCCACGAAGTCTGCTCCAGCGGCTTCGGCTTCCTTCGCCTTTTCGCCTGCGGCAAAAACGACCACGCGGGTGGTTTTGCCTACGCCATGAGGCAGCACAACGCTGCCACGCAGCTGCTGATCAGCATACTTCGGATCGAGACCGGTGCGGATGGCGATGTCGATGGTTTCATCAAACTTGGCCGACGCGCAGGCCACGACCTTCTCGAACGCAGCCTCCGGGGTGGAGACCTGACCCAGGACAACGTGCTTTTCTTTCAGAGCTGCAAAACGCTTGGAGTGTTTCGGCATACGGGTAATGTTTCCTCCTTTCTTCAGAGATCAACCGCCCAATCGGGCCGTTTATGATAGCACAATCAGTCGATGACTTCCATACCCATGCTGCGCGCGGTGCCTTTGACCATGCTGATCGCAGCTTCCATCGAACCAGCGGTCAGATCGGGCATTTTGCGCTTGGCGATCTCGGTAACCTGGGCAAGAGTGACCTTGCCGACCTTGGTGCGGCCGGAAGTGGGGTTGCCCTTCTCGATCTTCGCGGCCTTCTTCAGAAGGAAGGCCACGGGCGGGGTCTTGGTGATGAACGTGTAAGACCGATCGCTGTAGACCGTGATGATGACCGGGATGACGGCATCGCCTTCCTTGGACGTTCTGGCATTGAAGTTTTTGCAGAAGTCCATGATGTTGACGCCGTGCTGGCCAAGGGCCGGACCGACCGGGGGAGCCGGGTTTGCCTTGCCGGCGGGAATCTGCAGTTTGACGAAACCGGTAACTTTCTTGGCCATTTTCTCGTACTCCTTCGAACGTTAGGGGAGAGCGTCAGGACTCTTCGAGCTGGATCAGATCGACTTCGATTGCAGTATCGCGTCCGAAGATGAAAACCAGCACCTTGGCCTTGCGCTTTTCCTGATTGATTTCCTTGATAACACCGATGAAATCCGTGAACGGACCATCGATGATCTTGACCGTCTGACCTTCGGTGAACCCGATCGGCGTCATGGCCGCAGAACGTTGCGGGCCGATGCCGGCCGTGCGAAGGACATTCTGGACTTCCTTTTCGTGAAGCGGGGTTGGCTTGTCGCCAAGTCCAACGAACCCGGTGACGCCGGGGGTATTCTTCACGACCGTCCAGGTATCGTCGTCCATATTCATCTGGACGAGAACGTAACCGGGATAGATCTTGCGAGTCTGGGTGACGCGCTCACCGTCCTGAACGCGCTCGGCACTCTCGGTCGGGACGAGCACCTCAAAGATGCGTTCCTGTTTTCCGAGGAGCTGGACGCGGTGTTCCAGGTTGGCCTTCACCTTGTATTCAGACCCGGAGTTGGTATGGATGACATACCATTTCGCTCTGGAGATGTTCACTGTCAGACCTTCCCGCCACCCACGATGACTTTCAGCACTTCACCGAAGATCACATCGAGGACACCGATGAAGAGCCCGATGCCGATGGACGAAATGATGACGACTTTCGTCGAGAGTTTGATGTTCTCGAACGTCGGCCAGGCCACGCGACCCTTTTCGGGGCGAACCTCGATCCAGACTTCCATCAGAAACCGGGACAATTCTTTCCAATAGGCGCGTAACTTATCCATGTGCCCCTCTATAGTTCAGTGTGCTTGTGCCATCAGGGCTGAAGGGAATCGAACCCCTAACCCCCGGTTTTGGAGACCGGTGCTCTGCCAATTGAGCTACAGCCCTAAACCTTCAGATGTACTTTGACGGTAAAACCAGCGTTTGATGCGCTGGTTTCTCTCCGTGCGGTCCGGGTACGCTTACTTGCCCTCTTTGTGGGGAGTGTGCTTCCGCTCCGCCGGGCAGTATTTGCTCAGCTCGATGCGGTCAGGGTCATTGCGCTTGTTCTTCATGGACGTATAGTTTTTGCGCTTGCAGCTCGTGCACACCAGATTGATCTGTTCTCGCATAGGGCTCCCTCTTTTCGGAACATTCGACCCACGAACAGGGCCGGAAGAAAAACCCCGGGGCGGTTGCCCCGCCCCGGGGCTCCGTTACGGATTACTCGGTGATGGAGGCAACGACGCCGGCGCCGACGGTGTGGCCGCCTTCGCGGATGGCGAAGCGGAGACCCTGCTCGCAAGCGATCGGGGTGATCAGCTCGCAGAGGAACTCAGCGCGGTCGCCCGGCATAACCATTTCCTTGCCCTCGCCCAGCTGGACGACGCCGGTCACATCCGTCGTGCGGAAGTAGAACTGGGGTCGATAACCGCTGAAGAACGGAGTATGGCGGCCACCCTCTTCCTTCGACAGAATGTAGACCTGGGCCTTGAATTTCTTGTGCGGAGTGATGCTCTTCGGCTTGGCCAGAACCATGCCGCGCTCAACTTCTTCCTTGGTGATGCCGCGGAGCAGCAGACCAACGTTGTCGCCGGCCTGACCCTGATCCAGGGTCTTGCGGAACATCTCGACGCCGGTAACGGTCGAGGTCTTGATTTCGTCCATCAGGCCGACGATCTCGATCGCATCGCCGATCTTGATCTGACCGCGCTCGATGCGGCCCGTCACGACGGTGCCGCGACCGGTGATCGTGAACACGTCTTCGACGGGCATCAGGAAGGGCTTATCGAGTTCGCGCTGCGGTTCGGGAATATACTCATCGAGAGTCTTGAGCAGC
Organism: Candidatus Ozemibacteraceae bacterium; assembly: GCA_036567845.1. GTDB lineage: Bacteria > Muiribacteriota > Ozemobacteria > Ozemobacterales > Ozemobacteraceae > MWAR01. The sequence continues at coordinate 2,687 of DATCTT010000365.1, read as the reverse complement.
TTGTGAATCGGCTCGGCCGCCGGGCCTTCACCGCCGGCTTCCATGGCCTTGAGAGCGCTGCCGCGGACGATCGGGGTCTTGTCGCCGGGGAACTCGTATTTGTTGAGCAGGTCGCGAACTTCGAGCTCGACGAGGTCGAGCAGCTCGGGATCGTCAACCATGTCGCACTTGTTCAGGAAGACGATGATGTAGGGAACGCCGACCTGGCGGGCCAGGAGGACGTGCTCCTTGGTCTGGGGCATCGGGCCGTCGGAGGCGGAGACAACGAGGATCGCTCCATCCATCTGAGCGGCGCCGGTGATCATGTTCTTGATGTAATCGGCGTGACCGGGACAGTCCACATGGGCATAATGCCGGATATCGGTCTCATACTCGACGTGGCAGGTGTTGATCGTGATGCCGCGCGCCTTTTCTTCAGGGGCGGAGTCGATCTGATCATAAGCCAGCGCCTTCGCCTTGCCGGCCTTGGCCGAAGTCAGCGTAATGGCAGACGTGAGAGTGGTCTTGCCATGGTCGATGTGACCGATCGTACCGACGTTGACGTGCGGCTTGGTCCGGACGAAATTTTCCTTAGCCATGTGGGCCCTCCTGATGAAGTATGAACGATGTGAATAAAAGCCCGCGGCCGGGATTGAACCGGCGACCTCTTGCTTACCATGCAAGTGCTCTACCGACTGAGCTACACGGGCGAGAAGTGGATGGGGATGGATTCGAACCACCGTAGGCGCGAGCCAACAGATTTACAGTCTGCCCCCTTTAGCCACTCGGGCACCCATCCAGGTATCTGCACAAGCCGACGATGGGAATCGAACCCACAACCTTCTGATTACAAATCAGATGCTCTGCCAGTTGAGCTACATCGGCATGTTTGAGATGCATTGGTCAAAGAACGTACCGGCAAGGCCACCGGTATTTGGCGATTATAGAGGATGTTCGATCGAAAGTCAATATCTATTTTTCCGGCGCGCGACCAACCCCAAAACCCTTTTGACGCAAGACTTCAAACAGAACGACCGCTGTACTGACGGAAACGTTCAGCGACGGAGTCTTTCCTGCGAGCGGAATCGAAACCACCTCGTCGCACGCCCCGGAAATGCGGACGCCCAGCCCGACATCCTCACCGCCGGCCACGAGCAGTACCTTTCCCGTGTACCGAACCTCGTCATACCGCTTCGGCGCCCCTCCCTCGAGCCCCACGACCCAGTAGCCCCGCTTTTTCGCCTGTTCCAGAGCAACGCCAAGATTCACAACACGGGCCACGGCCAGATGGGAAGCTGCGCCCTGGGCTGTACGAATCGCGCCGTCCGTCATGCCCGCGGCACGCTCTCTCGGAATGATGATACCTGCCGCCCCGGCCGCCTCAACCGTACGGACGATCGCCCCGAGATTGCGCGGATCCTCCACGTGGTTCAGGGCAACGAGCACGGTTTCCGGATTCTTGTCGCAGGCATCGAGCAAGGCGTCAAGATTGGCATACTCGAAAGCGCCTGTCCGGGCAGCAACACCCTGGGTATCGTCGCCGTGCATGCGCCGGAAGGCCTGGACCGGAACCACCTGCAGCTTGAGCCGGCGGCGGTGGGCCTCCTCGCGAATGGCGCGGATCGCCTCCCCGTGCGCCGAGTCGGCAATGACGATCGCCTCGACCGGCTTTCCGGTCTTCAGCAGCTCCTGCACCTCATGCCGTCCGACGATCCACACGGCTTCATCCTCTCCGCCGGCCTGAACCATGTCAGGCGCTGCGGGCGGACGGCGGACCGGCTCGAAGCCCTGATCATCGCACCGGGGCGATTTCCCTTCGCCGCCAAACCGCTCGCGACGCTCATCGCGCCGCCCCCCCCCCGCTTTTCCCCGTGATGACTGGCCTCGCCCCTCGGCTCACCCGATTCGAACCGCTTCCTGAAACCATCCTGCTTTCCGAACTTCTTCCTGTCGCCGAATCCCCGGTCGGCGCGGCGGGGGCCATGGCGCTCTCCCTCGTGTCGGCGCGGGGCTTCACGGTTTTCGGCATCCTCACGCCACCCGCGGGCTTCGTTCGGATCGCGGGATCCGCGGAACTCGCGGGGCTCTCTCGGCTCGTTCCACTCGCGCTTCTCCCGCAGCGGGGGACCGTCGTTGGAGGACTGGCCGCCATGTTTTTTGTGAAGACCCTGCTTTTCGCTCCACCACTCGTTATTCTTGGTATTGCGACCGCCCTGCGGGCGGCCTGGGCCACCGGAACGGCGGGAACCTGAATCGAACTTCCTGGGGCGGTCAGAGCTCATGGTCTTCTCCTTCTTCATCGGCCGGCACAGCCGGCTCGGGCGGGTTCACGAGGGCGAACACTTCTTCCAGCCGGCTGTCCTGGCCGGTCAGGAACAGATACCCAACCCAGGCCTCGAGCGCCGTGGCACGGGCATAGGTGAGCCGGTCCATCCGGGGCCCCCGATAGGGCATCTTGGCGTTGCGCCAATGGCGCAGCAGCTCCTGCTCGACCGGGGAAACGGTATTCCAGAGCGTTTCGAACATGCGGGCCTGGTTCGGCGCGCAGACAAGCTTCACAACGGAAGAGTGGAGATGCCCGGCATCGTCGGTTCCCCCGGCGACGTGGCGCAGCCGCACCCCCAGCTCGAACACGCCGTCCCCGATGTAGGCCAGGGTGCGCGCCGGCAGTCGTTCGACCTCGCTCGCCGTCCAGGGCCGGGCAAAGG
>DATCTT010000364.1:0-1875 GCA_036567845.1 Candidatus Ozemibacteraceae bacterium | reverse complement strand
GCCACCGCCTCTCCTGCCTGGAAAGCCGGCGATCCCCTCTCCCACGAGGCTCTCCGGCAGATCACCGTCAAGACGGACGTCGCCGGCCGGCCGTTCGCCGATGCGCTCGATCGCATCGCCGCGGACACCGATACGAAGATCACCCTGATCGCCGGCCCGGTGATCGACACCCGTCGCTCCGTGGGGGTGACGACCACCGGTCTTCCGCTCGGGAAAGCCCTCCGCAGCCTCTGCAACGAAGCCGCAGGGGAAGAGGCCCTGTATGAGATCGAGATCGGCGACACCGAGATCCGCCTCCGGTTCCGGCCGCGCACCGGGGCAACGGGCTCTCCGCAGCAGATCCAGCCCCCCGCCGGGCCGGACGATGCCGGCATCACCCGGGGCATCCGGCCGGATATTCCCGGCTTCGAAGAGTGACCCGACCGCCGATGACCGCCGACATCACGCTGCTCAACCTCAACCTGCTCTACGTGCGGTATCTTGACACCGTCGACCGCGAGCTGCATCTGCCGCTCGGCTGCCTGTATCTGACCCGCGCCCTCGAACAGGCCGGATACACCGTGGATTTCCGCGACTACCAGCTCACCGAGGCCGCCGAGCCGTTCAGTACCGAGGCCATCCTGCGCTTTCTCGACGGGGCCGCGCCCGTGGTCGGGTTTTCCTGCATGGCCAACCTGCTTCCCTTCGCCATTCTGGCGATGAAGGAGTACAAGGCCCACCACCCCGATGCCACCCTGATTCTGGGCGGCGTGGGCTCGAAAGCCGTCGAGGAGCAGCTCCTCGAGCGGTTCCCCTGGATCGACGTGATCGCGGTCGGCGAGGGCGAACGCACCGGCCCAGAGCTGCTGGCCGCGATCAGACGCGGCTCCGACCTCACCGGCGTATCCGGCCTCGTCGTGCGGAACCGCGAGGGCCGGATCATCCGGACCCCGCCGCGCGAGCGGATCGCCGATCTCGACACGATTCCGTTCCCGGCCTTCGAGCATATCGATCTGAAACGGTACCGCGGTTATGGCCTGATGTCCTCGCGCGGCTGCCCGTATCCCTGCACCTTCTGTTCGGTCGCCCCAGTGTGGGATCACGCCTCGACGTTCCGTTCGATCGGGAACATCGTCGAAGAGATGCGCATGCTCCACGAACAGGCCGGCGTGAAGATGTTTTTATTTCAGGACGAATATTTCGTTTCGAAGAAGGCCCGGGTCATGGAGTTCTGCGAGGCGCTGACCCGCTCTGGCCTGAAGGTGATGTGGAAATCCTTCGGCCGCGTCGATCTGACCGACCGCGAGATGATGGACGCCATGGCCGCCGCCGGCTGCGTCGAGCTGCGGTTCGGCATCGAAAGCGGCTGCGACCGCATTTTACAACGTGTGAAGAAGGGGTTCTCGGCGGAACAGGCGATCGCGCGCGTTTCCGAGGCGGTCGGCATTTTCCCGCGCGTCGACGCGTTCTATATCTGGGGCTTTCCGTTCGAGACCCTCGAGGATTTTCACCAGACCGTGTTCCAGATGGTCTCGCTGCGCATGATGGGCGCTCGTATATTACCATCTATGCTTTGTCTGCTGCCCCAGACCGAGCTGTATCAGGAATATGCGGGAAAGGCGAGGCTCGAGTTCTGCGCCGAACTGTTCCCCGAGTACATGATCACGGGCCATGAGATCAGCACGATGTCGAAGTTCTCGATCGCGCCCCAGCACCGGCCGATCTACGAGTTCATCCAGGCACACCCCGACCTGTTCCCCGGCTTCTTCCATATCGATCTCGCCGGGAACATCCTGCCCAAGCTCGCTGTGCTGAAGAAATTCGGCTTCTATCCCGACGCGCCCGAGGCCGCCACCCCCGAATCGTGCGGCGCCCACTCGCCCGAAGCGGCCGCCA